>NZ_RAWB01000228.1 GCF_003612055.1 Corallococcus llansteffanensis
ATGCCGTAGCGCTCGACCAGCTTCTCCATGTTGTCCGCCTGGTCGGGGTCCCCCATGGCGGCCTCCAGCGCCTTCATCTCCGCGGCGACGGTGCTGACCGGGCCCGCGCCGTCCATGACCTCGGACACCGCGCTGCGGCCGTTCATCTCCCCCACGTCCTGGCTGAAGTAGCCAATGGTGACGCCCCGGTCGATGGAGACCTGGCCCTCGTCCGGGTACTCCTGGCCGGTCATCATCCGGAACAGCGTCGTCTTGCCCGCGCCGTTCGGGCCGACCAGGCCCACCTTTTCACCCTTGTGAAGCGCAGCCGAAGCCTCCACGAAGAGGAGCTGCTGCCCGTGCTGCTTGCCGATGTTGTCGAGACGGATCATGTGCGTACCGGAGGCCCGGGAATCAGGCGGCGCGCCCTTATGCCACGACCTGCCCCCCAGATGGATGCTTCCGAACCCCCGGAGCCCCCGACTCCTTGCACCCGGCCAGGCAGGCAGGCCCCCGTCCGGGATTCCGCCCTGCCGGAAGGCCAGCTTCAGGAGTCGCGGTGCACCGTGCCCGGGGAGAACGCCGGGGTGCAGATGGCCACGTACTCCGCGCCCTCCTCGTCGGGGGTGCTGTAGCGGACCCACTCGCCCGGCTCGCACATCACCGTCTGGCCGGCGTGCACGTCCAGCACCCCGCCCTTGTGCTCCACCCGCAGCGTGCCGGCGAGCACCAGGGTGATTTCCCGGAACTCCGGCGTCTGTCCCGGCTCCTCCCACCCGCCCGGGCTGCGCATGTGCGCGACGCTGATGTTCTGCGTCTTCGAGTTCATCCGGCCGACGTACTCGTCGATGAGCTTCGGCTTGTTGCCCACCGCTGTCACACGGGTGGGCTTCTTGATGAGCGTGGGCATGGAGGTCGCCGCAAAGCATAGAGTGCCGCCGTGCTGACCGTCGACCCCCATCCCCTCCTCGACCTCGTCGCCTTCACCTCTTCCTTCCCGGCTCCCCTGGGAGACCTGCCCGCGCCCGAGTGGCTGAAGGCCCTGCTCAAGCCCGGCGCCACCGCGCCCCTCCAGAGCGACGACGCCGTGCGCGGCGCGGTGCGGGACCTGCTCCGCCACGGCGGCTACAAGCCCACCGGCCGGGGCAAGCCCGCGTCCGAGTACCTCGTGCGCGCTTCGGCGGACGGCACGCTCGACACCATCAACGCCGCGGTGGATGCGTGCAACGCCGTGTCGCTGCACAGCGGCCTGCCCATCAGCGTCGTGGACCTGGACCGCGCGCAGGCCCCGTTCCGCGTCGCCACCGCCATCCAGGGCGACCGCTACGTCTTCAACGCCTCCGGGCAGGAGATCGACCTGGAAGGCCTGCTGTGCCTCTTCGACGCGCAAGGCCCGTGCGCCAACGCGGTGAAGGACGCGCAGCGCACCAAGACGGACGCCACCACGCGCCGCACGCTCACGCTCGTGTGGGGCACGCGCGAGCTGGGCGACCGCTCGGCCCGCGCGTTCGCGTGGTACCGCGAGTTGCTGGAGCGCCTGGGCGCCACCGTCGAACCCGTGGGCTGAAAAGCGGGAAGGTCCTACGTCCGGGGCGCGCCGGCCTTCAGCCCCAGCCCGTCCAGGATGCGCCCCACCACCACGTCCGGCGGCGGCGTCACGTCCACGGACAGCGCGTCTTCCGGCGGCTCCAGGGTGCCCAACTGGCTGGCCAGCAGCACGGGCGGCATGAAGTGCCCCACGCGCTGCCGGAGCCGGGACTGGATGACGTCCGCGGGGGCGTGCAGGTACACCCACCGCTCGCGCTCGCGGTCCACGGAGAGCCGGTCGCGGTAGGCGCTCTTGAGCGCGGAGAACGCCAGCACCAGGTCCTCGCCGTGGGTGAGCGCCTTCTCCATCCGCGCGCGCAGGAGCACCAGCCAGGGCTGCCGGTCCGCGTCCGTCAGCGGCGTGCCGGCGGCCATCTTCTGGCGGTTCTCCGGCGAGTGCAGGTCGTCCGCGTCCACGAAGGACCAGCCCAGCCGGTCCGCGAGCGCCCGTCCCACCGTGGACTTTCCGGTGCCTGAAACGCCCATCACGATGACCACCATGCGGTGCCGCCTCCCGGAATCGCGCGCCCTCCATGCTGCGACCTTCCGCTCCCCGACGCCACGCGAGAAGCGCGGTCGATGATCACACAGGACACCCCGTATGAGCGTCCGCTGCCCAACGCCCTGCCGCGCATGCCCGCTGCGTGCTGATGGGGAGCCGCTACCCTGGGCGACATCATGATCTCCGCAGGCGCGACACCCCTCCGGGCCCTCGTCCGGTTCTTCCTGACCAGTGGCCTCCTGACACTCGTGGCGCTGGCGTCCTGCCGCGACCCCGCCGCCGCGGCCGGCACCGCGCTCTACGTCACCACCGAGTTCGAGCCCGCGCTCAACCTCACCCAGCTGCGCGTCTCCGGCACCGTGGCGGGCGGCATGGACGTGCCCACCACGATGCTGCCGGAGACCGCGGAGCGCGCCCTCCAGAGCGGCGAGAGCTTCCGCGTCCTCCTGCACGATGCCGCCGACGGCGCCCAGGCCACCGTCCGCGTGGAGGGCCTGCGCGACGGCGCCGTGCTCGCCACCGGCGAGGCCACCGCCACCGTGCGCGACGGCTACGAGGTGGAGGTCACCGTGCGGCTGTCCTCCGACCCGCTCCCGGACGGCGGCACGGGCGATGGCGGCACCCCGGATGCGGGCCCCGGCACCTTCTGCCTGGGCTGCCGTGACGGCTGCTGCCGGGACGGCGTGTGCGCGGACCGCACGGCCCGCACCTGTGGCGTGGGCGGCGTGGCGTGCTCGGACTGCACCGAGCAGAAGGCCGACACCTGCACGGCCCAGGGCACCTGCGCCTGCGGCAACGGTCCGGCGTGCGGCAAGAACGCGAGCCTGTGCTTCGGGGGCCAGTGCCGCTGCGGCCTCGGCAACGCGTGCGGCCCGGGCCTCGCGTGCGTGAGCGGCCAGTGCCGCTGCGACCCGTCCACCTGCGCGGGCTGCTGCATGAACAACGCCTGCGTCATCGGCACGGACAAGAACGAGTGCGGCAAGAGCGGCCAGGCGTGCAAGAAGTGCGACAAGAAGTGCAACCCCGACGGCAGCTGCGACTGACGCCGGGCCTCGGGCCCGCTACCGCACGGTGAAGGGGCGCGAGTTCCCCGAGTAGGGGTGCACGCGCCCGTCCCAGCCGGACTTCCAGTGGCCCTCGTGCACCAACCGGTAGGTGCCCGGCGCCGCGTCCGCGGGGATGGGCCAGTCGATGCGCACCTGCGAGCACGCGAGCGTGGGCACGCAGTACTCGCGCTGCCAGTGGTACAGCGCGCCGCCCTCTCCATCGTGCGCCACGTCCCGCCACGTCCCATCCGGCAGGCGCCGCTGCACGCGCAGGTACGTGCCGCCCTGCTTGAGGTTGTTGCGCGGATGCCCCGCCCAGAAGGTGGCGCTCGCCGTCTCGCCCCGGGCGTAGGAGGGCTTCGCCTCCGCGACGATGTCGCCGAAGTCCACCCACAGGAGCTTGTCGTCGAACACCACGCCGGGCTGCAGCCCCACCACCGCGCCTCGCAGGTCGCGCGGCGTCGGGCCCGGCGGCACGGGCGTCCCGTCGCGCAGCGCCCCGGCGAGCCCCGTGAAGGACTGCTGCAGCGCCGCCAGCGTCCACGGGCCGAAGTGCGTGGACGCGCCCTCGTAGTCCTGGCGCGCGTACTCCTCACGCGTGGCCACGTAGCCCGAGTAGGCGTTGGAGAGCCCGGCGATGACCACGTCCGTCACGCCCGTGCCCTGCAACTGCGCGAGCACCGTGTCGCGCAGGCGCCTGCCCGCCATGGTGGTCACCTCGAAGGGCACGGCCACCAGCGCCAGCGGACCCACCGTCACCAGCTGCAGGGGCAGCACCTCCGGGGACCACGGGTAGGGCTTCATGCTGCCCATCTCCAGCACGATGGGCTTCTCCGCCTGACAGGGCGTCGTCACCACCGCGCAGGTGAACTGGCTCCACAGGTCGTGCACGGACTCGCACGTGGCGCCCTCCGCGCCGAAGCCGGGCCCGTCCTCCGCGCCCGCCAGCATCGACACGCCGATGGCCGCCGGACACGTGCGGTGGGGCTCGCCGTCCGTGAGCGCGGGCGCCACGTCCACCGCGTCCATCTTCACGTAGGTGTGCCGGTAGTCCACGCCGCCCAGGAGCGGCATCGCGGCGGTGGCCCACAGGTGCGCGGCGAAGTCGTACTGCTTGCGCGCGGACAGCTCCGCGTCCTCGAAGTCGTTCGCGCCGCCGCCGTTCGTCCCGCCCAGGATGTTGGGCGTGACGTCGCCCTCGTTCGCGTTGGCGAAGGCCGCGACGAAGGTGTCCGGACCTCCTGGGGTGAGCCCGCCCTCCCCCGCCTCGAAGTAGCGCGACGCCAGCCCCTTGTTGTCACCGCTGATGAAGGTGTTGGTGTTGCCAAAGGACGTGCCGTGCACGGCGAACCAGTTGACGAGGCCCAGCTCGTGCCCGTCCGCGCGCGTCAGCCGCAGCAGCGTCATGCGCGGGTCGACGTCGTCCGGGTAGCGAGCGCGCTCGGACGCGGGGTTTCGCAGGTAGGCGTTTGGGGAGCGGTTGACGCTCGCGCCCCTCAAGTCGCCCGAGGCCAGGCGCAGCGAGCCCTCGGCCAGCCGCGCGTTGGCGCGGAGGATGGAGTCCACGATGCCGGAGACGATGGCCTCGAAGTTCTGCGGCACGAAGCCGAAGGTGGTCAGGTTGTAGAGCGTGTAGTGGCTGAAGCCGCCCACCCCCGCGTGCGTGTGCGTGGCGCTCAGGACCACGTTGTCGTCGGAGTACACGTCCCCCAGCTTCGCGCGCAGCCGCTCCACCACCTGCTGCTTCACCGCCTGGAACAGCTCGCCCAGGTCCGCGCTCACGAAGGCCACGCGGCGGCCGTTGCACGGCGAGGCAATGACGAACGCGCGCGAGTACAGCCGCAGGTGGATGCCCTCCGTCTTCTGCGCCACCTGCGCGTAGCCCATCATCCCCACCTCCGCCGCGGGGCCGGTGATGTCGGAGCGCGCCGTGCCCAGGAGGAAGCGCGAGGAGCCCGCACAGGCGTCCTCCGTCACGGCTTGCGCCGTCATGGCCTCCGACGCCCCGGCTTCGGGCAGCAGGCCCGCATGGGTCGGGCCCACGGTCAGCACGCTGCCCAGCAGCAGCCCGAGCAAGGGGGCGAGGCGAGCGGTCAGCGGGCGCATGGCATCCTCCAGGATCCCCAGCAGGGCCTTCAGGCAGGCGCCGCCGGGAGCGAAAGTCGGCCCGTCAGCATGGGGGAGGGCCCCAGGGTGGACCCATCGCCCCGAAGAAGACAGTGCGCGCGAGGACAGGCCGTCCGACGCACCACACTCGAACATGGGAGCGTGGCGGTTTCAGTCCACTGCGCGGCAGCGGCCCGGCGGCCTGCTTCCGGCGCGGACGTCAGACCACGGGCGCGGTGCGCACGGCGGGGTGCAGGGCCACGTGGAAGGTGGCGCCGTGGCCCGGCGCGGAGTCCACGCTGATGCTGCCGCCCAGCGCGCGCACGATGGTGTCGCAGATGGACAGGCCCAGGCCGGTGCCCTGGCCGGGCGCCTTGGTGGTGAAGAACGGGTCGAAGATGCGGCGCACGTGCTCCGGCGCGATGCCGCGGCCGGTGTCGCGCACGTCCACCACCACCTGGCCGTCGGCGTCCACGCGGCTGATGAGGCGGATTTCATGCGTGTCCGTGAAGCCCTCCGGAATCGCCTGCGCGGCGTTGATGACCAGGTTGAGGAACACCTGGAACAGCTTGCCCTCGTTGCCGCGCACCGCTGGCACGGTGCCGTACTGCTTCACCAGCCGGGCGCGCGGACGGATCTCACTGGCCGCCATCTGCGTCACGGAGTCCAGCACGCGGTGCAGGTCCACCGGCTCGTCGTGCGCGTCGTCCACGCGGGAGAAGACCTTGAGCTGGCGGACGATCTGCCGCATCCGCTCCGAGCCCTCGCGCGCGTCCTCCAGCACCTGCTGGTACTCCAGCAGCTCCTCGGCGCCCAGGGGGCGGGGCATGGGGCCCAGCGCGCGGTGCAGGAACTCCAGGTTGGACAGCACGTAGGACAGCGGGTTGTTGAGCTCGTGCGCGATGCCCGCGGCGAGCATGCCCATGGAGGCCAGCCGGTCTCCCAGCATGAGCTGCGCCTGCATGTGCTTGCGCTCGGTGAAGTCGCGCGCCACGGTGACGCGCGCGGGCACCCCGTCGAAGAGCACGCCCAGCGTCACCAGGTCCGCGCTCACCACCTGCCCGTCGCGGCGCACCAGGGGCACCTCGTGCGAGCGGGCCGCGAGCCCTCCGTCCTGCGCCTCCTCCAGGTGGCGGCGCGCCACCTCCTGGTCCTCGCGGCGCACCAGCCCCAGCAGGTGCCGGCCCAGCAGCTCCGCCGGATCCTGGTAGCCCAGGTACTTGGCCATGGCCGGGTTCACCGACAGGAGCATGCCGTCCGTCGTGTGCACCACCACGGGGTCCGGGAACCCTTCGATGAGCAGGTGGAAGCCCGCCTCCGTGCGGCGCAGCGCGGTCTCCGTGCGCACGCGCAGCGCGTCCGTGGTGTGCTGCTCCAGCGCCAGCGACAGCGCGCCCGCCGCGCCGGACAAGAGCTTCACCTCCACGTGCGACCAGGCCCGGGCCTCGTCACAGTTGTCGAAGCCGATGAAGCCGAACAGCTCCCCGTGCACCCTCAGGGGCAGCACCAGCAGGGAGCGGATGCCCTGGGCCTTGAGCACCGGCGTGATGCCTTCACAGAAGACCTCGGGCGTGCCCTGCACCGCCTCGCCCCGGCCCAGCTCCTCCAGGTGGTGCAGGCGGAAGGACTCATCCACCGGCGCCCCCTGCGTCTCCGGGTTGTCCAGTTCGCGCGACACGCCGGGCGCGGCCCACTCCGCGCGCTGGGACTGGAGCATCCGGCCGGAGCCGTCGCGGTGGAACTCGAAGACGTAGGCGCGGCTGGCGCCCGCCACCCGGCCCAGCGGCTCCAGGATGGCGTTGTACAGGTCCCCCGCGGACTCGGGCTCCAGCAGGCGCCGCTGCACCTCCACCATGGCGCCCAGGTAGCGCTCGCGCGTGGTGGCGGCCTCCTCCGCGAGCCTGCGCGCGGTGACGTCCACCAGCGTGCCCAGCACGCCGCCCAGGCGCTCCGGATCGCCGGTGACGGACACCTCCACCCAGCGCGGCTGCGTCCCGCCCGTGAGCCGCAGCTCCAGCCGCGCCGGTGAGTCCACGCGGGAGATGGCCGTGCGCAGGAGCGCGCGCGCCTGGTCCCGGTCCTCCGGATGGAACAGGTCCACCAGCGCGCGGCCCTTCCACGCGTCCGCGGGCGTCCCCACCAGCCGCTCCCAGGCGCGGCACGTCAGGAGGAGCCGGCCGGCCGCATCCAGCTCGAAGATGACCTCGCGCAGGAGCGAGCCGGCGCGCTGGAAGCGGCGGGTGTCCACGAGGTCGCTCGCCACGGAGGTCTGCCCCGGCATGGCGCCGATCCCCGTCTCGCGTTGCTCCTGGGACACCGCGGCCTCCTCACGGTTGAAACGGGCCCACCCATGGCCAAGGAGACAACCCACCCGGTTCGCCCGGGCGCCTGTCCCCTCTGTGTTTCACCGAGGACCGAAGCATAAGGCGCTCGAATGTTTCAAAGTCAATGGACCTGCCCGGGGCTCAGGGGTTCCCCTCAGGGTCTGGAGGCTCCCAACCTCCCGGCATTCCAGAGCGCGGGCGATGGCGACGGTCACCGAGCAGGCGTGCAGGGGATCCCCCGACGATGCCCCATGCGGGCACGTCCCGGGTGACGACGGCGCCCATGCCGACGACGGCGTGGTCTCCCACGGTGACGCCGTCGGTGATGCCGGCGTTGGCGCCCACCCAGACGTCCTGGCCGATCACGATGCCCTTTGATGTGACGGGCTGGTCACGCACGGGGCGGTCCGGCGCGAGGCCGTGGTCGAACGCGTAGAGCGCGGCGCCGCTGGCGATGCGGGTGCCGTCGCCGATGCGGATGCCCACCGTGCCGCCGTCCAGGCTGACGCGCGCGTTGAGGCTGACGCGCGACTCCAGCACCACCGGGCCGTGCACGAACGCGTCCGCGGCGATACTGCACCCCGGTCCAATCCTCACCGTGCGGCCGGGCTCCGCGAAGATGCGCGCCTCGGGGGCGATGAAGCACCCTTCCGCGATTTCGACGGTCTCCAATTCGCGCAGGCGGTCCTGCACCTCGCGCTGCCAGGCCTCCGCCCACTCGCGGTGGCGCGGCTTGAGGACGAAGTAGAGCCACGGCATCCAGGACAGCCGCAGCTTGTGCTGTTGGCGGCGTTGCGCTTGGAGATCCACGGGCCAATCACTATCACGGCTCCGGCCGGTGTCAGCGGGAGGCGGGCACGACGGTGAAGTGGCAGCGCTCGCGCTCCGCCGCCACGGCGTCCGTGTCCATGGGGACGGGCTGCAGGCGGCACAGCATGTCGTCCGGCTCCCACGGGTACGGCTGGCCGTCCAGGCGCACGCGCCCCTCGGCCACGGCGCGGGTGGCCTCCACGAGCGGCAGCGCGGACAGGTCGCGCATCAGCGCCTCGAAGCGGCCCTGGCGCTCCGGGGTGGAGAAGTGGAAGCGGGAGCGGGCGACGACGGCCAGGTGGTACCACATGGGCCGGAAGGCGAGCCCCGCGAGCCCCAGGCGCTGGGCCATGGTGAGCAGCGTCTCCGTCGTCTCGCGCGACAGGCCCAGGCCGGGCACCTCCTGGCCGGGCAGCTGCGGGCGCTTGTCGCTGAAGCGCGCGCGCGGGTGGCGCAGGCTCAGCCAGTTGGCGAAGAGGAACGTCTCCCCCTGGAGGACCTTCTTCTCCAGGACGGAGTCGGACAGCAGGTGTTCCTGGCCGCCCGCGTGGCCCAGCACCTTGATGCGGTCGCCGGTGCCGCCGGTGGAGGACACCTCCACGCGCAGGCGGCTGTAGCCCAGGCGCTCCACGTACGACAGCAGGCCGTAGCGGAAGAGGGCGTACTCGATGCCCTGGGCGGTGTAGTGGCCCAGCACGCGCGGCTGCACCTCCGGCCCCAGGCGCAGGGGGCCTTCCAGGTCCTCCAGCGTGATGGGCTCCTCGCCCGCGACCAGGCCGGGCGGGCCCCCTTCCGGGTCGAGCAGGTGCGCGATGCGCTGGAAGCGCGCGCTCAGCGGATCATACCGGGCGGTGATGCGCTGATGGCCCAGGCCGGCGAGCACCAGCACGGTGCCCGCGAAGAGCTTCCAGGACTCGGCGTGGTAGCCGCCGCCGGGCAGCCACACGCTGGGGAGACCCCGGAGCGCGGAGGCGATGGCCACGTCTCGCTTGCGCGCGCCCGCGAGCGTGATGCCCACGCGCCCGAAGCGGTCCCCGCCGAGCACGTCCCCTCCGGCGATGACGAAGGTGATGTCCGAGCGGGGCATGCGCGACAGCAGGTCCTTCACCTTCTGCACGTAGGTGGCGTCGTCGCACCCGTCCTGCACGCGCGTCTCGTCCACGCCGGGGGGCAGCGTGCCCCAGTCGCTGCCGGACACGGAGCCGATCCACACCTTCGGCTGGCCCGCGAGGCACGCGGCGGTGCCGTCCGGCGGGTGCGCGTCCAGGTCCAGCACGGCGACGGAGCCGTCGAAGCCCGAGGCGCGCAGGTCCGCCACCGCCACGGCGATGTCATTGACGGTGCAGAAGCCGCCGCCCCGGTCCGGCCGCGCGT
This sequence comes from Corallococcus llansteffanensis, assembly GCF_003612055.1. Taxonomy (GTDB): domain Bacteria; phylum Myxococcota; class Myxococcia; order Myxococcales; family Myxococcaceae; genus Corallococcus; species Corallococcus llansteffanensis. The sequence continues at coordinate 9,729 of NZ_RAWB01000228.1, forward strand.
GGTGGAAGCCGCCGGCCATGTTCACCACCGGGCCCTGCCGCGCGAGCGCCAGCCGGGCCGCGCCCAGGGTGCCGCCGCACACGAGGCGCACGCTGTCGAGCAGCGCGTCCACGGGGACCTCCGACGGGTCGGTGGCGTAGATGCGCGCGAGCGTCGCCGGGTCGGAGAGGGACTCCAGGTAGCGGGCGTCGTGCACGCGCGCGAGCTGGGCGTAGGACACGGGCACGGGGTGGCGGACGTCCGCGGCGCGCACCACGCCGGCCTCCAGCAGGTACCAGGTGGTGAAGTCGGTGCCGCGCGGCTCGATGCCCACGGAGGACTCGATGCCGGACAGTGGCAGGCGGTAGGCCTCGTCGTAGAAGACGTGCACCCGGCCGCGTCCCAGGCCCAGCCGCCAGAGCCAGCCTTGAATCATCCGCGCCTCGTCGGAGCAGGCGGGGGCGGACGGCGCGGGTGCACGGGAGGATGGGACACGGAGGAGGCAGACCCTACGCGCGAGGCGACGGAGGTGGGGGCTCTTTCTTGCGAGGCGTGGGCCCCGGGCGCAAGCCTCATTCCACGGGGCGATGGGCCTCTTCGCGCAGCGCGGGGCTGCGGCGGCGCACGCCCTTGGCGGCCACGGTGACGAACAGGGCCCACGCGAGGCCGGCCACCCAGCCGCCGAGCACGTCGGTGGGGTAGTGGACGCCCAGGTACACGCGGGTGCAGCCGACGAGCACGGAGAGCACGACCGCCATGGACAGGAGATAGACCTTCACGCGCCGGTGTTCGGCGAACTGGGCCGTGAGCGCGCCCAGGGTGAGGTAGGTGATGGCGGACAGCATGGCGTGGCCGCTGGGGAAGCTGGTGGACATGGTCTCGGTGAGGTGGGGGACGACCGAGGGGCGTGGGCGGTTGAAGAGGGACTTCAGCACGGCGTTGAGGAGCCACCCCGTCACGATGGCGCTCAAGACGAACAGGGACGTGCGGTAGCGGCGGGCCACCAGCAGGAAGCCGCACACGGTCGCGGTGAGGAGCGACAGCACGGGAAAGCCGCCCAGCGACGTCACGTCGCGCGCGGTCTCCGCGAGCCACCAGGGGCCCCGGGGCAGCGCGGGATCCTCGGGGCGGCGCAGGGAGCGCACGATGCGCTCGTCGATGTCCTGCGTGTCGCCTTCATGCACCTCGTCCGACAGGACGACGAACCCCAGGACGCACGCCACCACGAGCAACAGCAGGCCCAGCGGCCGCGTCACCATCACGTCCCAACCCGACAGCCACTTCCACGGCCCGCGTAACATGGCCGTGACATAGGCCCTGCCCCCCAGGGCCGCTACCGCGATTTGCGCGGGAGTGTCGGACAGGCTCCATGGGTGGGGAGGTTGCCGTGAAGACGGAGTGGTCCAGCCCTTGGCAGTGCCCTGTCGTGGCCCTCGTCGTCGGCAGCGCCAATGGCCGTTCGCGCTCTGCCAGCCGCGTTAGGCTCCGTCCATGCCCGATGCACAGGCCTGGGACGCGATCAGGGAGCTGAACCACAAGGTGTCCGACCTGGGTCAGCCGTTCGCATTGACGGAGGACGTGCGCGCCCTGTTGCGCGACACCGCCCCGGACGTTGCCATCACTGCGGAGGAAGCGGCGGAAGCGCTCCAAAGCGAGGCGAGCACGGCGGCACTGCTCGTGGAGATCGCACGGCGAATCCGCGAAGGCTCCCACCGCCTCTCGCGCATGCTCGGCGAGTTGGACCGGCGCCAACAGACAGGTGACGCGGACGGCGCGCGGCAGCTGCTCCTGGACGTGCTCGCGGTCGAAGTCGTCCCGCACTACCGGGACATCATCCACACGTACCTCGCCGCCCTGGATGAAGAGGATTGATGCTCGCGCGAACGACCGAGGGCGGACTGCACCTTCATCCATCGCGGCGCTCCGGTCTGATGCGCTGTCGCCTACCGTCCTGAAGGTCTGAGCACTCCGGCGCCGGGCGTACGCCCCCGGACGCTCGAGCCGGGTCGGCATTGTCAGCCGCGCATGGGCTGTTATCACCCGGGGACGTTCGCACCTGGGAGGCACCGCACATGGCCATCGCCACCATCAGCCCCACCACGGGCAAGACGCTGCGCACCTTCGAGGCGCTCTCCCCCAAGGAACTGGACCTCAAGCTGCAACGGGCCGCGGACACGTTCCGCGCCTACCGGGAGACGTCCTTCGCGGACCGCGCCCGGTGGATGCGCCGCGCGGCCGAAATCCTGGAGGTGGAGGCCGACCGCTTCGGCCACCTGATGACGGAGGAGATGGGCAAGCCACTGGAGGCCGCGAAGGCCGAGTCCCGCAAGAGCGCCACCGCCTGCCGCTACTACGTCACCCGCGCGGAGAAGCTCCTGCGCGACGTGCCCATCGACGTGGACGGCGACACCGCCTTCGTCCGCTACCAGCCCCTGGGCCCCGTGCTCGCCATCATGCCGTGGAACTTCCCCTTCTGGCAGGTCGTCCGCTTCGCCGCGCCCGCCCTCATGGCCGGCAACGTGGGCCTGCTCAAGCACGCCTCCAACGTGCCCCAGTGCGCGCTCGCGCTGGAGGAGGTGTTCCTCAACGCCGGCTTCCCCGAGGGCGCCTTCCAATCGCTGTTCATCGACACGTCGGAGGTGAACCGCGTCATCGAGGATCCTCGCGTGAAGGCCGTCACGCTCACCGGCAGCGAGGGCGCGGGCCGCTCCGTGGGCGCCGCCGCGGGCCGGGCCATCAAGAAGGTGGTGCTGGAGCTGGGCGGCAGCGATCCGTTCATCGTCATGCCCAGCGCGGACCTGGACCGGGCCGTGGAGGCCGCCGTGTCCGCGCGCCTCATCAACAACGGCCAGTCCTGCATCGCGGCCAAGCGCTTCATCATCGCGGAGCCCATCGCGCAGGACTTCGAGCGCCGCTTCGTGGAGCGCATGAAGACCATGGTGGTCGGCGACCCCATGGACCCCAAGACGGACGTGGGGCCGCTCGCCACCCACGGCATCCTGGAGGGCCTGCACGCCCAGGTGCAGGCGAGCGTGAAGGCCGGAGCCCGGCTCCTGCTGGGAGGCAAACCCCAGGGCGGCCCAGGCAACTTCTATCCGCCCACCGTGCTCGCCGACCCGCCGCCCCAGGCGCCCGCGTTCCATGACGAGCTCTTCGGCCCCGTGGCCACCCTCCTGCGCGCCCGCGACCTGGAGCACGCGGTGGAGCTGGCCAACGCGACGCCGTTCGGCCTGGGCGCGAGCGTGTGGACCCAGGACGCCGCGGAGCAGCGCCGGTTCATCGACGGCATCGAGGCTGGGATGGTGTTCGTCAACGCGCTCGTCGCCTCCGACGCGCGCCTGCCCTTCGGCGGCGTGAAGCACTCCGGGCACGGCCGCGAGCTGGCGGACCTGGGCCTGCGAGAGTTCGTCAACGCGAAGACCGTGCGCATCAGCGGGCCGTCCGGAAGCGCTCCGCCGTCGAAGCACGCGGGCGAGTAGCGCCCCCCGCTAGCGCGTGCGCACCCGGCCATCCGTGGGCGCGCCGTGCACCTCTTCCAGCGCCTGGGTGACGGCGTCCACCTCCGCGCCCAGCTGCTCCACGCTGTGGCGCAGGCCCGCGCCCGCCACGTCCAGGTCCGCGGTGTCCGCCGAGCGCACCCGCAGCACCTGGGCGTAGAGGTTCTCCAGCGTGTAGGCCAGCCGCGTGAACTCGGCCTCCAGCCGGTCCGCCGCGCGGCCCAGCTCCGTGCGCTGGCGCACCTGTTCGTCCAGCACCTGCAACGCCGCGCGCAACCGGTCGCGCACCACGCTGTCCTCCTCCGAGGCCCAGCGCGTCTCCAGCTTCTTGCGCTCCTCACCCAGCCGCTGCACGTCCTCCGGCGGGGCCACCGTGCGCAGCTCCCGCTCGCGGCGGATGAGCTCGTGGCAGCCCTTGCGCAGGTCCTGCACGGTGCGGTCGGGCGAGCGCACCATCTCCTGCAACACGCCCGGCGCCGCGCGCAGCTCCGCCATCAGCTTCTCGCAGACGGCGTCCACGCGCGCGAGGCGCGGATCCGCCGGCACGGCCGCGGGCACCCTCTTCTCCACCGGCAGCGCCGGGGCGGAGGACGGCTCCTCCACGCGCGTCAGCAGCGGGTTGTTGACGGGGCGCAGGTGCTTGGCGGCCCCCCGGAAGAACGCGAGCGCCACGAAGAGCAGCCACCAGTATTCGTGGCGCTGCCCGATGGCGGTCACCACGCACGCCAGCGCGACGATGAGCTGCCCCCACCCCAGCACCGGGTTGCGCGAGGCCTCTTCACGGGCCGCCTTCTCCGCTCGCCTCGCCTGGCGGTACGACTGCTGCTGGGCGACATACGCGTCGCGCTTGGCCTGCCGCTCCGCCCGGCGCAGGGCGTCCTTCGACTCGCGCTCCCACTGCTTCTCCCACCGCTGGCGCTCCCGCTCCGCGCCGCGCTCCCACTCCCGCTCCCAGCGGTCGCGCTCCTTGTCGGTGGGCAGGCGGCCCATCCGGCGCACCCACCCCTCCAGCGCTGCGTCCTTGCGCGCGCGGCCCTCCTCGATGGCCGCCTCCAGCCGGCGCAGGCGCTCGGCCGCATCGGGAGAGGACGGGGAGGCAGGCGGCGCTTCGCGGTCTCGGGGCACGCGGTGACGCTAACAACTTCTCCCGGGGTTGGGGACTGTCGGCGGCAGGCCCATAAGGGCAGGTGTTGAGCCCGTGGCGGGCAGCGGGCAGGCGGACGGACCCGCGCGGTGGCCCGTCCGGATGGGATGCGGTACTGGGAGGGCACGATGACCCTTCCCGCCGCGTCCCGCCGCTTCCAGTGGTTCAGCCAGGGCGTCCTCGTCTACACGCTGGGCGTCATCCTCTGGGGCGCGTTCGTGCGCGCCACCGGCTCCGGCGCGGGGTGCGGCGACCACTGGCCGGTGTGCAACGGCGACGTGGTGCCACGCGCCCCCACCGTGCAGACGCTCATCGAGTACACCCACCGGCTCACCAGCGGCCTCGCCACGGTGCTCGCCGTCGCCCTCTACGTCTGGGCCCGGCGCGCCGTCCCCCAGGCCCATCCCGCCC
>NZ_RAWB01000229.1 GCF_003612055.1 Corallococcus llansteffanensis
CTCGGAGAGGGGTGCTTCGGGGGTGGGCTCCTGCGCGACGCCCGCCTTTGACTTGCCCCGGCGCTTCGTCCCGGTGCCGGCCTGCTTCGCGGTGCCGGCCTGCTTCGAGGTGCCGGCTTGCTTCGAACCGCCGGACGCCTCCGTGGTGTCGGACGCCTCAGTGGTGCCGGACGCTTCCGCGGTGCGGGCTGCCTTCGATGTGCTGGCCCGCTTCGAGGTTCCAGCCCGCTTCGAGCTGCCGGGCACATCCGCGGTGCCAGACGCCTTTGCAGTGCCGGCCCGCTTCGAGGTGCCGGATGCCTTCCCCGTACCGGACGTCTTCGCGGTGCCGGACTTCCGCACGGTGCCCGTCCGCCGGGTGGGCTGCGGGTCCTGCGCGGCCGCGGGCAGGGCCCACGACGTCAGCAGCACCGCCGAAAGGGCGAGGGCGAACCTGGACCTGTTCTTCATCATCTTCACGGCGCTTCTCACTTCAGGACCTCGATGACCGGGCTGCCCAACTGGGATTGCAGACGCTGGACGCGTTCCTTCTCTCGCGCGAGCAGCGTGGAGAGCTTCTGTGCCGCGCGGATGGCCTCTTCGCGGGCCTCGCGCTCGGACTCCGCGCTCTCCTCGGCGCGCTTCTTGGCGAACCGGGCGCGCAGCTGCGCTTCCTGGGCCCGCTCCAGCGCGGAGCCCAGCTCGTCGTTCTTGCTGAGCAGCTCCTGGTTGGCGAGCGCCACCTGCGCGTTGGCCTCCTCCGCCGCCTGTTGCGCCTTCTGACGCTCCAGCTCCTTGGCCTGCACTTCGGCCAGGCGCTGCTTCGCCTCCGTCTCCGCGCTCTGGGCCGAGGCCGCGGCGGCGCGCGCGATGATCTCCGACTCCTGGGCCGCCTGGGCCTGGCGTTCGGCCTCCTGTTGCGCGTTGCGGATGACGACGAGCGCCACCACCGCGGCCACCACCAGCAGTCCCAGGAACGTCGCGCTGCCCACGAGCAGCGCCCGCTTCAGCCGTTTGCCCTTCTTCGCCTGCGCGAAGACCGCCGCGAGGAAGTCCTGCTGCGACTGGGGCAGCTCGCCGCGATAGCGACGTTGGAAGCGCTGCGCCTCCTCCACCAGCTCACCGCGCCACAGCAGGTGCGGATCCAGGTTCTTGCCCTGCCACTGCCGGGCCGCGTTGCGAAGCTGCTCCAGGAAGGCCGAGTCCTCCTGGCCCTCGTCCAGCCAGCGCCGCAGCATGGGCCAGCTGTGCAGCAGCGACTCGTGGACGATCTCCACCGTCGCGCCGGTGGCACCGCTGCCGGTCTGCACGACGAGCAGGCGCGCCTGCACCAGGTGGTCGATGAGGCGCTGCATCTCGCCCGTGTCCTTCGTCAGCTCGCGCAGCTCGTCCAGGGACACGATGGCGCGCGTGCGCTCCGGGGTGACGAGCCGCAGGAAGAGGGCGCGCACCAGCGTGCGCTCCTGCGGGGACAGGCTCTCCAGCACGCTGTCGGCGTGGCTCGCCAGCGCGCCGGCGATGCCGCCCATGGCCTCGTAGGCGCTCTGGGTGAGCAGCCGGTTCGTGGTGTCGCGCGCCTCCCACAGCTGCGTCGCGGCGAACTGGAGCAGCGGCAGCGCGCCCTGGGTGGCGTCCAGGTGCTCCAGCATGCTGTCCACCATCGCGGGGGACTCGAACTGGTAGCCGGCCCGCTCCGCCGGCTGCACCAGCGCGTCCCGCAGGCCTTCGCGGTGGGGCGCGGTGAGGAAGTAGAGGCCCTGGCCCAGCTCCGCCATGAAGCGCTCGTCCTCCGGCACCCGGTCCAGGAAGTCCGACCGGATGGAGAGGATGACGCGGATGGGAGACGTGGCGTCGTCCGCGATGCCGGACAGGCACGCGGTGAAGGCCAGCCGCTCGCGCGCGTCCGGCACCAGCGTGTAGAGCTCCTCGAACTGGTCCACGAAGAGGAGGATCCTCCGGCGCTCGTGCCGGGCGCGGCTGCGCAGCACGTTGCCCACGTAGCCGGGCTCCGCGTGCAGCCGCTCCACCAGTCGCTGCTGCTCCTGGAGGTCGTCCTCGATGGTCGTCGACGAGCTCAGGAGCGGCGCGACGATGCTGGCCAGGGCCGACAGCGGGTTGCGGCCGGGGCGGATGACGAGCGCCTCCCAGGCGATGCCGGAGCGCTTGAGGACGGGCACCAGGCCCGCGCGCACGAACGAGGACTTGCCCGTGCCCGAGGGGCCCACGACGGCCAGCAGCGGCCGGTCGTTGATGCGGTTCACCAGGGCGGCGATCTCCCGGGTGCGGCCGAAGAAGCGGTCCGCGTCCGCCTCCTGGAAGGAGCTCAGGCCCGCGTAGGGGCTCTCGTCGACGCGCAGCTCGCGGCTGAAGCGGCCGGGGAGGAAGGGCTCCAGCGCGCGCAGCAGCGACGCCGCGTCCGGGAAACGCTCCTCCTTGCGCTTGAGCAGGCAGCGGTCCACGACGGCGGCCAGCTCCTGCGGCACGTCCGGCGCCATGGTGCGCAGCTTCGGCATGGGCTCATCCAGCATGCCCGTGACCATCAACTGCGGGCCGCGCAGCGGATCCAACGGGTGCTTGCCGGCGAGCATCCGGAACAGCATCAGGCCCACGGCCCAGATGTCCGTGCGGTTGTCGATGGGCACGCCGATGCCCCACTGCTCCGGGGACATGAACGCCATGGTGCCCATGATGGCGCCCTTGCGGGTGAGGTTGGACACGTCCTCGCCCATCCCCTCCACGGAGTGCAGGCGGGGCTGGGCGCCGGTGACGGGAGCGGGGGCCGCCTCCGGGGGCTCGTTGCCCTGGAGCACCTTGGCGATGCCGAAGTCGAGCACCTTGATGGCGCCCGAGTCCGTCACGACGATGTTCTCCGGCTTGAGGTCGCGGTGGACGATGCCCTGCTCGTGCGCGCACGCGAGTGCCTTCACCACCGGCACCATCAGCTCCACGGCGCGCGCGGCGGGCAGGCGCTGCTTGCCGAGCACCTTGTTGAGCGGCTGGCCCTGGAGGAACTCCAGCACCATGAACGGGCTGCCGCCCAGCTCGCCGACCTCGTAGATGATGACGATGTTCTCGTGGCTGCAGCGCGCCGTGGCGCGCGCCTCCAGGATGAAGCGCCGCGTGATGTCGGCGTCCTCGCTGTGCAGGAACTTGATGGCCACGCGGCGGCCGAGCCGCACGTCGCGCGCGAGGTAGACGGTGCCCATGCCGCCGCTGCCCAGCTCGCGGATGAGCTCGTAGTGTTGCAGGCGCAGGCCGGGCCGCGGCGCGGTGCCCACCGCCGTGACCGACGTGTCACCCGTCCCGGGCCTCGACGGTCCATCCCAGGTCGACGACGAGATGCCCGACGACGAGATGCCCGACGACGAGATGCCCGACGACGAGGTGGACGAGGTGGTGCCCGTCGGCCCCGTGGGCGACTCCACCGGGGCGGTCCCGAAGAGGGACTCCGCGTCCGCGGCCTGCGTTCGGTCCGACAGGTCGTCTTCGGCCATGCCCGTTACCCCCACCGCGGCGGGAGTCCACCGCATGGCACCTGCTTCGTTCTTCATCATGTCCGGCCACTTTTCCCGCGACGCATGTACGGCCACGGAGCGACCCAGGCGCTGTCCTTCCGGCTCACGGAAAGCATCCTGGGTGCGACCCCCCGGTCCGCCACCACGGACCGGAATCATACACGGACACTGAAGCGCGGATAGTTCACGCCCCCCGGCCGGGGATGTCTGGTTTGTCCTTGGTGGGCAGGCAGGCGGGCGGGCGACTCAATGACTCTCGAACACGAGGAGTCGGTTGTTACCCGCGTCCGGGACCACGACGTGGGGCCACGCCAGGAGCAGGCCGCTGGGGCGGAAGAGGCTCCGGGCGCTCGGGGCGGAGGTGTCTGGATCGACCTGGCGCGCGGAGGTGAGGTCCGCCTGTCCGAGGACGAGGTCGGCCGGGGCGCCGTTGGACTGGGGGAGTTGGTTCCAACCCAGCACGCGGTGGTTCTGGTTGTCGGCGACGAAGAGCTGCTGGCCGGTGGACGCGACGAAGTAGGGCGAGTTCATCCCGGACGCGGAGGTGGAGGGCAGCCGCGAGGTGAAGCCCGGCTGGCCGAGGACGACGTCGGCGGGCTGGCCGTTCCGGGTGGGAAAGGTGTTCCAGAGCAGGACGCGGTGGTTCGCGAAGTCGACCACGGCGAGCCGGGTCCCGTCGGTCCACACGCCGGTGGGGCTCCACAGGGTGGAGGCGGAGGGGGCGGCGTCCTTCACCTGGTCGCCGTTCGCGTCGTTCGCGGTGCAGGTGGTGGGCGAGCCCTGCCCGAGCACGAGGTCCGCGGCCGCTCCATTCGTGGTGGGGAGCGTGTTCCACACGAGGACGCGGTTGTGGCCGCTGTCCGCCACGACCAGCTTCCCGTGGCCCACGAACACGTCCTCCGGGCCCTGGAGCGTCCGGCTGTCGCAGTCGATGCGGCTGGGGCCCTCGAAGCCGGCCTGCCCGACGACGAGCGTGGGCAGGCTCGCGGGGAGTGGGGCGTGCAGCAGGACGCGGCTGTTGTCCGGGTCGGTGACGGCGAGCCGGCTCCCATCACTGGAGAGGCCTTCCGGACCCGAGAGGCCGGCCTGTCCGGCGCCGGTGGCGGTGCTCACGAAGTCGGGCTGACCGAGCACGAGGGTCGCGCCTGCGCCGCTCACCGTGGGCACTCCGTCGAAGCCGAGGACGCGACGGTTGCCCTGATCCGACACATAGAGCCGCCCGCCCGCGAGCGCCGGGTTGCCCCACGGAACCGACAGGGTGCCGGGGCCCGCGGCGCCGTCCCGGTTGGGCTCGTTGCTCGTGAAGTCCGCCTGACCGACCACGGTGCGGGCCGCCTGGAAGCTGTCCAGCGCGTACCAGTGGACGCAGCGGACGGAGACGTCCTCCACGTTGCCCGCCACCGTCCCCTGCTCGTGGCTCACGGTGCAGCGCTGGCCGGTGGGCAGCGAGACCAGACTGACGGTGTAGGCGCCGCCTTTGGGCAGCCGCGTCTTGAAGGTGAAGCGGCCGTTGCTGGTGACCTGGAGCGTTTCGCCGCCGAGCCCCAACTCGAGCGTCCCTGCCAGGCCCTCCACCGTGCCGCCAATCGAATACGTCCGCGCCGCGCAGTGCACGAGCACGGGGCCGACGTCCGCGCCGGCCACCGTTCCCATGCCGTCTTCGACGAAGCACTCCTGCTCCGGGGGCGAGGCGGTCACGATGACCGTGTAGTCGCTGCGGTCCGCCAGCCGGGTTTCGAACGTGAAGGGCCCATCCGCCGCGAGGGTGAGCTGCTCCCGGCCGTTGAGCTGGAGGGTGAGGGTGCCGTCCAGCCCGCCGAGTCTGCCTCCCACGAGGAAGGTCGGGGGAGGGGGCGTGGGCGTTGTCTCTGCGCCGCACGCGGCCATCAGCGTGAACAGACCCAGGAGACAGAGACGGTGGAGGCGCATGGTCTGTCTTATGTCATGGCCCTCGCATCGGTGACCACTGGACGCCTGGGCCGAGACAGGCTGGTGTGCGCGCGACCCGTCTCCCCAGGAGGTCTCCCATGGCCCACATCCAGAAGATCGTCACGTTCCTGTGGTTCAACAAAAACGCGGAGGAGGCGGCGCGCTTCTACACGTCCCTCTTCAAGGACTCGCAGGTCCTGGCCATCACACGCTACGGAGAGGGAGGCCCCGGCGCGAAGGGGTCGGTCATGACGTGTGACTTCCAGCTCGCGGGGCAGAAGTTCACCGCGCTCAACGGCGGGCCCCAGTTCCCGTTCACGGAGGCCATCTCGCTGTCGGTGAACTGTGACACGCAGGCGGAGATCGATGACCTGTGGAACAAGCTCACGGCGGACGGGGGCAAGCCGGTGGCGTGTGGCTGGCTCAAGGACCGCTTCGGGTTGTTCTGGCAGATCGTCCCGTCCGTGCTGCCGGAGCTGTTGAATGCCAGCGACCCGGAGCGCTCGAACCGGGTCATGCAGGCCGTCCAGAACATGGTGAAGCTGGACCTCGCCGCGCTGAAGCAGGCGGCGGAAGGACGGTAGTTCGAGCTACGTGGGCCGGGCTGCTTCACTCCCGCGCTGACGCGAACGAACCCATCGCCTGGAGGAGTGGAGCCCGCGCAACACCCCTCTCAGGACCGATTGCTGGCTGGCCAGGAGGAGCAGGTAGCTCCACACGGAGCTGCCGCGGCGGTTCAGCAGGGCATGGGCGAAATCGAGCACGCTCTGGTCCACGTAGCGCGGGACGTTCTCGAACCACTCGGTGCTGGCGCGCGCCGCGAGCTGGATCGCGAGCAGGGCGGAGCGCCGCTCTTCGTCGTAGGCCTTGAGCGCGGTGGGAAGGTCGGCGTGTTCGCGCAGCTGCCGGGCGAGCCCGATGGCATCCTGGATGGCCAGCTTCGTCCCGGAGCCAATCGAGAAATGGGTGGTGTGGGCGGCGTCGCCCATGAGCGCGACCTTGTCGTGGTACCAGCGCTCGTTGTGGATGCGTTTGAAGTTCAGCCACGGCGCCTTGCCCATCCCGCGCAGCTGGTTGAACAGGGAATGGCCCGCCAGCCGTCGCTTGAAGATGCCCTCCAGGCGCCGGAGGGTCTCGTCGGGCCCGAGCTTGCCGAAGCCCAGGGCCTCCCAGGTGTGCTGCTGGCACTCGACGATGCAGGTGCTGGTCTCCGTGTTGAAGCGGTAGGCATGGAACCAGATCCACCCGGCGGGGGTCTGCTCGAAGGCGAACGTGAAGGCGTCGAACACCTTGTCGGTGCCCAGCCAGATGTACTTGTTCGTCCCCTCCACGACCTGGGTCTTGAAGTGGGAGGCGTGCCGTTGGCGCAGCCCGCTGTTGACGCCATCGCAGGCGACGATGAGGTCCGCGTCCGCGTAGGCGGACAGGTCCTGGACATCGCATTGGTAGCGCACGTCGACGCCGAGCCCCTTGGCCCGCCGGGTCAGGATGTCGAGCAGCCGGTCACGCCCGAGGCTGAACCCATCCCCGCCCACGCGGGTGGCCTGCTGGTCACGGAGGTGCACTTCCTGCGTGTCCCAGCGGGCCGCGGCCTCCGCGATCTCCCGCGCGCTCACGGGGTCGTTGCGGTAGAGGTCGTCGACCAGGTCGTTCCAGAACACGACGCCCCAGCCATACGTCACCCCCGGGGCGTTGCGTTCGAGGACGGTGACGTCGTGCTTCTCGCGCGACAGCTTCGCCAGGATCGAGAAATACAGCCCGGCCGGTCCACCGCCGACACATACGATTTTCATGTCTTTCCTAGTACCGGGTCGGGGCTGGAACGGATGCTGTTCCCGGGCGCGAAAGGACATTCGAGACAGGACAGAAGAGAGCCCGGCGTGGGGGCAGGGATGCTCCGCGGGCTGAGGGGGGTGGTAGCAATCAGACACAACCGCGGTACGCAGTCCTGGGGGGAAGCCGGCATGAGGTCAAGGCTGGTGGCGCTCCTTGTCCGGGGGGGGCTTTCTTGCTCCCTGAGTTGGCTTGTTCAGGGGGTAACTGTAGATTCGGCTGCAATTGGGTGTTTTCGAGGGAGGTCTGCTGTCTGTGAGCGCACCATTCCGTGAAGGCGTTGACCTGCCCGTACTCCAGAAAGAACAGGCGGAGCCGATTTGGACTCCGCGGACAGGTTGGATCATCGGAGTCGATAGCCGGGGGCGGCCTGTCGTGGACTTCGAGGGCAATACCGTGGGGCCAAGGATTGCCCGCAGGTTGGTCCACCTCGTTCCGCAGATGCTGCGGGCCGTCATCGATCAGCGTCGTCCCGTGGTGCTCCGCTTCGAAGACGGGGACGCGCTCCTGCCCATCATCGTCGCCGTGGACGAACCGCAGGCGCTCCCTCCTGAGCAGAAGCCCGAGGTGCTTGAACGTACGGCATCCCGTGGAAGCGGCCAGGATGAGGGGGCCTTCCGTCTGATTGAGGGAAAGGACGAGCTCGTTCTTCAATGCGGAAAGGCCAGCATCACGCTGCGCCGCAATGGCAAGGTCATCATCAAGGGAACGTACGTCGAAACCCACTCCGAAGGAGTCAACCGCATCAAGGGTGGCTCTGTGCAGTTCAACTAGGCAGGAATGACCTCCGTTCTGATGGATGTCGTCGAGACGCACCTCGACGAGGCAACGTGGCTCTGGGGGCAGTGGCAGCGCGCGCTGCTCGCGCCGGACTTCGATCTGGCGGACACGATGGAAATGGAGGAGCGACTTCTGGCGCATGTGGATGGACTGGTCGAAGGCGGACCGGTGGTGGGCACCGCCCTGCTGGCGCCAGCGCTCGAGTCAGCGGAGACGGCCCGGATATCCGCGGCATTCCTCGCCCTGCTGAACACCGCGCCCTCCGCGGACCAGGTGCGAGCGCTGCTGCGGGGGGCCGAGCCCCTCGCGCGCGGTTCCATGCAGCGGGCGCTGGAGGTGTACGAGGGACGGGGGCTCGCGGAGGTCCTGCGGCCCCTCCTGCGGACCGATGATGCGGAACTCCAGGCCCTGGTCCTGGAGACGCTCGTGTTTCGAGATGAGGGCTTGGAGGACGACCTGCTGGCCGACTTCCTCCGTCACGAGGATGCGCGTGTCCGCATGGCTGCCCTGCGGGGCCTGAGGGAGCCCGGGCAGCCCCGGGTGCGCCACCTGCTGCTGCAAGGGCTGCTCTCGGCTCACGCGGGCATCCGGATGGCGGCCATCGAGGTCGCGCTCACCGCAGGACTGCGGGAAGCCTGGGACGCCTGCAGGCAGGCCCTCAAGACGCAGGGACCCGAGGGGCGGCAGGCCCTGGTGCTCTGGGCCCTCGGCAGCGATGAAGAAGAATCCGGCCTTCTTGTCGAGGGCCTGAAGCACCCGGCACGCCGTGCGGATGCTTTGTGGGCGCTTGGATTCAGCGGCCGGCTTGCCGCGGCGGAGGCCTGCCTGGAGTGGCTGGGTGACAAGACGGTGGGGCGGCTCGCGGCCGAGTCCTTCAGTGGGATTACCGGCCTTCGCGTGGAGGGCTCCTATGTCATTCCCCCCGAGCAACTTCAGGAGGAGCCCATCCCCTTGCATGAGGAGGATCTCGATGCGGACCTCTCCTCCAGACCTGAGGACGATCTTCCTGTGCCAGATGCCGCCGCAACCGCTTCCTGGTGGCGGGGGGCTCAGGGGAACTTCGCCCAGGGAACGCGCTACCTGATGGGGTACCCCTACCAGGGCGGAGCCCTCCTGACTGCCCTGATGCACGGCCCCATGCGACGGCGGCACGTCTGGGCATGGGAGCTGACCGTCCGCAGCCGGGGGGCCTGCCGCGTACCGACCCACGCCTTTTCCCGGCGCCAGCATGCCGCGCTGGAGCGGGTGAAGACGATGGCGCCTCGTCTCTCCATGGCCTCGTTCTTGAGGCTCCCCACGGCAGGGTAGGGCCAGGGAACGCCATGCTCCAACTGCGCAACCAGACGCCCTTCGTCCCCGCCATGTTCCTGTTTCCCGATGAGCGGGGCGTGGACACGCTCTATGTCGCCTTGAAGGGCGCCTTCGAACTGCGCGGCGGTGCCCTGTTCGTGGCCGAGAAGCAGCAGCCGCTGGTCATGGCGGACGAATACGTGGGGGAGCCTGGAAGCTCGGGCCTGAAGAAGGCGGGTGAGGCGCACCTGCTGAAGCCGGGGACGGATGTGCTGGTCTCGGGTGAGGTCCACGCGCCGAAGGGCCGGCCGGTGGATTCGTGCCTCGCATCCGTCCGGGTAGGGCCCGTGCGCCAGGTGCTCCAGGTGTTCGGTGACCGGAAGTGGAAGGGGGGGCTGGTCGCTCCCAGGATTTCCTCACCGGAGCCTTTCACGCGGATGCCGCTCATGTGGGAGCGGGCCTTCGGTGGGACGCACGAGGTCGGGGAGGGACATGTGCTGGCGGAGGCTCGCAACCCCGTAGGTCAGGGCTTCCGGGGCAAGCGGAGCGGCTCGGAGATGGTGGGGCGGGCGCTTCCGAACCTGGAGGACCCGCAGCACTTGATGAGCTCCATCTCGGATGCGCCCGCTCCCGTGGGGTTGGGGCCGGTGGCGCCCGCATGGGAACCCCGCCGGCGCTTCGCTGGGACCTATGACGAGGCCTGGCAAACGCGGCGGGCGCCCTATCTGCCGCAGGACTTCCGGCCCGAGTTCTTCTGTACCGCGCCCCCCGCCTTGCGCGTTCGCGAAGGGCTGAAGGGAGGTGAGGTGGTGGAGTGTCTCCACCTGTCCCCCGAGGGAGGCCACCGCTTCACGTTGCCGCGCTGCGAACTGGCGGTGACCGTGCGGATCGCAGGCAAGCCCGAGCCCGTCATCATGAGGCTGGAAACGGTGCTGCTGGAGCCGGGCGCGGGGAGATTGTCCCTCGGCTGGCGAGGGGCCATTGGCTGCGACAAGCGGGCTCTGAAGATCGAGGAGGCCCGCTTCGAGGTCCAGTCGCTGGAAGGGGTCGAGGACTGAGATGGCGGCACGGCTCGCGGCGGAAATCCTGGGGTTGGGTGCGGTGACACCGGTGGGGTTGACGGCGGGGGCCACGGCCGCGGCCGTCCGCGCCGGCATCACGCGCCTGCGTGAGTCGTCCATCCACGACAAATACGTGGCTCCGCTGGTCACCGGCTTCCTGGATGAGGCCGAGGTTCCACCCCTCCTGGCGGTCCTGGCGGCCCCACTGGAGGCGGCGACGGAGCGCCATCGGCGCATGGTCCGGCTGGCGGCCCCGGCGCTTCAGGAGGCGGCCCGTGGCCTCACCCATCGCGTGCCGTTGCTGCTGGCCCTTCCTGAGGCCCCCCCATGGGGGGACCCCGTTCACGAGGGCTTCCTCGGGCACCTGGTGGAGCAGAGCGGTGTGGCGCTGGACGTGAAGCAGAGTCAGGTGCTTCGCCTGGGCCGAGCCGGGAGCCTGGTGGCGGTGGAGCGCGCGTTGGAGCTGCTGGCGACGCGGCGCGTGCCGACCCTCCTCGTGGGCGGTGTGGACACGTATCGGGATGCGCGCCTGCTGGCCATGCTGGACGCGGAGGGGCGGCTCCACAATGGCCCCCTGCCAGATGGGCTCATCCCGGGCGAGGGCGCGGCGTTCCTGCTGCTGGGAAGGCCCGGTGAGGGTCAGCGCCAGGGATTGCCTGTGCTGGGGCAGCTGCTGGGTGGGGGCAGCGGCGCCGAACCGGGTCACCGGTACAGCGAGGAGCCCTACCTGGGCGAAGGGCTGTCCCAGGCCTTCCGCTCCCTGTTCGAGCGTGTCCAGGCGCAGTCTTCGCGCGTCCGCTGCGTCTACACCGGGTTCAATGGTGAGCGCTTCTGGACGAAGGAGTGGGGCGTGGCCTACCTGCGCCATGCGCGGCACTTCGAAGAGGGCGTCCGCATCGAGCACCCCGTCGAGTCCATGGGCGACCTGGGCGCCGCGCTGGGCGGGGTGATGGTCATGCTGGCCGCCACCGGGCTGAGGAAGGGCTACCGGGAAGGGCCATGTCTGGTGTGGTGCTCCTCGGACAGGGAGGAGCGCGCCGCGGTCCTTGTCGACGGGGCGTAGCGTAGAGTGGCGCCAGGGAGAGGGGCTTCCAATGGGAACGAAGGTCTTCGCCAATGGACGAGGCATTGCCACCGAGGACGGCGGTGGGCAGAGCATCGTCTTTCCGGATGTCTGCAAGACGCCGAGCCCGGGAGGGCCCGTGCCCATCCCCTATCCCAATATCGGCAAGTCCTCGGATGCGGACAAGGGCCCCAAGAAGGTCACCGTGAACGGGAAGATGCCCATGGTGAAGGGTGCCCAGTACAAGCAGACCGCGGGCGACGAGGCTGGCACCGCGGGTGGGGGCGTGGTGAGCGGCTCCACCAAGGGGCCCGCGGAGTTCATGCTCTACTCATTCGACGTGAAGTTCGAAGGCAAGAACGTATGCCGGCTGGGGGACCCGCTCTTCCACAACAAGAAGAACATCATGGGCTGATGCAGGGGGCCGCCTACTCGCTGTAGCCCTCTGCTGGCAGGAAGCAAATGCCTCGCAGCTTCGCCTTCTCCACCGCCTTCTTGATGCTCTCGTCCGCCAGGACGATGTTGAACGCCTCGGACAGGCGGAAGAGCTTGAAGCCCTGGAGCTTCGACTCATCCAGGTGGAGTTCGTCGATGGCCCGTATCATGTCCGGCTTGAGCGGGGACCTCTCGTAGACAGAGGCCTCCAGGTCCATGCAGGCCACGCGCCCCAAGATGTTGGCCGCGAAGTAGTCCTGCTTCACCTCACCCGTCACCGTATTGACGATGCGCACGGGGTAGTAGTCCACGTTGTCCACGCCCGCCCCTTCCAGCACCTTGCGGAACTTCGCGGACACGACGAGGCCGCGGAAGGTCGTCCAGACGAAGTCGAGCACTTCTCCCTGGTTCTTCTCGTCCAGGATGAAGTCGAAGACAGGCAGGGGCTGCTCCAGTCGGGTCCCTTGGTCGAGGTGGACGTTGTCGGCACCGGGAATGCTGGGGCGCTTCATGATCATCACCCCCGTGTCCTTGTCGTCCGAGCTGATGACATAGAGCATTACGTGTTGTCTCCTGATGCGTGGGGTACGTGCTGGGAGCGGAGCTTCTCGGCATGGAGTCGCTCGCGTCGAGCGTATTCCTGCAGCGCGTGGTTGTACTCGTTGAGCGCGTCGGTGCGCACGGGCCAGAAGCCCTTTCCGGTGCGGATGGCGAGAATCTTGGCCCGAGCCGTGTGAGCGAGTGCCACGATCGCTTCCGCGATGGCCTTCTGGGGGACCAGGGTTCCATCGGTGTCCAGGGAGCAGATTCCGTCTGCTTCCTGTTCGAGCCGCTCAATCCGGGTTCGAATCGGGTTCATGTAGCCCGAGGGATGGTTGCCATCGTGGGCCTGGAGCTGGTGGAGCGGGATGTCCATGAGGAACTGCGGAAGCATCATGCCGTTCTCAACGCCATCGCCGTCGTAGTCGACCAGGACCAGGTTGTCCTTGAGCGTCGAGGTCTGTTCGAGGAGTGAGGTCGGGACGAGGTGATGGCCCTGGGTCTTGTACTCGTAGGTCATCGTCGCGTAGTCGCCCCCGTCCTCCCGAAGCCGCTTCCTTCCCTGTCCAAACGTCTTCGGGTCCCAGGGCTGCATGCCCGCGGTGATCCAGGCCGCGCGATAGCCACCCCCCTTTTTAATCTGACCCTTGGAAGGGTACTGGAGTTGTTGCTTGTGCTGCTTCTTGCAACTCGACCACTTGCACCCATGGAGGGTCTCATTCTCAGGGGGAGAGACCACGACATTGACGGCTTCGCCGAACTCGCTCATGGCATCTCCTGGCCTGATGGGTTGGCCGGATGAAATCCAATGGGGACGTGCTTGGCGCCACCATACGTCATGTCAGCGCAGTCTGTGCTGGAGGTGGCGGTGGGGCGCGCGTCCTCGATGAGGTTACCCTCACGGGACTGGAACCCATGGCCCCGGCGTGACAGGACCGTGAAGGATGGAACGCCACGAGGGGGCACAGCGCGTCGCGTGCGCAACACTGGAAACGCCCCCAGGGGTTCAGGCGTAGGCAACGCGGCGCGAGACCATCGCATCCGGGCCGGCTGCCGGTTAATCGTGGGGACTCGACTTCCAGGGTGGGACCCTTCAGGGACTTCATGCTCAGCACGACCCGTCACGACACCACGCCCGCACCTTCCTTGAGCGCGGTGGGGCGCGCGCTCCCGCCGCACTACGCCAGCCAGGAGCAGCTCATCGCGGCGCTGCGCGACCTGTGGGCGACGAAGCACTTCAACCTGGAGCGGCTGGAGGACCTGCACCGCAACGTGCAGGTGGGCGGCCGGCACCTGGCGCTGCCCCTGGAGCAATATCCCGCGCTCGCGACCTTCCAGCAGCGCAACGACGCGTGGATCCGCGTCGCCACGGAGCTGTCGGAGACGGTGGCGCGCCAGGCGCTGGAGCGCGCGGGGCTGACACCGAAGGCCGTGGACCACGTCTTCTTCGTCACCGTGACGGGCATCGCCACCCCCAGCGTGGATGCGCGGCTGGTCAACCGGATGGGCTTCCGCGAGGACGTGAAGCGCACCCCCATCTTCGGCCTGGGCTGCGTGGCGGGCGCGGCGGGGCTGGCGCGGGCGTCGGACTACCTGCGCGCGTTCCCGAAGCAGACGGCGCTGCTCATCGCCACGGAGCTGTGCTCGCTGACGCTCCAGCGCGAGGACCTGTCCATCCCCAACATCATCGCCTCCGGCCTCTTCGGCGACGGCGCGGCGTGCGTGGTGCTGCGCGGCGCGGAAGCACCCGGGGCCACGGGGCCGCGCGTGGTGGGCTCGCGGTCGGTGTTCTACCCGGACACCGAGCGGGTGATGGGCTGGGACGTGGTGGACACGGGCTTCAAGGTGGTGCTGTCCGCGAAGGTGCCGCAGCTCGTGAAGGAGCACATCCGGGGCAACGTGGATGGCTTCCTCTCCGAGCACGGGCTGACCCGCAAGGACGTGCGGCACTGGGTGGCGCACACCGGTGGGCCCAAGGTGCTGGAGGGCTTCGAGTCCGCGCTGGAGCTGGAGGCGGGCGCGCTGGAGCGCTCGTGGAACTCGCTGCGCCAGGTGGGCAACCTGTCCAGCGCGTCGGTGCTCTTCGTGCTGGGCGAGACGCTGGAGGAGGCGGGCGCGAAGCCGGGCGACTGGGGTGTGGTGATGGCGATGGGTCCGGGCTTCTGCGCGGAGATGGTGCTGGTGCGATGGTGACCGGCACGCAGACGCTGTTCCTGGGCTTCATGTCGCTGCTCATCGCGGAGCGGCTGCTGGAGCTGGTCCTGTCCAAGCGCAACGCGGCGCGGGCCTTCGCGCGGGGCGGGGTGGAGAC
>NZ_RAWB01000022.1 GCF_003612055.1 Corallococcus llansteffanensis
GGCCACGCCCCAGAGCCCCACCCGGCTCTCGTCCAGGCCCCAGCTCACGAAGCGTCCATCGGGAGAGAAGGCCACGGTGCTCAGCTGCATGTCGTCCAGGTCCGAGTCGGAGTAGAGCTCGCGGCCGCCCTGGGCGGCCCGCACCTCGAAGGCGCTCGTGTCCGCGCTGACCGCCAGCAGGGAGCCCTCCCGGTTGAACTCAACGTGGATGGCGCCGGGGGCGGGCCCGCTGACGTTCCGGATGACCTCGAGATCGGGAAGGCCCAGGTACACCAACTCGCCTGCCGACGTCCCCGCGACAAGCCCTTCCCCGGACGGAGCGAAGGCCACGGTCCAGGTGCGGGAGGATTGCTCGAAGGCGCGGGTCGCGAGCGGCCTTCCAGTCCGCGCATCCCAGAGACGCAGCGAGGCACGGGTTCTGTCTTCCGGCTGTTCCTCGGCGGCGCCCGCGGCCGCGAACCGGCCATCGGGCGAGAGCGCGCACCCGTAGAGGTACGCGGGGTCCTCCCGTCGCCACACCAGCCAGTTGCGTTGCAGGTCCCAAAGCAGGACGCGTCCCGCCGGAGCGGTCAACAGCAGCCGTGTTCCATCCATGGACAGGTGGGCACCCGAGATCGACATCCCGGTCTCCACCGTGGACACCAGCGAACCGTCGGAGACCGCCCAGGTCTGCAGGGTGCCGCGGACCGTCACGGACAGGAGGTTCTGCGAGCCAGGAAGGAACCACGCCGCCATCGCGCCCGGCAGCGGGAGCGTGACGACTGGAGTGTGATGGTCCGACTGGAGGTCCCACCAGCGAAGACACGCCTGGCCGCGTTGAAGGACCGAGAGCAGGTAACGGGACGACGCGTCCCAGCCCAGCCACTGCAACTGGTAGACGGGAGGATTCGGTTCCGGATCGCCCAGCCGTCGCAGCAGCGACAGGGACCGCGCGGTGTCGGGTGTCACGAGAGGGGAAGGCATGACCATCAACGTTGAGGGGGGATGACGGGTTGTATGAGGCCCGCGTTGGACAGCAATTCGCCCACGCGGTGGCCCAACTCGACGTGCTCGGGGTTGCTCGCCGTCAAGCGCTCCGGGGTGAGGATGACGAGCGTGCCCCTGTCCTCGACGGGCTCGATGCGGACTGGGGCCGGTAACGGGGGGACGGTTCCACGATGTCGCGACTGGTACATGACCCAACCCGCGAACGTGCCGGCGTCGGATGTTTCACTCATGAGCCTTCGGAAGTTGTCGGACGTCACAACGGCCCAATCCGGATCCCAGGCAAGGGCCATGCTCCGTACCACGGCACTCAGCACGGAGGCCGTCACCAGCCTGTCCGCATTCGTCCCTTGCCTTGGCAGGGGCATGACGCAGCAGTTGGGATTGGCTCCTCCGTAGTCGCCGCAAGTGATTCGGAGGTCCACACTGTCTCCCCTGAGGCCACCGTTGCCGAACCAGAAAGTGAAGCCCAGTTCTTCAATCGCGGGTCCTCCCCGCTCACGGTTGACACCTTTGCGGAACAGCTCGGTGAGGATCGCTACGTCGGGCGGCATCAACGGGTGCTTGCGCGCATCCTTGAGTGACCGAGCCGGCTTGTACCACTGGGCCAGGAAGGGGTCGCATTCGGCCAGAAGCCCCAGGAAGACCGCCGTGCGCCCGGCGCACGCCTCCGGCGTCTCCTTACGCGGTCCCCAATAGGCACCCGCGTAGTAGGTCTCAGGGTAGGTCTGGGGATCCGGCATGGTGGTCCGTTCTACTCGCCTCAGCGCACCAGGGTGTGGATGACTTCGATCTCTGAAATATTGTTCTCCTTGAGCAGCTTTCGGATGGCATCGGCGGTTCTCTTCTCCGCGACATGCCACTCGATGGGAATGCCCATTCTCCGCACCCGACCGACCTGCCGATTTGCCTGCTGGACCATCTCGGCGGCTCCCGAGCTCTTGAACCAGGATTTGGGATCAAGGCTGTCGAGGAACTTGTTCGCATAGCCGGGCCCCTTGGCCTCCAGCAACACGCCGCTCTTGAATCCGTCGAACTTCACGCCTCCGCTTTTCCTGCCCACGCCTCCGACCCAGTAGTCGAGGGCACCCTCGGGCATGAAGGGATTGCGGCGCAGGCCCAGCTCCACCGCCTGCTGCACTTGCTCACCCGGCCGGGCAGTGACGAGGGCCGTGCCCATCGGCATGCGCTGCTGCCGCAGCACCCTGGCGCCACCTCGACCCGCGGGCCTCTCCACCCCGGCGCAACCCGCGACAACGAGGGTCGAGATCAACACCGTGATCGCCGCGCGCATCCGCGTCGGGAGGGGGTAGGACTTGACCATGCGGGCGGCACGATACGCGTCGCGTTACAGAGCGCCTACATCCCTGCCAGGTGGGGGGCTTGAGCGGAGCTCGACGGTGGGCCTAAGACACGTCCGCCCCTTCCAGGGGTTCCGTTCCGAGGACACCCATGTTCAAGAAGATCGCCATTGGCCTTGTCGCTGCGCTCCTGCTGTTGATCGGCGTCATCGCCACCCGCCCCGCCCACTTCTCCCTGTCGCGCACCGCCACGGTGCCGGGAACGCCCGACATCGCCTTCGCGCTGGTGAATGACTTCCACCACTGGGGCGAGTGGTCCCCCTGGGACAAGCTGGATCCGAACATGAAGCGCGTCTACGGCGGCGCGGAGTCGGGCACCGGCGCCACCTACGCGTGGGCGGGCAACGACCAGGCGGGCGAAGGCCGCATGACCATCGAAGAGAGCAAGGCGAACGAGTCCGTTCGCATCAAGCTCGAGTTCATCAAGCCCTTCGCCGCCACCAACACCACCACCTTCGAGCTCAAGCCCGCGCAGGACGGCGTCGCGGTGACGTGGACCATGTCCGGCGAGAACAACTTCATGAGCAAGGCGTTCTCGCTCTTCATGGACATGGACAAGATGGTCGGCAAGGACTTCGAGGCGGGCCTCGCCAACATGCAGAACGCCGCCAAGGCCGAAGTCGCGAAGCGCGCGGAGGCCGAAGCCGCCCGGAAGCTGGCCGAAGCGAAGGCCGCCGAAGAGGCCGCTGCCGCCGCTGCCGCCGCTGCCGCGCCCACGGAAGGCGCGCCCGCCGTGGCCGTGCCCACGCCGTAGTCCCCACGATGCTCGTGCGGTTCCCGGCCCCTTGTTGCCTCCCAGGCAACGAGGGGCCTTTTCGTTCCACGACGTCCCTTCCACCGACCGCCTGCACCACCCGCGGTCAGCGTGAGACACACCCGTGGTATCTGTATCGCTCTCCCGGATGTATCGAGGTTCGGCAATGCCTGTGTCTCATGGAGCCTCCCGGCTCACCCTGTGCCTGCTCCTGCTGCTGGCCGCTTGCGACTCCACGAAGCCCGACACGACGCCAGGAGGGGGCGGAGACAACGACAAGGTCGCCGCGCTCCGCATCACGCCGAACGGTGCGACGCTGCTGGTGGGTGAATCGCTGACGCTGGCCGCGCAGGCGGTCGACGACACCGGCCACGTCCTCGAGGACGTCCAGGTCACCTGGACGTCCTACCTGCCGCAGTACGCCACCGTCTCCAGCGGCCAGGTGGAAGGCGTGTCCGCGGGCGGCTCGGTCATCACCGCCACGGTGGGTTCGGTGAGCGCGACCCTTTCGGTGGTGGTGCTCCCCGACGACGCCTCCCGCCCGTCGAGCCACGAGGTGCTGGAGACGGCGCGTGAGGCCGGACTCATCAACGACGAGGAACTGCTGGCCTATCAGGTGTACGCCGCCTTCAGCGATCCCCGCCTGCCCGTCCAGTACAAGGCGCGCGTCGAACCCGGCTTCGACGCCACCGCGCTCGAAGCGCTGCATGAACGCTTCGACACCCTCTCCTCGCCGATGCAGGACGCGCTCGGAATGTATCTCCTGCGCCCGGACGACCCGGGCAGCTGGCTCAACGCGCCCCTGCCGTCCACCGAGCTGCGCAGCCTGGCGCGTCCCACCTGTCGCGCAGGCCTCGACGGCTGGCACAGCGTGTCCAGATCCAACACGAAGGTGAAGATCTGGTTCGAGTATGGCGTTCCGGGTCAGCGCGAAAAGGCCGTGCTCCTGGAAGATGCGGTGGAGAAGGAGATCTGGCCGAAGCTGATGGCGCTGGGCCTCAAGGAGCCGCTCACCGACGAGGCCTACGCCGGCTGCAACGGGGGCAGCTCGCAGGTCGACCTCTACCTGGTCCGCAACATGACCGACCTCGGGCTGACGCTCCCGGCGGGCTACGACGACTCCCAGACCCCCACCTACATCCTGCTGTCCGGTGGACTCTCCATTGACGAGCTCAAGGCCGCGGCCGCGCACGAGGTGATGCACGCCATCCAGTGGTCCTACAAGACGATGGCGCCGCAGCCTTCCTACGGTTGGATCCGCGATGCGACCGCGACCTGGGCCATCGACTACGTCTATGGACAGACGTTGCAGCTGGAACAGGACTACGCTGACTGCTTCATGAGCACCCCGGGTTACTCCCTGGAGGATCGCTCCGCGGGCAACTGCTCGTCGCCGAAGGCGGGGCAGGCCAAACGCGACTACGGCGCGTATCTGTTCTTCCAGTACCTGGCGAAGAAGCATGGCCCGAACCTCGTGACGGCCTCGCTGGAGAAGCTGACCAAGGAGACGTCGGCCCTCAGCGCGGTGGACGCAGTCATTCCTGGCAAGTTCAAGGAGGTCTGGCCGGAGTTCGCGAAGGTGCTCTGGAATCAGGCGCCCATCGACACCCAGGCAGCGTCCTTCAAGCAGTGGGATCAGCTCTCGGAGAAGGTGCGCTCGAACGACCTCCTGGCCGACCTGGCCGGCGCGCCCGAGGCCCGGACGGATCTCCATGATGTGCTCAGCAACCTGTCGAGCCGCTACTACCACTTCACGTTCAGCGACACGGACACGCGGTCCATCCGCTTCCACAACGGCTGGTTCCAGAACATCACCCAGGCAAAGGATCCGGTGAAGGTGTCCGCGTTCTGGAGCGACGCGAGCGGGACGTGGCACGAGGAGGACTGGAGTGACTACGAGGACGTGGGCTTCTGTCGCGACCTGAAGTCGCAGCGGGTGCAGGACCTCGTCATCATCACCAGCAACGCGAAGTTCGAACCCGGAGGCGGCGGGAAGCTCACGTCGGCGGAGGCGTCGTACCTCGAGCGCAACAACGTGGGTTGCTGGAAGTTCAAGGGCACGTCGAAGGCGGTCCAGATGAGCAGTGGCTGGACCGGCAGGGGGAAGATCCTCGACGCGAACCTGGAGTTCGAGGTGCTGCGCGCCTTCGCGGCCGCGGACTACGACCATCCGCTCCTGCCGCACACCAAGAGGCTCGGCGCCTTCCTGATCATGTCGCCCAGCGCCAGGTTCACGCTCGACATCCAGTACGTGACCGGTGGCTGCGGCTACCGGCTCGCGCCCACGGAGTACACGCTGGGGCCGGTGGGCGGCGGAGTCCTGCTGGTGAATCCCTTCAAGGGCTTGAAGTCGCTGGACCCCGACACACAGGCCTGGCTGTCGCACGACTCGCGCGCCTACACCGCCGCGCTCGCGGACGGACGCATCGTCGACGTCACCGTCAGCGGCAGTGGTTGCACGAGCCCCTTCAAGGACGCACCCGGACACATCCTGGTCACGAACGCGGATGAGGTCGTGTACTCGGGCCTACCGCCCCTCGCGAAACCGGACGGAGCGCTGTTCGAGTTCATCACCATCGACGGCATCGCCTTCAACTGGACCCTTCAGCCCCAGCGCGAGCCCTGAGGCAGGCGGCTCCCAGAGGAACAGCGGGATCCGGCGGTTGACCAGCCGGTTCCCCGGATCCACCGTCACCGCCCGGACGGGCCACGGTGGAAGCGGCACGGTGGCGTGCACCGTCGCGGACAGCGGCTCCAGTCCGTACGAGACCGTGACCCGCTGTCGCTGTTCCCCGGTCTCCCCCTGGAGCTCCAGCTCCACCACGCACGGATACACACGGCCGGCGACCGTCCGCTGCGTCACGGTCAGCACCAACGCCTCCTCCTCGCGCCACTCCACCTGGAAGAACGGCCAGTCCGGCTCCCCTGCCCCGTCCACCCAGGTCTCGAAGTAGCGCTGGAGCCCCACACCAGACGCCCCTTCGAGCGCCGTGCGCAGGTCCTCGATGCTCTGGGCTCCAGGCTCGGCCAGGAACGACTGGAGCGCGGAGAGCACCTGCGGCCTGCCCACCAGCGACTCCAGTTGCAGCAGCAGGATCATCGGCCCGGTGCCGTAGACGTCATTCACGAAGGAGATGAACGGCGGCGCCGGCACGTCCCCCGGGCGCAGGTAGAAGGACGACGTGCGCGCCAGCCGGTCCCAGTACGCGAGCGTCGACGCCGCGTCCGTGCCCCGGTGTTCGTCCTCGTAGACATACGTGAGGTACTCCGCCACGGCCTCCTTCCACGGGTAGTCCCGCGCGCTGGCCAGGGTGGTCCGATTGCCTGCCCACTGGTGCACCACCTCGTGCATCAGCGTGTGCAGCGTCATGTTGGCGTAGTCCTTCGGAAGCAGCGGCAGGTTGTCGCGCAGGATGATGTTCGCCGGATGCTCCATGCCCAGCCACTCCGTGGGTGCTCCCGCCACGCGCAGCTCATGGCCGTAGGGCAGCGGACCGAACCGCGCCGTCATCCACCCCAGGAAGTCCTCCACCGCCGCCGCGTCGAGCGCCGGGCCCAGCAGCCCACCCGGGACCTCGTAGAGCTCCACCCGCGCCACCTCCGAGTCCACCAGTCGCGTCCGCTTCCACGCGGGATGGGAGGCCACCATGAAGGCCGAGTACGTGGGCGCCCGCGTCCCCAGCAGCTCACAGCGTGTATGGGTTTCATCCGGCCGGGACAGACTCCCCGGGCACAGCACCACCTGCCCCGGCGCGTGCGTCACGTCGAACGTGAAGTGAGCCAGGCGCGCGGGCGCATCGTCACACGGGCCCAGGAGGTCACAGGACTCCACCCACCCGAGCAGATACGAGAACAGGTCGCCGTGGAGATCCGGTCGGCGGGAGAACCCCACCTGCGTGTACAGGTACGTGGTCTCCGGGACCACCCGGCGGCTTTCAATCCACAGCGGCCCATCCACCACCGACCGCCCGCAGACCTCCAGCGTCCCCTCCTCCGTGCGGGTGCTCGCGGCAGGCGCACCCTGCCACCGCACGTCCGTCACGCCCTCCGGAGCCGGAAGGGACAGACAGCCCTCCCGAGCCCCCTCCACGTCCAGCCACAGCCGAGAGGTTGCCTCCCGCGTCGTCAAATCGAAGGTCTGGTCGTACCGGTCCACCGTGTACGCCAGCGGTGTCCCCGCGTCGGGCAGGTCCTGGGGTTCAGGGTCCACCGCGTCACAGCCCGACCCGCCGAGCAGGCCCAGCAGGAGCGGCGGCATGCAGCGTCGGAGCAGGGGTCGGAGCACGAACCCGATACGCATCGGAGCGCACCGTCAGGTCGTCACCATGAAGAAAGGGGCGACCGTTCCCGGCCGCCCCTCCCCTTTAGCGCTTCACTTCACCTACTTCGTGAACGTGATGGGACCCGTGGACAGCGTGGTGTTGTTCGCACCGTCCACCGCGCGCACGCGCCAGGTGTGCGTGCCCGTGGCCAGCCCGGTCACCGTCGTCTGCTCGGTGCCCACGCCGTACACCTCGAACTCCCACAGCGAGTAGCCATAGGCCGTCGCGCGCTGCACACCGCGCATGCGCACGTAGCGACCCACGCCCGTCAGGCCCGTCCAGTCGTCGATGCCACCGTCGCCGGTGTCCACCGTCTTCAGCGCCACCCAGTTGGTCGCGCCGTCCAGCGACGTCTCCACGACGTAGCGCCGGCCGTACGCGGCCTCCCAGTTCAAGAGCACGCGCTTGACGGAGTAGATGGCGCCCAGGTCCACCGTGATGGAGTCGGTGTCACCCGTCGTCGCCGTGCCGACGCTCGACCAACGCGTCGTCAGGCTGCCGTCCACCGCGTCGTTCGGGCTGCCGAACTCGGACGAGGTGGCCACCACGTTCTTGCCCCTCGCCAGGTTCGTCCCGGCGGGGGTCGCCGCGCTCCGCAGGATGGCCGGGCTCCGGTCCGCCCCGTCCACGATGAGCACGTACTGCGCCACGCCCGCGCCCACGTCCGTGGTCTGCTCCCAGATGAAGCGCGTGGACGTCCCCGGCACCGCCTGGCCCGCCGACGGCGACAGCGCCGCGAAGGCCGCCGGAGGCGTCGTGTCGTTCAGCGTGAAGGTGAACGTGGGGGACTGCGTCACCCCGTTCGCCCAGTTGAACGCCTTGACGAACCAGGTGTGCGTCCCGTTCGCCAGCTTCAGGCTCTCCAGCGGAGCCGACGGCGTCTTCGTGATCGCCACCGGCGCGGCGCCGCCGTCGATGAAGACCTCGTAGCGCTGGATGCCCGTCTGCGGATCGCTGCTCGCGTTCCAGGTGAACGCCGGCCGCGTGGTGGTGATGACCACGTTGTTCGCCGGCGTCAGCAGGCTGAACGCCACCGGCGCCGTCGCATCCGTCAGGCCGAAGCCCTGGATGCCCACGCCGTACTGGAACAGCGGGTTGCCGTAGATGGGCTCGATGTGCTGACCCGTGGCGATCTTCTGGCGGATGGTCGCCCGCTCCGCGTCCGTCGCGCCCAGATCGTACGGCAGGTCCCACCGCTCCAGCTGGCCACTCTCCACGTCCGTGCCAATCTGGCTCATGGAGCGCGGCAGCTGCCACGGCGTCTTGCCGCGCGGCAGCACGTCACCGAACAGCACGTCCGCCACCGCGTAGCCGCCCATGTCGCCGGGACGGTACGCAATCAGCAGCGCGTTGGTGATGGGCATCACGTTCGTCAGGATGTACGGCCGCGGCATGATCATCACCGTGGTCGTGGGGATGCCCCGCGACTTGAAGCTGTTGATGACGCCGAACTGGTCGCCCCACTTCGCGTCGTGGGCCGGGCCAATCGGGTCACCGGGCAGGTACGGCTTCTCCTTGTCCCACTCCGTGCCGTGGGTGAAGTAGCTCTCACCCACCACCACGATGGCCGCATCCGGCGTCACGCCCGCGGGGGCGTTGTCCT
Organism: Corallococcus llansteffanensis; assembly: GCF_003612055.1. GTDB lineage: Bacteria > Myxococcota > Myxococcia > Myxococcales > Myxococcaceae > Corallococcus > Corallococcus llansteffanensis. The sequence continues at coordinate 9,025 of NZ_RAWB01000022.1, forward strand.
TGTAGACCGTGAGCCCCGCGGCCTCCGCGCGCGCCTTCACCGCCGCGTAGATGGTCGGGTCGCCGAACTCGTAGCCGTGGAAGTCCGAACGCCAGGTCACCATGCAGGACATGTCGTCCGCGCGGGGACCCGCGATGACGATCTTCCCACCCGCCGGCAGCCGCACCGGCAGCACGCCGTCGTTCTTGATCAGCGTCATCGCCTCTTGCGAAGCGCGGCGCACCGCCGCCTTGCTGTCCGCGGTGTGCCACTCGGAGGTGCCTGCGGGGCCCTGCTTGTACGGGTCCTCGAAGATGCCCAGGCGGAACTTCAGGTCGAGGATGCGGCGCACCGAATCGTTGATCCGGGACAGCGGCACCTCGTTCTCGAAGTTGGCCATCGCGGACGGCGTCGCGCCGCCCATGACGTCCGAACCCGCCGTGGCGGAACGCACCCACGAGCCCGAAGGCAGCCAGTCCGAGCAGATGACGCCGTCGTACTTCAGCTTGGTGCGCAGGTAGTTGAGGATGCCCGGGTTGTCACCCGCGCCGTACCCCTCCGGCCCCAAGAGCCAGCTGCCGGCGTAGCCCGGCATGATGCCGCTCGTGCCCGCCTCGATGGCCGCGTGCCACGGACGCATGTGGTAGTGGATGGTGGTGCCGTCGTAGGTGATGCCGGCCTCACCACCGGCGCCCTGCCCCGGCCAGTGCTTCGTCGTCACCCAGATGGAGTTCGGGTTCACTTCCGGACCACCCTGGAGGCCGGCGATCAGCGCGCGGGTGATGCCCGCCGCGAGGTCGGCGTCCTCGCCGTTGCCCTCCTGGATGCGCGGATAGAGGACCTTGGTGTTCACCTCCGCCAGAGGCGACAGCGTGCCGCGGCTGCCAATGGCGATCTGCTCCTTCCGCTGGATGTCACCCATCTCGTAGATGGTGTCCAGGTCGCGCGACGCGGCGAGCGCCGGCTGCGTGGGCCAGCTCGTCTTGTAGCCGTGGATGGAGTCACCCGCGTCGATGTGCGGGATGCCCAGCCGGGTGGCCGCGGACGCCTTCTGGAACATCGGGATGTCCGTGGGGGACAGCGGCCCCATCTGGAAGCCCGCCTCCGGGTAGACCTTGGCGTCGTAGAACATCTGCATCGCCTTCTCGTGCAGCGTCATCCGGCCCATCAGGTCGTTCACGCGAACGGAGATGGGGTTGCGCCAGTCCTCGTACGGGTCGATGACGCCGTTCTTGTTCAGGTCGCGCGAGCCGTTGATGACGTTGACGCCATCCGCCTGCGTCTCCACCGTCGGCAGGTACACGCTGAAGTTGCCGATGTCGGAGCGGGGCGTGCTGCCCGACAGCGTCGCGACGACGTACCACTTGTACGTCCAGCGATCCGGCAGGTCCTCCGTGAAGGTGAAGGACGTGCCCGTCTGCGACGCCACCTGCGTGTAGCGATCCAGCAGGTTGCCCGCCGCCATCCAGTCGTAGTCGTTGCGCGTCAGGTTGACGTAGAGCTTGTAGTTCGTCGCGCCCGTGACGGGGGCCCACGTCAGCGTGGGACGCCGGGTCGCGGTGACCATCGCGTTGTTCGCCGGCGACACCAGCCGGAAGGAACCCGCCACCGCCATCGGCGCGGGGGCCACATACGGGTCCGGGATGATGGTGGGGTCACGAGGATCCGTGGTGCCACCCGTGGCGAAGATCTCCACGTTCCAGTCCGCGCCCTGCACCGCCAGCGCGCTGACGGACTGCCCGCGCTGCTGGGTGCCGTTGTAGTCCACCACCGCCAGCCGGATGTCCGTGTTGGGCTGGGTGGGCGAGAACTGGTTCTTCGACAGCGTCACTGTCGTGTTGGGCGGGAACGTGAGCTGGTAGGTGAACGGCCCGGGCGGGTTGCGCACGGACGGCGTGGTGTTGCCCTCCTCCGGCACGGGCGTGACGCTCAGCGGCGCGGGCGACACGTTGATCTTCGCGTACGCCAGCTCCGGGAAGTTCAGCTTGATGGTCTGGTTGGTGGTCTGCGTCGGCGGCGGGTTCGTGCCGCCGGACTGGTAGACCTCGAAGGACCACAGCGAATAGCCGTAGCCGGTGCCGCGCTCGGTGCCGCGCATGCGGAGGTACCGGTACGTGCCGGAGACGGGGATCTCCCGCCTGCCGATCGCGCCGTTGGTCACCGTGTTGAGCGTGGTCCACTGGGCGTCGTCGTTGGAGCCGTCAATCGTATACGTCTTGCCGTAGGCACCTTCCCAGTCCAGCACCACCTTGCCCACCACCTGGGACGTGCCCAGGTCCACGCGGATCCACTGGGGGTCCGCGGCATTGGAGGCCCAGCGCGTCGTCGCGAGCCCGTCGAACGCGAAGCCCGGCAGCAGGAACTCGGAGTTGCCCTCCACGCTGGACGCCGTGGCCGGCCTGTTCTTCGCCAGGTCCGTGTTGGTTGGCGGCGGCGTGCCCCCCGTCTCATAGATGGCGAACTCCCAGAGGGAATAGCCATACGCGCCCGCGCGCGCGACGCCCTGCATGCGCACGTAGCGGCCCGTGGTCCCCGCCGGCAGGGACAGGTCGTCCACCAGGCCGTCGCCGTTGGTCACGGTGAGCGCGTCCGTGAAGGCCGTGCCGTTGGCGGACACCTGGATCTTGTAGCCCGTGGCGTAACCCGCCTCCCAGGTCAGCACCACGCGCGAAATCGTGCGCGTCTGCCCCAGGTCCACGGTGATCCATTCATTGTTCGTGAAGTTGCTGCCCCAGCGCGTGCCGCCGTCGCCGTCCACCGCGTACTGCCCCAGGAAGTTGCCTTCCGCGGAGGACGTCGTGGTGGGCCTGTTCAACGCCACGTTCGTCTGGGCCTGGGCCGGCGCGGCGCCCAGCACGGTCAGCAGCAGCGCCGCCGCCACGAAGGCGCGGTAAAGCCAGACACCGGGTGGCGCTTCCAGCAGGACCGGGCGCACGCCCGTTCTTGACAATTGAGAGGAAGATTCAGACATTGGGGGACGACTCCTTGAGTAGGAACACCGTGACGCATGCGTCTGGACGCACGACCAGGACGCGCGTCAAACGCAGAGGGGACTGCCGGCTGGAGGGACTGCATCCCTGCCCTGGCGACACCGGACACGGGGGCGTGCCGGCGACGTCAGGACAAGGCTCGGGCGTTCCGGCTGTCATCCTCGACAGCCGGCCCGCCCTCCTGGCACTGCGTCCTGCCTAGTTCGCGGTGAAGTACAAGTTGTCGAGCAGGAGGAACTGGCCCGCGGCTCCGCCTTCCGCGGCGAAGGTGAACGGTGCCGAAACGGCGTTGAGCTTCAGGCCCGCCGCGGTGTAGTCCGCGACCGGGATGGCCAGGTGGTGCCACTCCCCGTCATTCACCCAGCCGTACTTCGAGACGGCGAGCTGGAAGCCCTTTTCATTGGCAGCCAGGCCGCTCGACATGCCGACCTTCACGTTCGCGAACGCGGGGTCCGCGGACTTCATGCTGACGTGGAGCGTCTTCCAGGCGTCCAGGTTGCGCTCGGCCTTCCAGTGCACGCCGAAGCCCATCCACGGCTTGCCGTTCTGGACGATGCGGTCGGCGGACTTGCCCTCCACGCGGTCGGGATCCGACTCCACGTAGACGGTGCTCTCGTAGAGGTAGAAGTTCGTGTCGACGTTGTCGAGCACCACATCCTCCGAGCGACCCGTCTCGTAGAAGATGCCCACCATCAGGCGACGCTGGCCCGCTTCATACGGGAACGGCCCGGGCAGCAGCTGCGAGGCCGGCTCCGTGCCTCCGTCCGTGTCGGTGCCCACGGGGCCCTGGTCGGTGTAGTCCGCCGGGCCCGGATCCGGGCGGCAGGCGGCGAGCAGCAACAGCAATCCCCACACAGGCTTCTTCATGGCTTCACCGCCCGGTCCGCACCGCTTGAGGTCTTCACCATCACCCAGCCGCCGCTCACCGTTCCGCCCAGCTCCACGACGCCCTTGTACGAGGGCGTCACCAGCTCATAGGCGATGGTGCCGGACGCGTCGTACGTCACCGCGTCCGGGAAGTTGTCGAGCACGGACTGGAAGGCCTTCACCGCCATCTCCCGCGTCTGCGGGAGGCTGGCCTGATCCGCGAGGCCCCGCTGGTAGATGGCCGCGAGCTGGAGGCCCACGTAGTACTGCGCTTCACCGTACGGCCCCTGCGCCAGGATGGTGGCCCACGAGTAGTAGCCCGCCACGGGGCTCGCCCCGGACTGGATGTCCCACTTCGTCTCCGTGCCCACGCCCGACAACCGGAAGGGGTTGTACGGGTCGTCCAGCACGGACGTGTTCGGGTAGATGCCCATCTGCGGGTCGGTGACCGTGAAGGTCATGTCCTCCAGCGAGCGGCCGTAGAGGATGGTCGGTTCGTCGTAGCAGCCGGACAGGGCCACCGCGGCGGCCAGCAGGAAACCCGTCTTCATGATGCGTCGTCCCTCAGAGAGAAAGGATGGCATACGCGCCCACCTCGTACTCGCGACCCTTCAGGCCCTCGGTGATGCCCCGGTCGTTGAGGCCCTCCGAGTACTCATCCAACATGCGGACCAGCCCGCGCAGACCGAAGCGCGTGGACACCGCGCCCAGCACCGGCTTCTTCAACCCGTAGGACAGGTCCCCGCCCAGCTGCACCGGGTACGTGAGGTTGAAGACGCGGTGGTAGTCGTAGGGACCCCAGTCGTTGAAGTGCAGCTGGGCCGCGAGCAGCAGCGTGTCGTAGAGCACCGAGCCGTCCAGGCCGAAGCGGTGCACCTGCCGGTTGTCCTCGCCGGAGGACTGGTTGCTGCCCACGAACGCCGTGCCGAACAGGCGCAGGCGCTGCGACGGGTTGCCCACCAGGCGCAGCGACGTCTCCCACTCGTCCCGGGCGACCGGCGCGCTGCCGAACGCCACGGTGCTGCCGTCCGCGAGGATGGCGATGCCGGCGTCACGCGACGTGGGCTGGTGGCGGTAGACGATGTCCAGGCCCGCGGCGAACGGCGCGTCCTCGCGCAGGTCCCTGTCCCACGCCCAGAACCAGGTGCCGGGTGTCGGGTCGAACGTGATGAGCAATTCCCCGCCCAGCGTCTCGCGGTTGTCCAACACGGTGAAGGCATCCACCAGCACGTTGCGGGGGCGCACGCCCGCGTAGTAGCGGCCGGTGTCCGGGTCGAACGCGTCGGAGATGGTCGGGTTCGGCCCGACGAGGGGCTTCTGGTAGAGCAGGTTCGGCGAGACTTGAATCGTGCCGAACTGCAGCGCCGCGCCCAGCTGGCCGGCGTAGTGGTTGCCTCGGCCGCTCTCGCGCAGGCTCCAGCCGGTGATGATGTTGCCCTGCTCCGGGCCGCTGTCCGCGACGAGGCCGCGGATGGAGGACTGGACGAGCCAGCGCACCATGCCCATGTCGTAGGTGAGCCGCGCCTTCGCGCCCAGCGTGTCCAGGAACTGCACCTTGTCCTGGAGCACGTCGTAGCCGCTGTTGAGGTAGCTGGGCGCATCCGCCGCCGCGCGGCGCGTATAGGTGAACGTCTCCCCGATGCGCTGGGGCGCGGCCAGGAGGCCGCCCACGTCGAGCACGAGCTTGCCGGTGGCGTACTGGAAGTTCAGCGCCGTCCTGCGCGCGATGCGCTCGCGCACCACGGAGGCCGTGTTGGACGAAGCGCCCTGGGCCAGGTCCTCCTGGTGCACCAGCGTCACGTTCACCGGGCCCACGTTGTTGCGGTACTTGGCCACGGCGGACGGGTTGGCGCCCCAGTACAGCTCCGGGCCCACCGCGACCTTCAAGCCCTCGATGGCGCGCTTGCCGGTGAACACGACGCCGAAGGGCGCATTGCCGTGGTAGATGTCCAGGTTCGGGCCGTAGTTGGCCTCGCGGTAGAGGCCGAAGAAGTCACCCTCCTCGCCCCAGTGGTAGTGGCCGGTGCGGTAGTAGCCCTCGAGCGCGAAGTCCGTCCGGTCCAGCTTGAACTCCGCCTGGTACAGCGCGAAGCGATCCAGCGGCGAGTTCGACTGCGGCACGGCGCCCGGGCCCGTCGGGATGACGTTCGTCCCCGGAGTGGAGGGCGTGCCGCGGTTCTCGTAGAACAGGTTGTTGAGCCGGTTCTGCGCCACGTTGCCCACGACGTTGAACGACGCGCGGCCGTAGACGCCGCTGGCCGGCTGCAACGCGAGGTCGAAGAAGATGGATTCGGTGTGGTCCGCGGAGCTCTGGTTGGGCCGCACCGTCGCGATGCTGCCGCGCGACAGCGAGCTGTCCAGGAGCAGCCGCAGGTTGGACACCCGCACCGCGCTCAGTTCCTCCGTGCGAGCCAGCGCCACCGACGACGTGTAGCTGCTGGTGAGCGAGGAGGGACGGATGGACCCGAAGTGCTGGCGGATGGTGTCCGGGTTGGTGTTCGGCGCGTACGGGTCCAGGCGGAAGGCGGCCTGGAGCACGTAGTAGGCGGTGCGCGGCTGGAGGCCGCTGATGCCATTGTCGTCCGGCGGGCCCAGGGCCGCGATGCCGAACCACTCCTCGTTCATGTTGTTCTGGCCGGGGACGAAGTCCGCCGTGTAGCCCCCGTTGGGCCAGGACGCGGTGGTGTCGTGGATGGAGAGGTTGGCCTCCTGGCCCATCTTCCACCAGCCGTCCACCCACTGGAACACGAAGCCGCCCACGGCGGTGCCCGACATCCCCTGGCCGTAGCTCTCCAGGTAGATCTGCTCCCACTGCGTGCGCAGGTACTCCGCCTGCGCGACGTGGTCCTCGCGGCCCGCGCGGGCGTCGTACGCATCCGCGCCGAACTCGGAGAAGAACACCGGCTTGTTGAGCTTCTGCTTCACCTCCGCGAACAGGTCGCGCGCGGTGGCGCCGCGGTAGACGTTCGTGCCCAGCACGTCCAGGTCCTGGCAGTACTTCGCGATGAGGTCGATGTACTGGAGGTCGCCGTTGGCGATGGACACCGGGTGGTTCGTGTCCCGCTTCTTCACCGTGCGGGTCGCCTCACCGTAGAGCGTGTAGAGCGACTCCGCGCGCGCCGCGTCCTCATGGCCGGGCAGCGCCTCGATCTCGAACGACGTCCAGTGCAGGCCGTAGTTGTTCTCGTTGCCCAGGAGCCACATCAGGACGCCGGGCACGTCCCGGTACACTTCGACCTTCTGCGCCAGCGCGTCCAGGATGGCCTGGCGGTGCGCGGGGTTCGAGTAGTCGATGTTGGGGACCATCACCCCGTTGACGGCGTGGCCGTAGCGGCCCATCAACGGGTTGAGCATCGTGTAGATGCCGTAGTTCCGGTAGATGTACTCGACCCAGACGGGCGGGATGTCGTCGAACTGGCGGATGGCGTTGATGCCCGCGTCGCGCAGCAGGCCCATCTCCTTGGCCAGCACCTGCTTGATGAAGTCCTCCGGCTGGTTCCAGAGCGAGTAGCGGTAGTTCTCACCAATGGGCGTGTAGCCCCAGTTGATGCCGTGGATGGCGAAGTCCTTGCCGTCCACCTGGAGCTTGAAGCCGCGCTCGTCGTGGATCACGCGCGTCACCGTCGTCTTCACGGCGGCCCCCGGCGTCGCGGCCACGGGCGGCGGCGCCGGAGCGACCTCGGGAGCCGGGGCTGGAGCAGCGGTCTCGGGAGCCGCGGCGGCGTCCACGGGGCCCGCGGTGGGCGGCTGGCTCGCGGCCGGCGCCTGGGCGGGAGCCCCTGCCCCGGGCTGCTGGGCCAGCGCCTGCGCGCCGCACAACGCCAGACACGTCGTCAGGAAGAGCTTTTTCAAGCGGCCTGCTCCACGTCCAGCCCGTTCTGGGCCACGACGTCACGGTAGAGGTGGGCACTGTCCTTCGGGATGCGCTGCTGGGTGGCGTAGTCCACATAGACGAGGCCGAAGCGCTTCTCGTACCCGTACGCCCACTCGAAGTTGTCCAGGAGCGACCAGGCGAAGTAGCCCGCCAGGTTCACGCCCTGCCCGATGGCGTCACTGCACGCCTCCAGGTGGGTGCGCAGGTAGTCCACGCGCTTCACGTCGTGCACGCGCCCGTCCGCGCTGGGGCCGGTGGAGTACGCGCAGCCGTTCTCCGTGATGTAGATGGGGCCGGGCTTGTATTCGGTCTGCAGGTGGACGAGGAGCTTCGTGAGCCCCTGCGGGTACACCTCCCAGTCCATGTCCGTCTTGTCCGGGCGCACGTGCACGGTGCGCGGCGCGTTCTTCTCCTCCGGGATGCGGTTGCTGCGCAGCACGGCGCGCGAGTAGTAGTTCACGCCCAGGAAGTCGGTGGGCTCCGCGATCGCCTTCAGGTCGCCGTCCTGGATGAAGTCCAGCGAGGCGGAAGGGATGCGGCCCGCCTTCACGTGGTCCTCCACGACGTCCATGGGGTAGCCGCGGCCGTAGAGCGGCTCCAGGAACCAGCGGTTGAAGCCACCGTCGAAGTCACGGCACGCGTCGGCGTCCTCGGGGCTGGGTGACGCGGGCTCGCCGGGCGTGAGGTTGAGGGTGATGCCCACCTCCGCGCGCTGCACGTTGGAGCGGATGGCCTGGACCGCCTTGCCGTGCGACAGCAGCAGGGTGTGGGACGTGGCGAGCGCCTTCGTCCAGTCCTTGTGGCCCGGCGCGTGCTCGCCGTTGCCGTAGCCCAGCACGCTGATGCACCAGGGCTCGTTGTGGGTGATCCACCGCTTCACGCGGTCACCCAGCGCGCGGCTCATCACGTCCGCGTACTCCACGAAGGCGTCACCGGTGGCGCGCGCCGGCCAGCCGCCCTGATCCTCCAGCACCTGCGGCAGGTCCCAGTGGTAGAGCGTGACGAAGGGCTCGATGCCCGCGCCCAGCAGCGAGTCCACCAGCTTGGAGTAGAAGTCCACGCCCGCGACGTTCACGCGGCCCCGCCCTTCCGGGAGGATGCGCGGCCACGCGACGGAGAAGCGGTAGGACTTCAGCCCCATCCAACGCATCAGTTCGATGTCCTCCGGCCAGCGGCGGTAGTGCTCACACGCCACCGAGCCGTCGGACTTGTCGTTGATCTTCCCGGGCGTGGCGGCGAAGCGGTCCCAGATGGACTCGCCACGGCCGTCAGCGCGGGTGGCACCTTCAATCTGATACGCGGAGGTGGCCACACCCCAGAGGAAGTCAGGAGGAAACTGACGCATCGGCGGTAACTCCTTTCGAAGCTTCGAGGTGGCAGCGGACCAGGTGGTTCGCGGCCGGCAGGACGTTGGGAGGGGGAACGGTGGAGCAGCGCGCCTCGGACACCGGGCAGCGCGGGGCGAAGGGGCAGCCCACGAGCGGAGGCAGGCCCGTGGCGGGGCGCACCGGCAGCGCCGCCTGGAGGAAGTCCGCGCCATCCGGCACGGCCGACAGCAGGAGCTTCGTGTACGGGTGGCGCGGCTGGCCCAGCACCTGTTCGGCGCGGCCCGCCTCCACCACCGTGCCCGCGTAGAGCACGAGGATGCGGTCTGCCAGGTGCCGCGCGCTCGCCAGGTCGTGGGTGATGAACAGGATGCCGATGCCGCGCTCCTGCGTGAGCCCGCGCAGCAACTGCAGCACGCCCTTGCGCGTGGACACGTCCAGCATGGAGGTGGGCTCGTCCGCGATGATGACCTGCGGCTCCACCGCCAGGGCGCGCGCCACCGCCACGCGCTGGCGCTGGCCGCCGGACAGCTCATGCGGGAAGCGCTTGGCGAACTGGTCCGCGGGCGTCAGGCCCACCGACTCCAGGAGCGACAGCACCTTGGTGCGCAGCCCGGACTTCGGCACCCGGCCGTGGCGCACGAGCGGCCGCTCCAGGTGATAGGCCACCGTGTGCACGGGGTTGAGCGACGCGAACGGATCCTGGAACACCATCTGCACGCGCCCGCGGTAGTCGAGCGACGCCTGGGCGCTGTCATCCGACAGCACGTCGCGGCCGGCGAGGCGCAGGTGGCCCGCGTCGGGCATGTCCAGCCGGGCCAGCAGCCGCGCCAGGGTGCTCTTGCCGCTGCCGGACTCGCCCACCAGCGCGACGATCTCCCCCGGCTGCAGGGAGAAGGACACGCCCTTGAGGATGGGCCGGCGCTCGCGGGAGAAGAAGCCGCCCACGGAGAAGCTACGGGTGAGGCCTTCGGCCTCCAGGAGGGGCGCGCTCATCGGTGACCTCCAGGGATGGCGGCGATGCGCGTGGACGGCCGGGCCACCGACAGCTCGGAGACCGCCGGCGGATGCGGCGTGACGGACACATCCCCCGCGACGAGGTGCGGGAACGACGACAGGAGCAGCTGCGTGTACGGGTGGCGCGCCCCGGTGCGCAGGCCCTCGGAGGTGTTCACCTCCACCAGCTTGCCGCCCTGGAGGATGCCCACGCGGTCCGACAGCGCGAGCAGGAGCGGCAGGTCGTGCGTGATGAAGAGGATGGCGAAGCCCAGGCGCTGCTTGAGCTCCAGCATGCGCTGGAGCAGCTCCTTCTGGACCACGACGTCCAGCGCCGTGGTGGGCTCGTCCATGATGACCAGCCGGGGCTCCAGCGCCAGCGCCAGCGCGATGCCCACCCGCTGCCGCATGCCGCCGGAGAGCTGGTGGGGATACGCCGTGACGAGGTCCGGCGACAGACCCACCATGCCCAGCAGCTCGCGCGCGCGGGCGTAGGACGCCGTGCGGGACACGCGGCCGTGCGCCGCCAGCGTGTCGTGGAACTGCTCGCCCAGCGTGAGCACCGGGTTGAGCGCGCTCATCGCGCTCTGGAACACCATGGACACCTGGCGCCAGCGGAAGGCGCGCAGGCCGGCGCCCTCCAGCGCGGTGACGTCCATGCCGTTGAAGAGGATGCGGCCCTGCGTGACGCGCGCGGAGGAAGGCAGCAGGCCCAGCAGGGCCGAGCCAATGGTGGACTTGCCGCTGCCGGACTCGCCCGCGAGGCCGAACACCTCACCGGGCGCCAGGTCGAAGGACACCGTGTCCACCACGCGCGAGGCGCCCTTCTCCGTCGCGTAGTCGATGCACAGGTCCTGCACGCTCAGCAGCACGCCCGGCGCGGGCCGGTCCACGTGCACCGGGAGGGTGGTGCCCCTGGGCAGCGGCGCGGGCTTGTGCACGCGCAGCGCGGGGTTGGTGAGCTCATCGATGGCGGAGCTCACCAGCGTCAGCGCGAAGCCGACGAGCGCGATGCCCAGGCCCGTGGGGACGAAGATCCACCACGAGCGCGTGAGCAGCGCCGCGTCGTTGCCGGCCCAGTAGAGGTTCGTGCCCCACGTCACCGCGCTCACGTCGCCCAGGCCCAGGAACTCCAGGCCCACCTGCGCGCCCACGGCATAGAGCGTGTTTCCAATGAACGACGAGCCCAAGAGCGACGCCATGTTGGGCAACAGCTCCCGCGACACGATGCGCGCGTGGCTCTCCCCCGTCACCACCGCGGCGGACACGAAGTCGCGCCCACGCAGGGCCAGCGACTCCGCGCGGAAGACGCGCGCGTTCCAGGCCCAGCCCGCCACCGTCAGCACCGCCACCATGCGCAGGGGGCCGGACGGCAGGTAGGCGCCCAGCACGATGGCCAGCGGCATGCCGGGAATCACGAGGAACACGTTGGTGGTGAGCGACAGCACGTCGTCCACGCGGCGGCCCAGGTAGCCCGCCGTCACGCCCACGAGCGCGCCCACCAGCGTGACGAGCGCGCCCACCGCGAAGCCCACCGCCAGCGTCTCTCGCGCGCCCACCACCGTCTGGGCGAGCACATCCTGGCCCTGCCCCGTGGTGCCGAACCAGTGCGCGGAGGACGGCGGCTGGTGCGGCCGGCCGACGAGCTCCGACGGATCCATCACGAACCAGGGGCCCACCAGCGCGAGCAGCAGGAAGAACAGCAGGAGGCTGCCGCCCACCGCGGCCTTCCGGTGGCGGAGGAGGCTTCGCAGGGAGTCATGCATGGGCGCGGGTCCTCGGATCCAACCAGAGGCAGATGAGGTCCACGGCGAAGTTCGCCGCGAGCACCGCCAGGGTGATGACCAGGAACAGCCCCTGCATCAGCGGGTAGTCCTGGTTGCGCACGGCGAGGATGAGCAGGTAGCCCGTGCCCGGATAGGAGAAGACGATCTCCGTGAGCAGCGAGCCGCTCAGCACGAAGCCCACCGCCATGCCGAAGCTGGTGACGTTGGGCAAGAGCGCGTTGCGCGCCGCGTACCGCAGCATCACCTGCCGGGGCGGCAGGCCGCGCGCGTGCGCCAGCCGGATGGAGTCCGTGCCCAGCGTGGTCACCATCGTGTTGCGCATGCCGAGCATCCACCCGCCCAGCGTGGCCACGACGATGGACGCCGCCGGCAGCACCGCGTGCCGGGCCACGTCCGCGGCGAACGCGAACGTCAGCCCCGGCTCCATGTCGTGCCCGTACGCGTGGCGCAGCGGGAACCACCCCAGCACGAAGCCGAAGAGGTACAGCGCCAGCATCGCCAGCCAGAAGTATGGAAACGCCCCCAGGAACGCGAGCGCGGGGGACAGGCCGGAGTCCAGCCACCCTCCCCGGTTCCACGCGGCGAGCACGCCCAGGAAGGACCCCAGCGCGAAGCTGATGATGACCGCCACGCCCGCCAGCGCCACCGTCCACATCAGGCCGGTGCCGATCACCTCCGTCACCCGCGCGGGGAAGTACGCGTACGACATGCCCAGGTCGCCCTGCAGCAGGTGCTTCAGGTACGTGAAGTACTGCGAGTAGAGCGGCGCGTCGGTGAAGCCGAAGGCGGCCTTGAGCGCGGTCATCGCCTCCGGCTGCACCTTGCCCTTGAAGCGGGCGAACATGGCGGACGCCGGATCGCCGGGGGCCAGGCGCGGGATGACGAAGTTGAGCGTGAGCGAGGCCCACGCGGCGATGAGGTAGAAGCCCAGCCGCCGGAAGATGTAGCGACCCATGGTCAGCGCTCCCGGGGGGCGAGCTCCGTCAGCACCAGCAGGCTGTCGGGCTCCGCGTGCGGCGCGAGCCGCGCATAGGGGTTCTGTTCGGTGGGGAAGCCCGTGAAGCGCAGCGAGTTGGACTCGCCCCAGGACGGGTTGGGGAACAGCGGGATGGCGGGCGCCGTGGCGGAGAAGCGCCGCTGCACCGCGGACATCAGCGCGTGCTGCTCCTCCAACGTGCCCGCGCGCTCGAAGCGCACGAGCAATTCATCCGCCTCCGCGTCCCCCAGCCGGTGCCAGTTGGCCGCCGCCACCTCGCCCACCGGGACCACCGTGCGCGGGGAAAGCAGCCACTTGTAGAAGTTGTACGGCGTGGGCCCGTCCAGCGACCAGGAGATGGCCAGCTGGAACTCGCCCTTCTGCAGGCGCGTGAGCCACGTGCCGAACTCGTACGTCTTGAGCTGCACGGAGATGCCGAGCTTGCGCAGGTCGCGGCTCACCACCTGCCCCGCCCGCACCCAGTCCGACCACCCGCTCACCACCTCCAGGTCCAGCGCGAAGGGCTTGCCGTCCGGCAGCCGGCGGAGGCCATCCGCGCCGCGCGTCAGGCCCGCTTCATCCAGGAGTTTGTTCGCCTGGGCGAGATCGTAGTGCGTCCACGCATCCTTCGCGACCTCTGGGTCCTTCCAGTCGGTGTACGCGTCGTTGAGGGCGGTGGCGTCCGCGGGGCGCGTGTAGCCGTACATGGCCACCTCCACCAGCCGCTCGCGGTCCAGCGCCATGCTCAGCGCCTTGCGCACGCGCACGTCATCCAGCGGCGGCCGCGTGGTGTTGGGGTACAGGAAGACGGTGCTGCCGTAGAGCGGGAACCAGCGGTTGTGGTGCGCCGGGTCGCGGGCGACGAAGGTGCGGTCCACGGCCGGCACGAAGTTGCCCGCCCAGTCCACCTCCCCCTCCACCAGCGCCATGTTGGCCTGGTCGTTGGTGGGGAACGCGAGGAAGCGCAGCGCGGACACCGCGGGCTTGCCGGGCATCCAGTAGTGCGGGTTGCGGCCCAGCTCGTACACCTGGTTGCGGAACAGCGTCACCTGGGTGAAGGGCCCCGTGGCCACCGGCTCCGGGTTGGTGAACGTCACCGGATCCGCGACGTGCTCCCAGATGTGCCGGGGCACGACGATCTGGTGCGCCAGGTAGGTGAAGCCGGGCAGGAACACGCGCGAGAAGGAGAAGGCCACGGTGTGGGGCCCCTCCGCCTTCACGTCGGTGATGAAGCTCCACACGCCGCCGGCATCCAGGGCCTGGTGCTTCTTCAGGAGGCCGAAGGTGAAGACGACGTCATCCGCGGTGAAGGGCTTGCCGTCGGACCAGAGGACGTTCTCGCGCAGCGTGAAGCGCAGCGTCTTCTGGTCCTCCGTCCACGCATGCGCGGTGGCGAGCCAGGGCACCCACTGGCCCTTCGCGGAGCTGAAGACCTCCATGCACTCGTAGACGCCCGCCCGCGTGGGCCAGCGGGCCCCGGCGCCCGCGAACAGCGGGTTGAAGTTGCGCACCCACGCGCTCTGCTGCTCCACGGACACGAAGAGCACGCCGGGCGGACGCGGGCGCGGCTCCGAGGAGCACGCCAGCAGCAGCACCAGCGGCAGCAGCACGCGGGCGGACTTCACGGCGTCGCCTTCTCGTAGACGCGCACGTAGTCCACCTTCATCGTCTGCGGGAACACCGTCTTGGCGTCCGGAGGCCCCACGTACGAGCCGCCCACCGCGACGTTGAGGATGATGAAGAAGGGATGGTCGTAGACCCACTTCTTGCCCGCGGGCAGGGTGTCCGGCGTGGCCTCGAAGAAGACGGTGTCGTCCAGGATGAAGCGGAGGCGCTCCGGCTCCCACTCCACCGCGTAGACGTGGAAGTCCGCCTGGAGCGTGCCCCCGCCGACCGCGTGCTCACGGCCCACGCTCTGTCCGCCGGAATAGCCCGGCCCGTGCAGGGTGCTGGTGACGATGGAGGGGATCTGCCCGCGGTGCTCCATGATGTCGACCTCGCCGCAGGCCGGCCACCCCTTCGTGTCGACGTCCGCGCCCAGCAGCCAGAACGCCGGCCAGATGCCGCGCCCCGTGGGTAGCTTGATGCGGGCCTCGTAGCGGCCGTAGGCGTGCTGGAAGCGGCCCTTCGTGTTCAGGCGCGCGGAGGTGTAGTCATTGTTCCCGTAGCGCTCGCGCCGCGCGGTGATGGCCAGGTTGCCCTCGCCGTCCAGCGACGCGTTCTCCGCTCGCGCGGTGTTGAACTCGTACTGGCCGTTGCCCCACCCGTCCCCACCCACGTCCGGGGCCCACTTCTCCTTCGCGGGCAGCGTGCCCGCGGAGCCCTCGAACTCGTCCTGCCAGATGAGGGTCCAGCCGGTGCCCGGCAGCACGGTGTCGGGCTTCGGGGGCTCGTTCTGCTTGTCCGCGATGCCCGCGGCGGGATCACACGCCAGCGTGCCCAGGCCGGACAGGGCCAGGGCGAAGAGGAAGCGACGGGACGTCATGCGGTTCTCCCAACGTTCTGCTGGGGAAAGAGGGAGCGGTCGCGCAGCGCCGCCTGCAACACCAGGGTGGCCGCGCCCACGGCGATGGCCCGCTCCCCCAGCGCCGAGGTGACGATGCGCGTCTCCGCCATGGACACGGACAGGGCGCGCTGACGCACCGACGCGCGCAAGGGGTCGAGCAGCAGCTCCCCCACCGACGAAATCTCTCCGCCGAGGACGACGATGGCGGGGTTCAACAGGTTCAGCAGGCCGCCCACCGCGATGCCCAGCCAGGCGCCCATGCCGTCGATGATCTGCTTCGCGGCGGCGTCGCCCGCGCGGGCGCCCTCCACCAGGTCGCGCACCGTGGGGCCCTTGCGGCCCCGCGTGCCCATCAGCTCCCGCGCGCGCTCGGTGAGCGCCGTGGAGCCGATGAGCGTGACGAGGCAACCGCGCAGACCGCACACGCAGAGCGGCCCGTTGGAGTCCACCGCGATGTGACCGATCTCACCGGCCGTGCCGCCCGCGCCGCGGTACACGTCGCCGTGGATGATGTGGCCGGCACCGATACCGGTGGCCAGCTTGATGTACGTCAGGTCCTCGCCCCCGGAGCCCGCGCCCCAGAAGCACTCCGACAGCGCGCCGAGGTTCGCGTCGTTGTCCACGAACACCGGCATGTCGAAGGCGGTCTCGAACCACTCCTTCACGTCCACGTTCTTCCAGGCGGGCAGGATGAGAGGCGACATCTTCCCGGGCGAGGCCGGGTGCACGGGGCTGGGCACGGCCACCCCCATGCCGACCACGGAGCGGCGCGGGACGCGTTCAGCGTCCAGGCACTCCTGGATGAGCTCCTTCGCCTTCTGGAGCGACCCTTCCGGATCGCCGCGCACCGCGTGGCTCGCCTTGCTCTGCGTGCGCACGCGGCCGCGGAGATCCGTGAGGACCACCGTCACGTGGGAGGCGCCCAGTTCGACGCCCACCAGGCTGAAGGCCTCGTCGCAGAAGCCGATGAGGGTGGGACGCCGGCCGCCGCGGGAGACCCCGGCGCCAATGCTGCGCACCAGGCCCGCCTGCTCCAGGTCCGCGACAATGGCGGAGACGGTCGACGGACTGAGCTCCGTGCGCCGGGCGATCTCCGCCCGGGAGATCTGACGCTCGCGCCAGATCATGTTCAGCAGCAGGCCGCTGTTCTGCGCGCGCATGCCCGCCGCATCGACCGTCAACACCGCCATTCCCGCTCTCATCGTCCGCTCACGTTCCGTTGTGCCGCCTGGTTCAGGCGCGGTGGGAAATCAATGCCACTGGATGTCGTCGAGGAACAGCACGAGCGGGGCCACGTCCAGCCCGCCCGCCGACCAGCCGAAGCCCGCCGCCACTTCGGTGTAGCGGACCCTGCTGATGTCCAGCGTGTACTTCGTGGGCTCCTTGGTCAGGGTGACGTTGATCTTCTTCTCGAAGCCGTCCTTGGACTTGTCCCCGTAGCCCACGAAGAAGTCGACGACCTCGCCGCCCGTTCCGCCCCAGGCGTAGAAGGACACCGACTTCGCGCCGTCCGGCACGAGGAAGCCCTTCTCCGGCTTGTCCGGCCAGTTGCCTTCCGGGTACTGCCAGAAGATGCCGGCCCAGGCGTCCCCGGTGCCCACGCGGGTCGCGGTGATCTTGTGGCAGTTGCCCAGGGCCGCTCCCGGCCGCGGCGTGGCGCAGACGGCCTCGTCCACGATGCCGCCCGGCTGACTGCCGGCGCCCATGTAGCCGCTGGCCGCCCAGGTGCCGTCCACCGCCAGGGGGAACGCCGACTGCGGGCCCGCATCGGTGCCCGCGTCCGTCGTGGTGCCCGCATCGGTGCCGGCATCCGTCGTGGTGCCCGCATCGGTGCCCGCGTCCGTCGTCGTGCCTGCATCGGCGCCCGCGTCCGTCGTCGTGCCCGCGTCGACCTTGGTGCCTGCGTCGGGCGTCGACGTTTCCTCGGGATCACATGCGCCAATGAGCCCCGCGACCGCGAAAACTCCGGCGGCCGCCCACGTCCACGCGAAACGCTTGTTGCGATGCATGCGATCCCCTCCTGGTTGGTCTTGCTGCGATGACTTTGTTCTTACGACGAAGAAATCAAAGGTAGTTGGAAGTCGCCGCTCGCATGCTGCAATGCGTCACCTTCGCCGCCGTGCGTCAGAGGAGAAGAACTCTCCTCTGTCACCCTGGGCCCCTGCTGCCTGGAGCCGTCCCGCGTCCCCGCCATCGCGAACACATGCGAGTTCGTTCGATTGCCGAAGGAATACCAGTCCCCTTCACTGATTTGCAAGTACGTGACGGAGCCGTACACCCGGTAAAAGAAGGCCCTGCCACCATCGGCGACGGTTGGATCCGGGTGACGCAGTTCGTCGGAAGTGGCGGCCGGCCCGGTCATGCCAAGGGCAGACACAGGCGCCGCATCAACCCCAGACAGCGCTTCAGTGCCTCGGCGGTTTGCCGATGATGTCGTGGACCAGGGAGAGGAGCTGATCGATGTCGAAGGGCTTGGGCAGGAAGCCCGCGCACGGCAGGTGCTGCCAGAACTCCGCGGGGCTGGCGCTCATCATCACCACCGGGACGTCGCGCAGCCTGGGGTCGCGCAGCATCGCGTCCAGGACGCCCGGGCCGTTGAGCAGCGGCATCATGTAGTCCAGCAGCACCAGCGACGGGCGCTCGAGCGCCATCCGCTCCAGGGCCTCGCGACCGTTGAGCGCGGTGGCGGTGGAGTAGCCCTCGTCCGACAACAGATCGCGGACGGCCTCCACGATGCCGAACTCGTCGTCGACGATGAGGACGGGCCCCATGGTCAGGTCCCTCGGCGCTTGCGGACGGTTTGGCGTGGCTTGGAGCCGGCCGCCTTCTTCGAGGCGCTCTTGCGGGCGGTGCGGCGCGGCTTCGCGAGCGGGGTCGGCTCCGGGGCCCTCGTGCGCGCGAGCCCCGTCATCAACATCTGTCCTTCCACGAGGGGCTGCCCCACCCGGAGCCCCGTGCCGGTGATGTGCAGCTCGCGCAGCGACGTGTCGTAGTCGCTGTTGCGCACCTTCAGCACCGCGAGGAAGCGGCGCAGCCCGGAGTGCAGCTCCACCAGGCGCAGGAACAGGATGTTCTCCGCCACCATGGAGATGCCCTTGAGGGGGAACTTCACCTCTGGACCGAAGGCGCTGGTGGACTCGGCGGTGTAGAGCAGCGTCACCTCGCGCACCCGGCACTCGTTCACGAGCGCCGCCAGGAAGCGCGCCACCCGGGCATTGCGCGGCGAGGCGCGGCGAAGCGCCTCGTAGCCATCCAGGAAGATGCGGCGCACCCGCCCGCTGCGGATGGTGGTCAAGAGCTCGATGCCCAGCTTGTCGAGGATGTTCTCCGTGGGCGGCCGGAAGCTCACCTCCAGGTCCCCGCGCTCCATCAACGGCTGCAGGTGCAGCCCCACCCCGGCCGCCTGGGCGAGCATCCGCTCCGGCGCGTCGTAGAAGGCGAAGTAGTGGCCCCGCTCGCCCCGGCGAGCCCCTTCCGCGAGGAAGCTCAGGCCCAGGAGCGTCTTGCCGCTGCCCGGGGGGCCCAGGAGGATGGTGGTGGAGCCCGCGGGCACGCCGCCCTTGAGCATCTCGTCCAGGCCGGGCACGCCCAGGGCGTCGCGTTCGCGCATCCCCGCGCCGGGCACCAGGTGCCCGTCCACGAGCGACTCCAGGCGGGGATAGACGGTGAGGCCGTCGCCGGTGATCTCGAAGCCGTGCTGGCCCAGCTTGTAGGCGCTGCCCCGGAACTTGCGGACGCTGATCTCACGCAGGGTGCGCACGCCGAAGGTGCGCTGCTGGAGCAGCATCAGGCCGTCCACCATGGTGTGCTCGGCGCGCAGGCCCTTCTCGCCGCCGGTGGTGAGCACCAGCGTGGTGCAGCCGATGAGGCCCGTCACGACCTGGAGGCCGTGGATGAACTTCTTGAGCGCCTGGCGCGACGGGGCCATCTCCTCGGCCGCCAGCATCCCGTCCAGCACGAGCAGCGAGGCCTTGTGCGCTCGCACTTCCTTGCGCACGAGCTGCGCGAGCGCCTCCAGCCCTCCCTGTTCCAGGATGGAGAAGGCGCTCAGGTAGTTGATGGCGCCCGACACCAGGGCCGGATCGAAGAACGACAGCGTCTGGAGGTTGCTCACCAGGTCCGTGTGCGACTCGGCCAGGAGCGTCAGGTACAGGACCCGGCGCCCCTGGGCCGCCTGATGGAAGCAGATCTGGCTGGCGAGGATGGTCTTGCCCGCGCCCGGCAGCCCCAGGAGCATGTACATCCGGCCCTTGCGAAGGCCTCCGCAGAGCAGCGTGTCCAGGCCGGGAATGCCCGTGGACAGCCGGTCCTCCTCGCGTGGACCCCCCGGAATCATCAGACGGTTCCTTCCTGGGCGCCGCGCGCCGAACTGGGCCGCGAGCGACGGTCCTGGTGACTCCTTAGTCCAGCCGTTTTTGAAAACATCAACAATCTGGGAAGCGCTCGCTGGTGGACAGCACGCCCGCGGCCCGCTGGCTGCTTACCGGGCGGAGTGGAGGTCCGGCGGCGCGAGCACCCCGCTCCCCGTCAGCGGCTTGAGGGACGCGCGCAGGGCTTCAATCTGGGCGCGCGCCAGGTCCTTGAGCCTCTCCACGTCGTCCAGGGTCATCCCCTTGGTGGAGATGGGCGTGCCCACCGTCACGAGCCCCCGCGAGGTGGCGAAGCGCCACGAGTGCTTGGGCAGCGCGAGCCGCGTGCCGCTCACCGCCAGGGGCAGCACGTCCGCCTGGGCCTCGATGGCGAGCCGGAAGGCGCCGTCCTTGAAGGGCAGCAGGTCCTCCGTCTTGGAGCGGGTGCCCTCCGGGAAGATCATCACGGGCATCCCCTTGGCGAGCCACGCCTTGCAGCGCCCCATGGCGCCGGTGGCCGAGTCCCGGTCGCCGCGCTCCACCGGGATGTCGCCGGCCATGCTCATCATCCAGCCCACCACGGGCACCCGGAAGAGGCTCTTCTTGCCCAGCCACTTCATCTCCCACGGCAGGTGGGAGATGAGGAACGGATCCGCGTTGGACTCGTGGTTGCTCACCACCACCGTGTTGGGCGCCACCCGGTCCGGGATGGGGCCGTGCGTGCTGAAGCGCCAGAAGGGCGTGAGCTTCGCGGCGGTGAAGCCGATGAGCCGGAAGCAGCGCCCCGCCACGTAGCGGCGCTTGTCGAACAGGCCGGTGAAGATGAACAGGGTGAGCTGGATGAAGAAGCCCACCAGGGCCACGAGGCCCACCTCGATCCAGGTCCAGATGGAGAGCAGTGCATTCATGAGGGGTGTCCCTTGGGCACGATGGGGTTTCAGGAGAGGACGGCGGGATCCAGGTCCACGCTCACCGGGCAGTGGTCCGACCCGTGGACCTCCGGGTGCACCGCGGCCTTGCGCACGTAGCCGAGTGCCGCGGGCGTGGCCAGCACGTAGTCGATGCGCCAGCCGATGTTCTTCTCGCGCACGCCCGCCCGCTGGCTCCACCAGGAGTAGTGGCCGCCCGCCGGGTTGAAGTGGCGGAAGGTGTCCACCCAGCCCGCGCGGATCCACCGGTCGAACTCCTCGCGCTCCTCCGGGCGGAAGCCGCTCGTCTCGCGGTTCTCGCGCGGGCGCGCCAGGTCGAGGTCGCGGTGGGCCGTGTTGAAGTCGCCCATCACGAGTACGCGCTCGCCGTCGCGCAGCGGCTTCTCCAGGCGATCGAAGAGGCGACGGTAGAAGTCCAGCTTGAAGGGAATGCGGCTCAAGTCCCGGTCCTTCCCGTTGCCATTGGGGAAGTAGCCGTTGACGACGGTGAGCCGGCCGAAGCGGGCGAACTGGAGGCGCCCTTCCGCGTCCATGGCGGGCACGCCCAGGAGGGTGTCCAGGTCGTCGGGTTCATGGCGGCTGAAGAGGCCCACGCCGCTGTAGCCGGGGCGCTCCGCGGCCACGAAGTGGGTCTTCCAACGGCGGGGGGCGCGCACCTCGGCGGGGAGCTGCTCCACGCGGGCACGGACCTCCTGCAGCCCCACGATGTCCGCCCGGGCCCTGGACAGCCACGGGAGGAACCCCTTGCGGTGGATGGAGCGCAGACCGTTGACGTTCCAGGAGACGACTCGCACGCCCCCGCTTATGGCGAAAGCGCGCGGGTATTTCCAGCCCCCACCGTCCCTGGAAGGACGATGGGGGCCGGCCCTACTCAGTGCGTCACGGCGTCTCGGCGGCGCTCGCCCTGTTCTGTGGATCGCGCTTGGTGCGGAGGATGAAGTCCGCGTTGTTCACGTTCGTGTCGTGGCCGTTGCCCGCCGCGCTGTCCGTGCCGCCTTCCATGGTCGCGGCCGACGAGGAGGCCTTGGCCTTGCGCTCGTAGCTGCCGGCGGCGGCCGGCTGGCTGGTGACGGGGCTGTTGCCTTCCGCACCGTTGGCCGTGGAGCCGCCAAAGCCCAGCGTGTCCACCGCGAGGGCATCCGTCGGACTGGTTCCGATTCCGGGCTTGCCCAACCGGATATGACCGATCGGAGCCATCGGAATGGACGCAGTGGTCCCGTCGCCCTTCACCGCGCCCTGGTAGCCCGTCGAGTGGGTTACCAGGAAGAAGCCGTGCGCGGCGATATTGGCCCCCGGCGCGAACGTGAAGGCAGCAGAGTTGTAGGCCGCACCCGCCGCGCTCTTGTACTGGAGCTTCCAGCCGGAGAGGTCCACCCCGGAGTTCGTCGGGTTGTAGAGCTCGATGAACTCGTCATTCGCGCCACCCGAACCCACCGCGGCGAGCTCGCTGATGACGACGTGGTCCGTCGTGGGCTCGGCGGTGACCTTGACCTGGGCGGACACGGACTGGCCTCCGAGCGTGGCGACGATGGTGCCCGTCGCGGCGGCCGAGCCGGCGGTGAAGGTGAACTTCGCGGAGAGCTGGTTGGCCGGCACCGTCACCGACGCGGGCACCGAGCCCACGCCGTCCGTCGTCGCGAGCGTCACGACCGTGGCCTCCGCGGGAGGCACGTCGAGCGTCACGGTGACGCCGGCCGTCTTGCCGGTGCCCAGCACCACCGTCTCCGGCGACAGGAACGCCAGCGAGGCCGCCTCGGTCTCGCCGAGCACGCGCACCGTGGCGTCGCGCGTGTCCGCGCCCAGCGTGGCCGTCAGCGTCGCCTTGGGCGAACCCGCCGCGGCGTCCGCCGTCACGACCACCGGCGCCGTGCGCGAACCCGCGGACACCGTCACCCGGCCGTTGTTGGCCACGGTGACCGAAGGGCTGGACGACGTGACCTGCACCACCACGTCCGTCACGGCCGGGCCGCTCAGCGTCACCTCCAGCGGCTCCGGAATCGTCTCACCCGTGGTGCCGGAGCGCGCGAAGACCGCCGCCGGCTCGAGCGCGGTGAGCGTCACGCTGCTCGTGCCCGCGTCGCTGCCCGTGCCGCCATCCGTCTCCGTGCCCGCATCCGGCGCGGGACCCGCGTCGATGGCGCCGCCGTCCGTCTCGGAGCCACCGTCCGTCTCCGTGCCGGCGTCCGTGCCCGCGTCGACCGTGCCAGCGTCCGTCTCCGTGCCGGCGTCCGTGCCCGCGTCGACCGTGCCGGCATCCGTCTCCGTGCCCGCGTCGACCGTGCCGGCGTCCGTCTCCGTGCCCGCGTCCGTCCCCGTGCCTGCATCGACCGTGGTGCCGGCATCCGTCTCGGTGCCCGCGTCGACCGTGGTGCCAGCGTCGACCGTGGTGCCCGCGTCGACCGTGGTGCCCGCGTCCGTCTCCGTACCCGCGTCGACCGTGGTGCCAGCGTCCGTCTCCGTGCCCGCGTCGACCGTGGTGCCAGCGTCGGTGCCGGCATCATCGCCGGGGATCACGCCTCCGTCGGTGCCCGCGTCCGTCCCCGTGCCCGCGTCAACGGTCGGGGTGGTGATCTGACAGGTGTTGCTGCAGCGGTCGCCTTCGGTGCGATTGCCGTCATCACACGCCTCGCCCTTCTCGACGATGCCGTTGCCGCAAACTGGATCCTTCGGATCATCACCACCGCACGCGGACAACAAGAGCAGCACCGCTGACATCGGGACCAGCAGGTGCCGGAAAGACAAGGACATGGAGACTCCGTGTTGGGTACAGAGTCTCTTCCAAACCACAAAATTACAGGCCGACGCAAACTCGCCCCGGCACTTTCAGGCCCCCTCTTTCCCCCTGGCGGGCGCCTCGGATTCCCCAAAACCCGACAACCCTGGCGAGGCGGATCCGCGGACGCGGGCTCAGCCTGGAATGACGGGGGGTTGCACCGGGGCCGGGGCCTCCAGCCCGTGGACCAGCAGGAAGCGCCGGACGGCCTCGGCGATCTCCGTCCCGGCCTCCAGCAACCCCGCGTGGCCGGCGTCATCCACCTGGAGCCATTCGGCCTGGGGCAGCGCGCGGTGCAGCCGCTGGACCTCGCTGAGGGGCACGAGCACGTCATCGCGCGCGGCGATGAGCAGCACGGGCACGCGCACGGACGACACCACGTCCCAGGCATGCCCTTCCGCGAGTCCGCGCAGCGTGCGCCAGTAGGCCTGGGGGCTCATACGGTAGAGCGCGTCCAGGAACTCGGCGATGTCCTCGCGCGGCGCCCGGTCCCGCAGGGCGCCCACGGCCCGGGCGAGCGGATCCGCGAAGCGGCTGCCGATGACGGCCTTCACCGCGGGCGCGACCCAGGGCACCAGCGGCGTGCTGGCGCGCAGGGCCTGGCGCGTGGCGGACAATGCCAGCCGGGGGCGCCAGCGTGGATCCGCCGAGCCCGGCGCACCGGGCGTCCCCGCGATGAGCGTCATGGACGGCACCAGCTCCGGGCGACGCCGGTACAGCTCCAGCAGGATGCGCACGCCCATGGAGAAGGCGATGTGATGCGGCGGCCGGCCGTTGCCGCGCGCCATCGTCTCCTCGGTGACGCGCTCCAGGTCCTCCACGTGCACCGGCACGCGGTAGTCCCCGTCGCGCGACTCCTCGCTCTGGCCGTGGCCCCGGTAGTCCCAGTGCACCACCCGGTGGTCCTGCTCCAGGTTGGAGACGATGTGGCGCCAGAAGTTCTCCGAAGTCCCGATGCCGTTGGTCAGCAGCACCGGCGGCCGGTTCGAGAGCGCCGCGTCCCGCTTCGCCTCCGGCAGGCCCGCGCTGTGGGTGTGGAACGCCACCCGGGTGCCATCCGGGGCGGAGACGAAGTGCGTGGAGCGACGGTAGGGCATTCCCGCCCACCATGCGGCCGGGCAGGCGCGGGTGCAAGGGTCCACCGCCCGGCCCGTCGGAGGCCCGCTCGCGCGGGGGCTCCGCGAAGGGGCTCCACGAACGCTGGACGCACGCCCTCCTCCGGGAGATCGTGGCGCGGATGATCCGTGCGGAGGCCGAAGGGTTGGACGTGGCGGCCGTGCTCGCCCACTACGAAGAGCACGGCTTCGCGCGGTTGGGTCCCGTGCTGGACGACGCGGGCGTGGAGTCCCTGCGCGAGCGGGCGGACGACCTCATGCTGGGCCGCGTGGTCTACCCGGGCCTGTTCTTCCAGCCGGATGCCCCCTCCGGCCGCTACGAGGACGCGCCGCTGGGGCTGGGCTGGCAGGGGCCGTCCTTGGACTACCGCAAGCTGGAGAAGCTGGAGAAGGACCCGCGCTTCCTCGCGTGGCTGGAGAACCCGCTGTTCGAGCGCATCGCGCGGGCGCGCATCTCCGGCGACATCGTCCTGTACCGCGCCATCCTCTTCCACAAGGGCCCGGCGGGCGGCAGCAACCTGCCCTTCCACCAGGACGGCGGGAAGCTATGGGGCCTCACGCGCGAGCCGGACCTGCAGATCTGGACCGCGCTGGACGACGCGCCGGAGGGCGGCGGCTGCCTGGAGGTTGTCCCCGGCAGCCACCGGGCGGGGCTCGTGACGGCGCTGGGGGGCGTGATTCCCCCGGACCGCGTGGCGGCGGCGGATGCGGAAGCGCACGTGGTGTCGCTGCCGGTGCGGGCCGGAGAGGCGCTGCTCATCCACAACCACGTGTGGCACCGCTCCGGGCGGGGCCGGCCCGGGCAGCGGCGGCGCGCGTTCTCCGCCTGCTACATGAGCGCGGACACCACCTGCGTGCGCAAGAAGAAGGCCCCGCGCGTCTTCCCGCCGGTGTTCCGTCAGCCGGTGCGCGGCGGCTGAAAGGCCCTATCATCCGGGGCGTGTCCGGACATCCGGGAGTCCTTGTCGCCGAGCAGCCCCACTACCTGCCGTGGGTGGACTTCTACGAGCAGGTGGCCCGGGCCGGCACGCTGGTGGTGCTGGACGACGTGCAGTGGCTGAGGCGGGGCTGGCAGCGCCGCACGCGCGTCGCCCTGCCCTTGGGCGTGCCCACGCCGCCGCCCACCGAGCCGGGCTTCCAGTGGCTGTCCATCCCCCTGGAGGATCCGCACCGCGACACGCGGATCCGCGACCTCGCCGTGGACGCGCGGCAGCCCTGGGCGCGCAAGCACCTCCAGACCCTGGTGACGCTCTACGGCGGCCGCCCCCTCTTCCGCCAACAGGTGCTGCCCCTGTTGGAGCCCTTCTACGACGCGGCGGCGCGCGAGTCCGGGCCGGGGTCGCTCCTGCGCATGCTGCTGTCCAGCATGGCGCTGTTCTACGAGCCGCTGGGCCTGGCCCCGAAGCTCGTGTGTTCCTCCACGCTGGAGCGCCGGGGCGAGGACAAGACGCAGCGACTGGTGGAGTACTGCCTCCAGACGGGAGCGCACACGTACTACTCGGGGACGGGCTCCACGCTGTACCTGAAGCCGGAGCGCTTCCGCGCGGTGGACGTGCGCCTGCTGTGGCAGCGCTTCCGCCACCCGGACTACGCGCAGGGGCGCGAGGGGCGCTTCGTGACGGGGCTGTCGGTGGTGGACGTGCTGGCCAACGTGCCGCTGGAGACGGTGCGCACGTGGCTTCAGCCCTCGCCGTGGGGGCCGTTCGCGGGGAACGGCCCCCAGCCGCTTCAGCGGGCCGAGGCGGAGGTGGCTTCGGATTCGGCCTTGTCGAAGCGCACGAAGTAGCTGCGCACGGCGGCGTCGAGCAGCGTGGGTTCCAGGCGCGGCGCGGTGCCCTGGTAGTGCGCCATGTCGATGACCTGATCCAGCAGGTCGCGCGGCTGGCACGCGGCGAAGGGCCGGTGGTTCGGGCGGTAGTGCTCGTCGATGAGGTAGTCGATGGCGCGTGCGTCGTAGGGCACGCCGCGCTTCTTGCACATCACCTGGAAGATCTCGTGGAACTGCTGCTCGTCCGGACGCTGCACCTCCAGCTTGTAGCGGACGCGGCGCAGGAAGGCGTCGTCCACGAGGGCGCTGGGGTCCAGGTTGGTGGAGAAGGCGGCGAACACGTCGAAGGGCACCTGGAGCTTCTTGCCCGTGTGCAGCGTGAGCATGTCCACGTCGCTCTCCAGCGGGACGATCCACCGGTTGAGCAGGTCCTTGGGGGACACCTTCTGGCGGCCGAAGTCGTCGATGAGGAGCATGCCGTTGCTCGCCTTCATCTGGAACGGGGCCTCGTAGTACTTCACCTCCGGGGTGTAGACGAGGTCGAGCATCTCCAGCGTCAGCTCACCGCCCACCACGACGAGCGGACGGCGGCAGCGCACCCAGCGGCGGTCATACGGCTGGGAGCCGGGTTCGTCCTCCACGGGCTTGTGGATGTTCGCGTCGAACATCTTCACCACGAAGTCGTCGATGAGCAGCGCGTGGGGGACGAAGATGTCCCCCTCGTAGCAGTTGACCATGCCCTGGCAGATGGCTGTCTTGCCGTTGCCCGGAGGCCCGTAGAAGAAGATGGCGCGCCCGGAGTTCATCGCCGGGCCGATGCCGTCGAAGATGTAGTCGCGGATGATGAGGTCGCCGAACTTGTCCTGCATCCGGTTGCGGGTGATGCGATTGCCGCGCACGGTCTGCTGCTTCACGGCGGCGACCCACTCGTTGAAGGGCACGGGCGCCGGGCCGTTGTAGCGGTTGCGGTCGAGGATCTGCCGCAGCACGTCCGTCACGAAGGTCGTGAGCTGGTAGATCATCGTGGAGCGGCCCACGCCGGAGCCGCCACCGCCGCGGATGTCGATGTACTTCTGCCGGCGCAGGCCCTCGATGATCTCATCCACGAGGGCGGTGGGCAGTTGCAGGCGGGCGGCCACGTCCATGCCGCGCATCTCGCCCGCGAAGAAGATGGCCTTGAGGACCAGCTCCTCCACGAACGTCGCGTTGAGCCCGCACTCCTGGAGGTTGCGCGGCTGCACGGGCCAGAACTTGGGCGCTGGCGGAGCCTCCGGGGCGTCACCGCGACGGGGCGGGCCGCGACGGTCCGGGCCGGCGAACGACTGGGCCACCGCGGGAGGAGCGCTGCCGCGCCGGTCAGGGCCGCTGTAGCCCTGCGCCGGGGCGCCGCCACGACGGTCCGCGGCCAGGGCGACTCCCGCGCCGCGCCGCTCGGGTTCCGCCGGGGGCGCGGCAGGAGGGCCACCGCGCCGCTCGGGTTCGGCG
>NZ_RAWB01000230.1 GCF_003612055.1 Corallococcus llansteffanensis
CTTCAGGAACGTGCCGTGAAAGCCCAGCGGCAGCGCGCGCGGCAGCGTGGCGAGCGCCACGGGCCCCTCGTCGAGGTGCTCCGCGTCGAAGGCCGCCAGGCGTGTGTGGCCGCGCGCGCAGTCCAGCGACGTGCCCAGCAGCCAGCCCTGGCCCTCCCGGGACCCCGAGGGCACGAAGAGGTGCTCCTCGGCGATGATGCCCGGGCCGTAGTCGAAGCGCTGCACCCTGCCGCGCTCGACGTCGATGCGCGCGATGACGCCGCCGTGCGGGAGCACAGCGTCCTCGCTCTCGAGCACGACGAAGTGCGCGCTCCCGCGCCGGCCCGGGACGCGGGCGTCCACGACCGGGAACTCCGCGCTGTGGGGGCTGCGAAGGATGCGGCCCTCTCCCGCGCCCAGGGGAATCTCCAGCTGTGCCAGCCGCGCCGGGGGGACCCCCTTGCTCCGTCCCTGGATGTCCTGGTCCACCGTCAGGTGCATGAAGTGCGAGTCCTCGTACCAGCAGGCATACGCGCGCAGCCGGTCTCCGTCCTCCCACGCGTGGCCGAAGTGGAAGACGAAGCCCGCGGGCAGCTCCCGCCGCACCACGCGCGTCAGGTCCGCCTTGTCCACCACGAGCACCGTCGTGCCCAACGCCGGCTGCCAGGCCTTCGCGTCGAACCACGTCATGCCGCGTGCTTCGTCCCACAGCAGCGGCGCGAGCACCACGAGGAGGTGGCGCTCCGTCTGCGCGAAGGCGTGCGCGTAGCCGGGGAAGGGCATGGGCAGGTTCGCGAACTGCAGCATCCGCCCGTCGGCGCTGAAGTGATACAGCAGCATCAGGCCCTGCTCGCCCGCGTACGGCGCGAGGCCGAAGTTCCAGTAGCTGCCGTCGCGCTCGGGCAACGGGTGCGCGGAGAAGGGCACGCCGGCCAGCTCCTCGGACCAGTCCTTTGTGCCACGCGTCTCGAGCGTCGCGGGGTCCAGCCGGTACGCGGAGCCCGCCTCCCAGAGCGCGAGCAGCTCGCCGCCCACCATGAGCACCGACGTGTTGGCCACGTTGTAGGCGTCGTTGCCGCGCGCGGGCAGCTCCGCGGTGCCCAGCGCGTAGTGACCCAGGCGCTCCTCGTTCTGGAACTTGAAGGTCGACACGAAGCGCCCGTGGTGCGTGACGCCGCGGGATGAGACGCGGAAGGACTGCACCATGCCGTCGCCGTCGAACCAGTGACGCACGCGCAGGCCCGCGCGCTCCAGGCGGGCGGGGCCATTGCGGTACAGCGTGCCGTGCAGCGCGTCCGGGAAGCGGCCGGTCACGCGCGCTTCCACGGGCGCCAGCACGTCTGACGTCACGGAGCGCCACCCCAGGGCCCAGTCGGGAGCCGAGGGCGGCGCGGCGGCGGGACGCAGGCCCGAGGCGCAGCCGGTGAGCAGCGCGGCGCCCATCCCCTGCAACAGTGTGCGGCGGTCCATGGCGCGAATCCTCAGAGCACCGTCAGGGTGAGCGTCGTGCCGTCGGCGGCCAGCGTGAACTTCGCCTCGTCGAACTTGGGCTTTCCGCGCGCGCCCACGTTGTTGCTGAAGCCGTAGCCCTCCTTGGGGATGCCGATGAAGTTGGTGTCGAGCTTGTTGTTGTCATTGGCGTCGTGGAACAGGCTCACGGCGTAGGTGCCCGGCGCGAGGTCCGGGATGGTGACGGTCACCTTCGCGTCCTTCACCTCCACGGAGCGCACGGCCGCGGGCTTGCCCTTGTCGTTGAACGACGCCGCGTCGGCGTGCACGGCGATGAGGACGTGGCCGCTCTTCTTGCTCAGGCCCTGGATGTCCAGGGTGAGCGTCGCGGCGTGAGCGTTGGCGGCCAGCAGCAGGGCGGCGGCGAGCAGGGTCTTCATGGGATGCCTCGGGGTGCGGCGGGTGGATGCGAGGCAATATGAAGGGCCGTGCCGGAGCGCACATGTGCCTGAAGTCACATGGGGACGCTTTTCGGCGCGCTACCGGAGGCGACGAAGCCCTACCGCCCCGGGAGGCAGGCGTGGGATCCTCCCGGGGTGATCGAGATTGAAACCATCGAGGCCTTCGAGCAGCACCTGCGCTCGGGAGCGCACCTCGCCAACGTCGTCATCCAGGGGTTGGACTTGCGGCGCTACACCGCCGCACTGGCCACCGCCGAGCTCGCGGGCACCGTCTTCCTGGGCTGTGAGCTGGAGATGGAGGCCCTGAGCGTGGCGCTCGCGCACGGGGCCCTGGTGTTCCCGCCCATCTCCGGGCTGCCCTATCAGCCCTATCGCGGCAGCCTCTACTCACCGGAGGAGCTGTACGCAGGCTTCGACCCGGCCCGGCCGGAGACGTACGCCGACACGCTGGACGCGCGCATCTACGCGCACTGGACCGCCCATGGACAGGGCAGTCCACCGACGCTGCTGGAGATGCTGTCGCAGCGGCTGCATGACCATGCCGTCACCGATGCGATGGAGGAGCTGCTCCTCGCGGGCGGCGGGACGCGCAAGGTGGTGGCCATCATGGGCGGGCACTCCATGAAGCGCGGCCAGCCGGACTACCGCGCCGTGGCGGCGCTGGCGCGCGAGCTGACGCAGCGGGGCTTCTTCATGGTCAGCGGTGGAGGGCCGGGCGCCATGGAGGCCACCCACGTGGGGGCCTGGTTCGCCCGGCGCACCGAGGCGGAGCTGGACGAGGGGCTCGCCCTCCTCGCGAAGGCCCCCAGCTACACGGACCGCGAGTGGCTCGCGCGTGCCTTCGAGGTGCGGGGCGCGTTTCCGCTCCGGGATGAAGACAGGCCCTTCTGCGAGAGCCTGGGCATCCCCACGTGGCACTACGGGCACGAGCCGCCCAACCCGTTCGCGACGTCCATCGCCAAGTACTTCGCCAACAGCGTGCGCGAGGACGGCCTGCTCACCATCGCGCGCGGCGGCATCGTCTACGCACCGGGCAGCGCGGGCACCATCCAGGAGATCTTCCAGGATGCGTGCCAGAACCACTACAACTCCGTGGGCGTCATCAGCCCGATGATCTTCCTGGGCACGGAGTTCTGGACGCGCACGCGCCCCGTGTACCCGCTGCTGACGCAGCTCGCCCAGGGGCAGGAGTATGCGCGCCACCTCCTGCTGACGGACTCGCGAGACGAGGTCATCCGGGCGCTGGTGGACTACGACGCCTCGCGACAGGGCTCGTGACGTCTACGGGGCGGGGATGAACTTGAACTCCGCGATCACGATCTCCGCCTCCTGACCGTTCTTGGGCGCGCGTCCCTGGAAGAGCCAGATGTTCATGTGGACGGGCAGGGGGTTCTGCGGGATGCGCTGCACGTAATCCGGAGGATTGAGGAGCCAGCTGGCCATCTGGTTGACGTTGCCGTCCTGGTGGCCGTGCAGCGCCTGGAAGTAGACCTGCCGCGACGACCACTGGAAGCGGTGGGTGGAGTAGGTGCCTCCGAGGCTGATGGTGTAGGCCTGATGGGAGTAGGTGACGCCCGTCACCGCGGGGTACACGGCCCAGTTGCCCATCTGCGGCTGACTGCCGCCCCACTTCGCGAACTCGATGTCGATTTCATTCGTGCCGTCCGGTCCCACGTCGGGGCGCGTGTAGTTGAACAGGCCCAGCACCACGTTGTCGTCGAAGAGGTCCGGCCGGCCAATCAGCTTGAACTGGTACGTGCCAAAGCCCAGCCGCTGCTGCGGCATGTAGACCTCCGCCGTCGTCCAGCGTCCGTCGCGCCAGGCAATCTTCAGGTGGAGGTAGCCGTTCGCGTCGACCCAGGCGTTGCGATCGTCCCAGGTATTGGGACCCGGGCCGCCCTGTCCGCTGCGCACCTCCCATTGATAGCCAGAGAAGGAGACGCTCTTCGCCTCCGCGAGAGGAGCGAAGGCAAGGCAGGAGAGCAGAGCGATACCCAGGACATGTGTGCTGCGCATGGATGACTCCAGTTCGAGGAGGGTGCCGCGGTGAATATGTCCAGCCATCTTCGGCGCTGCATCAGGGTGAGTCGACCTCCGTGAGCAGCCCCTGGCGGTAGAGCCAGCCCAGGATGGTGACACCCTGGCGGAACGGGACCTGTCGCGCCCAGGTGTCCGCGAGCTGGGGCATCGTCAGCCCGTCGCGGAGTCCCTCCATGAGCGGTGCCAGCTCCACGCCGTCGAGCCACGCCACCGGCCTTGCGAGCCGGGGATGGCTCAGCGCCCGGCGCAGCTCGATGAGGTCTCCGACGATGCACGGTGTGTCCACCAGCGCCGCCTCGCGGTCCAGCCGCCAGCGTCGGTGGCGCAGGGCCTCGCCCTCCAGGGGAAGCGGGCGTGCCTCCAGGGGCGCCAGCTCACCCGCGCCTCGCGCGCGGCGTTTCCAGAACGGCCGCTCCCCGTAGGTGCGGTGCTCCGCGTAGTACCCCGCCGCCCAGGCCGCGTGCCGTGCCACGGAGTCCCGCTGGTCCTCCGTGTAGAAGCGCAGCGCGGCGGACGCGTTGTCCGGCCGGACGAGCAGCGTGTGGACGGCCACCGCGCCGCTCAGCGCGGTCTGCAGCGCCTTCTGCACCCCCGACGAGGACAGCGGGTCGATGGAGAAGCTCGCCTCGCCCACCTTGATGCAGTCCCGCTCGATGGGCACCGCGTCCTGGTAGCAGGTCGCGTCGCTGGCCAGCACGCCCCCCAGGAGCCGGGGCGCTGACCAGGCCCCCAGGAGCTCCGTGCCGGCCAGCAGCTCCCGGTAGAAGGACTCCAGCGTGCGCCGCGTGACGCCCCGCTCGCGCAGCAGCCCCGGGTCCACGAAGGCCATGGCGTTGAAGGTGCCGTCCGGCAGGTGCGCTCCCCAGTACCAGCCGTCCGGCCCCGCCTCCACGCGCGTCTCCGGACCGTGGGGCCGCTCGCCCCGCCAGGAGCCATGCAGCGCCAGCGTCCGCGCGGAGACAGGCTCCTTGCGGCCTCCCAGGCACGTGCCGCGCCCGCTCGCGTCGGCGAGGAAGCGCGCCGTCAGGTGGAGCCTCCGTCCCCCCGGCAGGACGACGGGCACCTTCCATCCATCCTCCCAGCGCTCGGGCCGCTGTGCCGCGGCCGGCTGGAGCACCCGCACGCCCGAGGCTCGCGCCGCGCCCAGCAGCAGCGCATCGAAGCGCCCCCGGTCCACCAGCAGTCCGGGCTCCGCCTCACGCGCGCGCACGCTGCGCCCGGTGCCGTCCTCCCAGCGCACCCGCGCCTCGCGCGCGGGGAGGAAGCCCGCCCGCCGCACCTCCTCCGCGACGTCGAGCAGGTCGAGCAGCGGCCACACCCCCGGCGCCAGGGATTCGCCCACGTGGGGCCGGGGAAAGGCCTGCCGCTCCACGAGGCAGACCGCATGGCCCAGCCTCGCCAGCCGCAGCGCCAGCGCGGCACCCGCAGGTCCACCGCCGACGACGCAGACCTCCGTGTCGAGCCGTGCCTCCAACGCGCTCACCCGTTCGCGGCGGGAAGGCCGAAGTAGTCGGGCCGGGCACGCGCGAGCCGGCTGTACGCCTCCAGGCAGTAGTGCAGCCAGCCCCGGATGTAGTCGCACGCGGGGCGTCCCCGCTGGATGACCTCGTGGTGGCAGCCGCCGGAGCACAGGTAGCGTGCCCAGCACGAGCGACACGGCTCCTGGCGGTGCACGTGGCGCTCCGTGAGCCAGCGCGCCTGACGCTCGCGGTCCACGCCGGTGGTCAGGTCGCCCATGGCGCCCTCCTCGTCCCCCACGAAGCGGTGGCATGCGGCCAGCTCGCCGCTGGCGGAGACCCCCAGGTAGCCCGCGCCCGCGCCGCACGGGTAGGGGCGGTGGGTGCCCTTGTGCAGCTCGCGCAGGGCGTTGACCATGTTGGAGAACGGGTAGCGCCGCCCGGCGACGAGCCGCCGCTCGAACTCGCGGCCGCAGTCCACCATCTGCTCGAGCATCCGCTCCAGCTCGTCATGCCCCAGCTCGTCCCGTCCGGTGGGCGAGGCGAGCATGGGAGAGAAGCCGACGGAGTGGAACCCCAGGTCCACGAACGCGTCCAGCGTCTGGCGCAGCTCCAGGTTGCGCGGCGTGACGGTGACGCGCGCGGAGACCTGCATCTTCCGCTGGCGCTCCAGCAGCGGCTTCACGTTCGCCATCACCTTCGCGAAGCTGCCCTGGCCTCCCTTGAAGGCGCGCAGCCGGTCATGCACCTCTTGCGGCCCGTCCAGGCTCACCGTCACCGCGAAGCCGTGCGCCTCCAGGAAGTCGGCGTCCTCGGGCGTGAGCAGCGTGCCGTTGGTGGTGAGCGACAGCGTCAGCGAGACGCCCTTCGCCCGCGCGCCCTCCACGGCCCGCTCCGTCGCGGCCCGGATGACGGAGCGGTTGAAGAGGGGCTCGCCGCCGAGGAACGAGAGGTTCACCCGCTCGCCCCGGCCCGCGTCGCCCAGCAGCAGGTCCACCGCCTCCAGCGCCGTCTCGAGCGGCATGTTGCGCGCCGGGCCGCCGAAGTCCCCCTGCTGCGCGTAGCAGTACGTGCAGCCCAGGTTGCACTTCTGCGCCACCGCCAGCGACAGCGCCCGCACGGGCGGAGCCTCCACGGGCCGGTCGTCGACGAACGGCGCCTCGGAGACGCCCAGCGCCTCCAACAACCGCTGCACCGCCTGTGTGTCCTTCGCGAGCCGCGCGCGGTCCAGCGCTCCGGACACCTCCGCGTCCACGTCGAACAGGCGGCTGCCGTTCACCACCAGCAGGTGCTGTCCGCCCTCCGTCGCGTAGAGGTGCAGGTCCGGCACGTGGGGCAGGGACAGCTCGAAGAGTCGCCGGGCCCGGGCCGTGTCCGGAGCCGTCACTTCGAGGGCTCCACGTCTTTCTCCGGCAGCGCGACGACGTCGCGGTCGCGCCCTTCAATCTGGAAGTGCAGCAGCTCCTCCCACTGGCGGAACAGGTCGTCGTAGGACACCAGCCGTGAGTCCTCGCGGTTGTCGAGGATGTACTGCTGGTGCGCTTCGGGGCCGCGCTCCTTCTGCATCCAGTTGAGGCCCACGCTGACGCCCTGCGGGCCCTGCTCCACGCTGACGTAGTCCGGGCGACTGGCGGCCCAGTAGTAGCAGGCGCACTCGCGGTAGTCGTTCTGCCACGGCGAGCACAGCCCCTGTGTCAGCTCGCCCGGCTGGGCCAGATCCTCGGCGATGACGGCGAGCTGCCCCAGCTCACCCCGGGCGAAGAAGTGCCGGACCTCCAGGTCCACCACGAGGAGCTTCTTCTTGTCCTTGGGAATGGCGGCTGGCAGCGAGGACTCCGCCAGGGTGAATTCGCAGCGCACCTTCTTGCCCGCCTTGCCGTGCAGCACGTCCGCCAGGGCGTTGGACCACTCCATGAAGGCGATGCCCTCCGGGTTGGCCGCGTTGGTGAGCTGGAGGGAGGCCGCGCCCGGACGCTGGGGGCCCATGACGGGGACGACGAGCGGCTGGCCGTCCACGCGCAGCAGCCGGTGGTGGAGCAGGTGCTCCAGGCCCTTGTCCGTCTTCATCACGTAGTTGTCCGCCTCGTGCAGCTCGAGGCCGACGAAGATGCGGCGCCACACGTTGCGGAAGTCGAACTCCAGCCCGGGGAAGCAGTTGGAGATGGCGGACGCGGGCAGGGTGCCCGGCGGGTTGCCGGCGGCGCGGTAGTGGAGCTGCGCGGACAGGTTCTTCGGGTCGAGCTTCTTCATTCCGTGTCCCCTCCGTCCCGGCCCGACGGGGTCTGCTTGAACAGCGCGCGGCGCGCGGCCTTGCGGACGATGTCCACCTGCCGCCGGGTGAGCGCCAGCGTGCGCCCGTCCGCGCCGCGCATCATCGCCGGCATCTTCCGGCGTCCCTTGTCGCTCAGGTCGCCAATCTCGTCATGGCGCCGCAGCACGTCCGAGAACCAGGGCGCCGCCCCGCCGCGCAGCGCGGTGAAGACGTTCTGGTGCAGGGCCTTGAGGGTGAGGTTGTGCACCAGCGAGGGGGCCATGATGGGCTCGAAGAGGCGGCCGGTGTCCGCGGTGTCCTGGCGCACCATGGTGCTGGCCACGTCCACCTGGCCATTCACCGTGTTGCCATTCATCACGGCGGTGTTCATCAGCCGGATGGTTTCGAAGGCACGGCGGACGATGTCCTCGGCGGCCTCCAGCGTGGCGTCGCGGTCGGAAGCGCGCGGCCCGTTCAGCGCCTGGTCCAGGTCGTCCGCCACGGTGCGCACCGGGAAGCTGTCCGGAGCGAAGGCCGGAGGCCCCGCGCCAATGCGGGCGAAGGCCTTCAGCGGCTCAGCAGCGCCCTTGAGCTTGAGCTGGACGTGGACCAGGCCATCGCACTCGTCGTCGAGGTAGCCGCGGCTCACCCAGTCGTCGCCCTCGGAGTAGCCCGCGTAGATCTGCGCGGGCATGGTCAGCGCCGGGCCGACGCTCTCCTTGTAGCCCTTCCAGTCGCCCTTGCGCGGGTCGTAGATGATGTTCTCGGGCGGGAGGTTCTCGTCGGGAATCGGCTTCCCGTCCGGCCCGGGCGTCTCCGCGCTGGCGCCGTACACCTCGCCCGCCGCGGGCGTGAAGCGCAGGCGGATCTCCGGGAACTCCTCCGTGGGGCGGATGAACCGCACCGAGCCCAGCGGCAGCACCTTGCCCTCGCGGAAGTTGCGGCACTGGCCGTCCAGCGGGTGGACGGCATGGTCGGAGAAGCGCCCCGTGGTGGCGAGGACCTTGTCCTTCTCCTTGCCGGTGCGGCGGTACATCTTGATGTTGCCGACCCGCACCTCCCACTTCACGTCCGAGGGGCGCAGCCCGTGCTGGGCGAGCAACTCCACGGTGAGGGGGACGAGGCTGTCCTTCTCGGTGACGGCCCACACCTCCAGGAAGGGCGCCACCGGACGGATGAGGCCGTCGGGGGACTTGAAGGCAATCTCCGAGGGGAGGAAGGCCTCGGAGATGGCGCCCGTCTCCGGGTCCACGCGGAAGGTGGGCGCGGCCTTGAGGCGCCTGAAGCCGAGCGGGTCGTCGTCGGGCACCTCCAGCTCGTAGTTGTCCAGCGGCTCCGGGGCCGCGCCCAGACGCGCGATGGCCAGCGGGGGAAGGATTCGCAATTCCTTGATGGTCACGCCAGGTCCTCCGGTGAGGCGGAGCGAGTGCGGCTCAGGGCTTCGGAATCATCTGGCGGACGCTCTCCAGCGCCGCCCCGTCCAGGTCCGCCAGGGCCCGCAGGTAGTCGGCGTGCCGGTCCGGGTACTTCTCGCGCAGCGTCCGGACGAGCTGCTGGGCGGTCTCCAGCAGGTCGCGGTGGAGCCTCCACCGGTCCGGCTCCGTATCGGGCAGGTCCAGGGTGTAGGGCATCTCGAAGGGCGGCCCCGCCGCCGCGCCGGAGCCGGAGTCATCCAGCGGCAGGTCCACCAGGATGTGGGAGAGGGCGCGCACGTTGTACATCTCCCCGAACGTGCGGTTGATGATGAGCCCGCGCGGGGTGAGCGCGTCTCCCTGACCCGTGGCCCCGGCGAGCTGGTAGGCGTGGGACAGGGACACCAGCAGCATGCGGTAGCGCACGTTGAACAGGTGGGCCCACGTGACGGACTCCGGGTGGGTGATGACCGTGCACTCCCTCGCGGGAGTCGCGGCGCGGGCCTTCGCGGTGGTGCGCACCACGCGGTTGGCGTTCAGGTCCATCACCGTCTTCGGATTGACGGGCACGGGGCGCGTGGGCGTCCACTCGCCGTCGGGGTACTCGCGGTAGATGTCGAGGAAGCGGCGGAAGTGGGAGCGCTCGCTGTCGTCCTCGTCGTAGAAGAGGGCCTCGCCCTGCTTGCCGACGGCGGCCAGCGCCTCCACGGCCTCGTCGCGGGTGCTGACGGGGCGGACGATGACATCCGGCGTGCTCTGGCGCTGCGGCGAGGTGGCCTGCCCGCGCGCGCCGCGCATGTAGCCGCGCCCCCACTCGTCCCACGAGGCCTGGAAGGTGGTGGTGGCCGCCTGGAAGTCGGCGTCCTTCACATACAGGGGGTTGGCCAGGATCTTCTGCATGCGGTCATACAGCTCGCCCACCCGGTGCAGCGGCTGCTGATCGGTGGGGGAGCCCTGCTGCGCGCGCTTCTTGATCTCCTTCGCCTCGTCGGTGTCCCAGCCGGCGGGCATCTCCGCGTAGACGTAGCGGGCCAGCGAGTTCTTGGTGAGGGGCTCCAGGGTGAACTCGAACGGGTAGAACTGGGCGCCCCAGGGGTAGTCCTCGCGGTCCAGGTTCAGCGGCGCGCCGATGAGCCGGAGCACGTTCTGCACGGTGATGAGGTGCCCCATCTCCTCCTTGGCGATGCCCAGCACCACCTCCTGCCAATGCCTGACCTTCTCGCGGTACTTCGCGGGCACCCGCGGGCCGCCCAGTGAATAGGCGGCGTACAGGTATTGCGCCATCAGGGCGTGCTCCACCTCGGCGGCGATGTGGAGCAGGAGGACCGCGTAGTCGTGCCAGGTGAACTCCGGGGGAAGCACCGGCGCGCTCCGGACCAGCGGCTTGACGCCTCGGGCCTTCGGCGCCAGCGCGCGGAGCTCCGCCGCTGTCAGCTCGAATCGCAAAAGCGTGTCGAGGTGCCTGCTCATCCGTGAACGCATGTCCCCTCCCGACATCGTGGACGCAGCGGCCGGAAAACAGAACACCCGGAAATCCAGAAGTCAATTCGTGGCATCCCGTAGGCGTGCCGTGTGCTGCCCATTCCACGGGACCCTGCGAGGTTCGTGGAAGGGGCCGGGCCTCCACCGTTACAGATCCAGGAGGAGGCTCAACTCGTCCTCCGCGGCCTCGTCCGTCTGGATGCCAGGGTTTGAGTCATCCGCGTCATCCCCATACAGCGACCAGCCCGCGAGCACCCCCGGGCCGATGCACGTCACCTGCCGGGGCGTCGCCCCGACGCCGTCGGCGTCCTGGTCGCGGTAGAGGAACCTCCACCGGAAGCGGGCCGCGTCCGCGTCATCACAGTCATTGCCCACGGCCTCGAGGAAGTAGGGCGCGGGCAAGGTCTTCCCCGTGCAGAAGCGCTGCACGGCAATGGGGGCGGTGAAGCCGTCCCCATCGTGGTCCGCGTGGGAGGCCGTGAGGTCCTGCCATCGCGTCGCGTCCTCCGTGGCGCAGTCCGTGTCCGTGGTGGACCAGGGGCTGGGGACCTGGCCGTTGGTGCAGAGCAGCGTCGGTGCGCCCGCCCCCGTGCCGTCCCCGTCCGTGTCCGCGTAGGCATTCACGTTCCGGTACGCGGTGGCGTTCGTGTCGTCGCAGTCCACGCCCGACATCGGGCGGGTGGCGTAGCCCGTGGGCAGGGAGGTGCCCGCGCACAGCGCGCCGTCCTGCGGCACCGTGTACGTGTCGCCGTCGGCGTCGCGGTAGGTGAAGCCCAGCATCCGCCACGCGGTGGCGTCCTGGGACGCGCAGTCGGTCGCCTGCGTGGAATAGCCCGTGGGCACGGTCGCCGCGCCACAGAGGGCCGTGCTGGGGCCGGACCCCACGCCGTCCCCATCCGTGTCCGCGTGGACGCTCCAGGTGCGGAACCGCGCCACGTCCCCGTCGTCGCAGTCGTCGTCCTGGACCGCGGTGGAGTAGCCGAGCGGCAGCCAGAAGCCGCTGCACACCGTGCCCGTCGCGGGTGACAGGTGGCCATCGCCGTCCCCGTCCCGCGAGGCATAGGTCCGGGGCTGCCAGCGGGTGCCGTCGCCCGGCGCACAGTCTCCGCCCCGGAAGGTCTCTCCCGGCGAGGACTCCCGCGGGCCCACGCAGCGCGCCACCGGAGCGCCGTCTCCGTAGCCGTCCCCGTCGGGATCCCACCAGCGCTCGACCGGTTCGGTGCGACTCGGGTTGTGGTCGTCACAGTCGGTCGGGAGCGGCTCGGTGCCGTAGCCTTCCGGCAGGTGCGTGCCCGAGCACACCGTGCCTTCCACCGCCACGACGAAGCCGTCCCCGTCCTCATCCCGGTGCGTGAAGGGGAGTGGCTGCCAGAAGCGCGTGTCCCGCGGGGCGCAGTCCCCGGAGGTGAGCACGTGGCCCGAGGGAGGTGTGCGCCCGCGGCTCGGGCACCACGCGATGGCCTCACCCGCGCCCACGCCGTCTGCATCCGCGTCCACCCACGCCTGGGCCAGGGCCGAAGCCGTCGCGTCCTGATCATCGCAGTCCGGCGCCCTCGGCTGTTCCCGGTAGCCCGCGAGCGTGTCCCCCACGCAGCCCGTCACCGTGCCCGTGCTCGTGGCCCCATCTCCGTCCGAGTCCGCATACAGTCCCGGCACGGAGCGCCAGCGCGTGGCATCCAGGGGGGCGCAGTCGCTCGCCTGCGTCGTCCACCCCCGGGTCTTGTCGCCCACGCAGGTGACGGGCTGGAACTCCTCGCCATGGCCGTCTCCATCCGTGTCCGCGTAGCCGGTGACGGACCGCCACACGGTGGGGTTCCCGTCGTCGCAATCCAGCTCCGCCGGATGGCCGTCGCCGTCCAGGTCGCGGGGGTCCACACCGCCGCCACAGCCGAGCTGGAGTCCCAGGGCAAGCCACACCCACGCCCGCATCATTCGCACCCGCGTGTCCATGGAGGGGGCCGGGCTACTGGCGGGCCAGCGTGCAGGTCAGGGTGCCGTAGTAGGCCTCCACGGTCCACGACAGCAGGTAGCGCCCGGGCCGGGTCATGGCGAGCAGCGCCAGTCGGTCACACCGCGTCGCCTCCACGGAGTTGCTGTCAGGGAACGAGCTGTGCCAGGTCCCGAAGTAGAAGACGCGGGGGGTGTTCTCACCCACGAGGGTGCCGGTGATTTCGAACGACTCTCTCTTCACGCTGTAGGCATCCACCGTCGCGAAGACATAGGTCACGCCCGGGACGGGCTGCTCCGGCTCGGCCAGGGCGGAAGCCGGGGCAAGGGTCAGGACAGACAGCATGGCAAGTGCGCGGAGCGACGACATGGGGCGTTCCTCGGGCAGGGCAGGGCCGCGACAGGCGCGCGGCGTCGTGTCCCATACGGAGGGACCCCGATTCCTTGGTCCGTTCCCCGGCCATCAGGCAGACAGGTGTCTTCATCCTACGGACCCGGCCGGCTCCGTGGGCTGTCGCCCTCCGACTTCCCTGGCCCCTGAAGCGAGACCGCGATGAACGCCGACAAGCAGTTCCAGGAGAAGCTCGAGCGGCTCCGGGGCCGCATGGAGGAGCTCAAGAAGGCGCCGCCGCTGGAGAAGGCGAGCACCTTCCTGAAGACCTTCTGCGCCCCCAACCGTACGCCGTCCTCGTGCCGGAGCACGCCTCCGAGGAGCAGGGGCCCTTCACCGTCTACCGCTACCGCGCGTCGGCGCAGGAGCCGCTGGAGTACGAGCGCGTGACGGACGCCGGCCTCATCGCCCGGGTGCTCGCGGCCAGCAGGGCGTAGGCCCCAACCTCCTGCCCGAGGACGCCTGGACGGCGCGAGCTGTGAGCGCTTCAGAGTGAGTCGAGGAAGGTGAGCAGCGCGCTGCGCTCCTGGGGAGACATGCGCTGCACGGCTTCCCGCGAGCGGGTGGCTTCGCCGCCGTGCCAGAGGATGGCCTCCAGCACGGAGCGAGCCCGGCCGTCGTGGAGCAGGTGCGTATGGCCGTTCACGGTGGCGGTGAGGCCCAGGCCCCAGAGGGGTGGGGTGCGCCACTCGGTGCCGGTGGCCCGGAAGTCGTCGCGACCGTCCGCGAGGGCTTCCCCCAGGTCGTGCAACAGCAGGTCGGTGTACGGCCAGATGCGCTGGTGCGACAGCTCCGGGAAGCCGGGCAGCTCGCCGGTGAGGGTGCTGGGGCGGTGGCAGCCGGCGCACCCCGCGCGCAGGAAGGCGGCCTTGCCCGTGCGCACGTCCTCGCGTTCGGCGCCCCGACGCGCGGGCACCGCGATGAGGTGCGAGTAGTCGGAGAGGGTGGCGAGGTTTTCGGCGTCGACCTCGGGCTCGCCCCCGGAGACGGCCGCGAGGCAGCCTGTCTGCGCCGCGGTGCACGCGGAGCGGGGGAACAGCGGTGACGTGAGCCCCAGGTCCCCCATGAGCGCGCCCGCGGCCTGGTGCTCCAGGTCCGGCTGGTGGGCCTTCCAGCCGAAGCGCCCCAGCACCTCGCGCCCCTCCTTCACGCTCCACACGCGGTTGGGATGGCCGCGGATGCCGTCGCCGTCGCCGTCCTCGGGGTCCGCCCACGCGAGCAGCGTCGCCTCCGGAATGGCCGCGAGCAGGCCCAGGCCCACCATGGGTTGGGCGATGCGCGGGGACAGGCGCACCCCGGGCGCGAGCGGTCCGTAGCCCAGGGCCGCCAGCGTGTAGCGCGGGGCCTGGAGCGTCACGGGGCCCGCGCCCGTGAGCGGGACTCCCGGCAGGGGCTCGTAGGTCACCTGCACCTGCCCCTCGGAGGGGAGCCCGGCGAGGGCGCGGGGCTGGAACTGGTCGCCGTAGGTGGGTTCGGGAAGGGGGCCTCCGTGGGAGTCCTGGCCGGGCACGGAGAGGCGGATCAGCAGGGGCGCGGGGGCGAGCGCGCTGCCCACGACGGGCGCACCCCGGCCATTGCCCACGTGGCAGGCGAGGCACGACGTGGCGTGGAAGAGGGGGCCCAGGCCCTCGCGGTCGCGCTGGCTGCTCGGGGCGGGCACCCAGTCCACCTCGAAGTTGGCTTCGCCCAGGAGGAAGCGCGACCTGCGCTCCACCGTCAGGTTGGCGGCGGGTTGCAGGAACGCTTCAGGGTCGGTGCGGAACACCGTGGTGGCGCCGCCCATCAGCGCCTCCCCCGGTTCGAGGGGCGCGATCTCC
>NZ_RAWB01000231.1 GCF_003612055.1 Corallococcus llansteffanensis
GCACCTGTTCCGCCCGACCCCCTGTATGTCTTCGAAGGCGTGGAGGTGTTCGGCCTCCGCAAGCTCCCGCGGGACGAGGTCCTCAAGCTCATCGGCATGCCGGCGCCCGGCACGCGCTTCAACCTGGAGCAGGGCGAGTTCACGCCCTACCTGCTGGAGAGCAAGCCGCGCCTCCTGGCGGCCCATCCGCTGCAGTTCTGCCGGTACTCAATGGTCACCTACCCGCCGACCCACACGTTCCGCGTCACCGTGGACCTGGTCGAACCGGGGGACGAAAGGCGGATGCGCTTCGACCCTCCGCCCACGGGCACGGTGGAGGACCCCGAAGGGCTCATCGCCGCCTGGGGCGCCTACCAGCAGACCTACTGGAAGCTGCGGCGCGAGGGCGCGGTCCCCGAGAAGAGCGTCGGCGGGTGTCAGGCCCTGACATGCTACGGCGGCTTCAACCACCCCCAGCTCGCGCCGCTCGAAGGGCCCTTCATTGACGGCGTGCCCCGGAACACCGCGGCGCTGGTGCGCGTGCTCCGTGAGGACCGGGATGACTCGAAGCGGATGACCGCCGCAATCCTCCTGTCCTACGTGCGCTCGCGCGAGGAGCTGGTGCGCCACCTGGTCCCCGCCGTCCGCGACCCCTTCGAGGGCGTGCGCAACGAGGCCCTGCGCCTGCTGGGCACCGCGCAGGAGGCACAGCCGAAGGTCCTCATCCCGCTGGAGTCCGTGCTGGAGGCGCTGGCGTTCCCGCTCTCCTCCGACCGCAACAAGGCCGCCTGGGCGCTGGTGCGCATCGTGGAGACCGAGGGTGCCGCGCGGCGGGCGCGCATCCTCGAACAGTCGGGCGACGTGCTGCTGGAGATGGCCGGCATGCAGCAGGCCATCGACCGTGAGCCGGCGCGCAAGGTGCTGACCGTCCTCGCGGGCCGAGACCTGGGCGAGGACGTCGGCCCGTGGCGCGAGTGGGTCGCCCGCACACGCAAGGCGCCCACCGTCCACTGATGACAGGCAGCGCACCCCTGTCCCCGGGGCTCAATCACTGTCGGTTTTGACACGCGGACAGTCAATCCCTGGCACCTTGGGGGCGTTGACGTTGGCGCGTCTCCTCGCCCATTGTCTTTGCGCGACTCGGGAAGCTCGCGTGAAGGCAATCCTGTTCTGCGGGGCCCGGGGGGGTGCCGTGACGCTGCTTGAAACCAGACATGAATGGGCCCTGCCGGGTGGCGCCGAGTGATCCGTGAGATCCTCAGCGGCATGCTGTGGCAGGGCCGTCTGGCCTTGCGCAGCGGGGGCATGCGCGTCTTCGCCGCGCATGGCTACGTGGATGAGGGCTACCGGCCCTCGCGCGTGCCGTTCTTCTCCGTCGTCGGCCCCCTGGGCATCCACTCCGAGCCGGAGCGTGAGAACGGCCGCACCGCCACCTCCACCGTCCGCGTTCCGGGCCACCTCATTGGCAGGCCGCGGGGCCCGGGCGACAGTGTGCCCGCGGGCGGTGCCCTCAAGCTGCGCCTGGATGGCCGCGCGCTCGTCACCCTCACGGGGCTTCCCGGAGGCTCCTTCGCATCAGCCGCCACCGGCCCCGCGCTCGCCGCCGCCCTCGATACGAAGCTCGCGGACGCCCTCTCCGGAGGGCTGTTCCAGGAGCCCTCCGGGGCCCCGCTCACGGATCCGCTGCTGCTCGCGGCGCTCGCGGCCGTCACGGCGCGGTGGGACGCGGAAGGCAGCCGGCTCGCGCTCAGCTCCGACCCCGGCATCCCGTCGCTCGACTTCCGCTCCAGCGTGGAGGTGCTGCCCGTCACCGGCAGCATCGC
Source organism: Corallococcus llansteffanensis (assembly GCF_003612055.1). Lineage (GTDB taxonomy): Bacteria > Myxococcota > Myxococcia > Myxococcales > Myxococcaceae > Corallococcus > Corallococcus llansteffanensis. Next base: position 1,803 of record NZ_RAWB01000231.1, read on the forward strand.
GGCGGCCCTGGGCCTGGAGCCGCCGGAGCGTGCCCAGGAGGGGCGCACGTACCTGAGCAAGCTGCGGGCGCCCCGCGCCATGGCCATCGACGTGCAGGTGGACCTGTGGGCGGGCTCGCAGGTGGACCTGGCGGCCATCATGGACACGGTGGCGCTCGCCATCCCCACGCGCGGGCAGATGGTCCTGCGCCCTTCGCTGCTGGGCGCGGACGTGCCGGAGGGCGCCACGAAGCTCCGCCTGCTGTCTCAAGGCGAGCCCACCCTGCCCCTGTCGCTCGCGCACCTGGAGGCCAGCGACCAGGGCCTGGAGCGCGCTCGCGGGGGCCGCGTGGACCTGACCCCGGGTGCGTCCTGGTTGCCGGACTCCGGGGGCCTGCGCCTGTCCGGCACCGGCACCGCCACCGTGCGCGTCCACCCCACGCCGGTGGTGCCGGACTCCTTCCATCCCGACAACCCGGCCCCGGAGGGGTTCGCGCTGTCGCTGGGACTCCAGGTCGCTCCGGGCGCGGCGGAGGGGCAGACGGTGCCGGTCGGGGTGCTGCTCGCACAGGCGCAGCCGGTGCTGCGGCTGGTGCTCCGCTACGTGCTGGTGGGCACGCGCCTCTTCGGGGAGGTGGTGGCCACCGCGACGCTCGCGCGCGAGGGGGGCACCCAGGTGGCGGAGACGCGCTGGCGCCTGCTCGCGTCGCGGCTGGAGGCCGGGGTGCTGCTGCACGCGCGCCTGGACGCAGGGGAGGGCGTGGTGTGGCTGTCCGCGGATGGCGTGCCGCAGCCCCTCCTGGACGCGGAGGCCACGCCCGCTCCGCCCGTCGCGGCGCCGGGCATCCCCGTCGCGGCGAGCGACATGCTGCTCACGCTGGGCGCGGACACGGGCACGCCGCTGGACTTCACGGTGGACCACCTGCACCTGGTGGCGGATCCCGTGGGCCCGTTGGATCCCGCGCTGCGCCGCTCCCTCATCGCGGCTCCGGCCGTGCGGCCTGGCGACGTGCTGCTGCTGGGCGACTGCGACGACGGCTACCGCATTGGCAAGCGGCGCTTCCAGGCGCTGGCGCTGGCGGTGGATGGCGACGAGGTGACGCTCAGCCGCCCCGTGGAGGGCAGCTGGGCCCGCGGCCGCACGCTGGTGTTCCAGGAGGAGTGCTTCTTCTTCCAGACGCAGCTGCGCCGCAAGGACGACCTGCTGAACCACCTGTACCGCTGCAGCGTGGACTACCGGGTGTCCGCGCTGATGGAAGAGCTGAACGCGCGCACTGGCGCCCGGCTCGTCGAGAAGCCCGTGGTGGACCCCGTCCCGCGAGGCGCGTCACGCGCCGCCAGCGGCCACCCGGGAACATTCGTCACCGAAGTCGACACCGCCAAGCGCGGGGCCGTCTGAAACCAGGAGGAAGACCGTGCCAGAGCGTTTGCATCCGGGCGTGTATGTCGAGGAGAAGAGCGGCGGCGCACGCCCCATCGAAGGGGTGGGCACGTCCACGGCGGCGTTCGTCGGAGAGACGGCGCGCGGCATTCCAGGCCTGGCCTGGTTCCTCACCGGCTTCGCCGAGTACGAGCGCGCCTTCGGAGGCCACCAGCCCGGCGAGGCGGGCCTGCTCGCCCAGGCGGTGGAGGCCTTCTTCGACTCGGGCGGCCGGCGCGCGTACGTCGTGCGCGTGCTGCCTTCCGACGCGGGCATCGGCGCCTCCGTCCCGCTGGCCTCACGCGCGGGCGGTGGTCTGAACGCGCTCACCTTCTTCGCGCGGGGCGCGGGGGAGTGGTCCGAGTTCATCCGCATCCACGTGAGCGACTCCACCAACTTCCCCACGGATGCCTTCCGCGTGGAGGTGGTCTGGACGGAGGCCGGCGCCACCCGCACGCTGGAGTCCTTCGACGACGTGCGCATGGATCCGTCGAGCGAGGACTACGTCGGGGAGCGCATCAACGAAATCTCGAAGTACATCCAGGTGCGCGATGACTTCCAGGTGACGCTGGCCGCGCAGCCCGTGGGCTCGGTGCTCGTCGCCGCGCAGCCTCCCAAGCTCAAGGCCGCCGTGCTGTCGAGCACGAAGTACACCCTGGCCGACGGCGCGAAGCTCCAGGTCTCCACCTGGGACGAAGCCCAGCCGGACCTGCCCCGCACGACGCTGGACATCCTCGTCACCCAGGCGCTGGTGGTGGCCGCCGTTCCGGGCGCGGTGTTCGCCAACGGCAAGGTGCTGCTCGACGCCGCGCAGCTCAAGGCGTTCCTCACCCAGGCCGTCACCGCCGCGGCGCTCACGAACGTCTTCGTCATCGGCGGCACGGACTCGCCGGAGATTTCGCTGAAGGTGGCCACAGGGCCCACGCTCACCATCCCCAAGCCGGCCGGTGCCACCTATGACCTGGACCCGGAGAACGCGAAGGTCACCGTCGGGCCGCCGGGCGCCACCACGGAGGTGCCGATCCCCATCCTCGCGGCCAATCCGGGAGCGGTGACGCCCGCGGAGTTGCGCCAGTCGCTGGCCACCGCGCTCGCCGGCAAGGTCGCGTCGGTGGTGACGGACGCCCAGGGCAACACCGTCATCACCGGCCTGCCCACCGAAGCGGGCACCTCCACGCTCGCGCTCTCCGCCACCGGCTTCTCTGGCACCGCCGCCGCCGGCACGCCCGGGCTGTCCCCGGAGCACTTCGACGGGCTCCAGCTCTCCATCTCCGAAACGCTCCAGCCCACGGTGCCCACCGTGCTGCGGCTCCTGGGCTTCGCGCCGCGCGCGCGGGGCTACTCCAACGATTCCCCGGCCAACCCCCTGGTGCGTCCCACCTCCGTGTCGAACGTGCGCCTGCTGGGCGGCACCGAGGGCAGCGCCCCGCTGGACACCTCCGACTTCGCGGGCGACGCGAGGCTGCGCACCGGCCTGCACGCGCTGGACGGCGAGGAGGTCAACCTGGTGGCGCTGCCGGGCAAGAACGAGGTGGGCTACCTGGCCGCTGGCATCGCGTACTGCGACAACCGCGGCGACTGCCTCTTCCTCGCGGACGGCCCCGGGGGCGTGGACAAGGACTTCGCCGTCGCGCCGGATGACGCGAAGCAGTTCATCGAGGGGCTGCCGGCGCGCTCGAAGAACTCGGCCATGTTCTACCCGTGGATCCGCGTGGCGGACCCGGTGGGCGTGGGCCGCAACCCCACGCGGCTGGTGCCGCCGTCGGGCCACGTGGCGGGCCTCTTCGCCCGCACGGACAACACGCGCGGCGTGTGGAAGGCGCCCGCCGGCATCGAGGCGTCCATCTCCGAGGCGCTGGGGCTCCAGTACCCCGTCATCGACGCGGAGCAGGACCTGCTCAACCCGGTGAGCCTCAACTGCCTGCGCCAGTTCCCCGGGGTGGGCATCGTGTCGTGGGGTTCGCGCACGCTGTCGCCGGATCCGGAGTGGCGCTACATCCCGGTGCGCCGCACCGCGCTCTTCCTCAAGGAGTCGCTGCGGCGCGGCCTGAAGTGGGCGGTGTTCGAGCCCAATGACGAGGAGCTCTGGGGCCGCATCCGCGTCGCCATCGAGTCCTTCATGCTGGGCCTGTTCCGGCAGGGCGCCTTCCAGGGGGCGACGCCCGAGGAGGCCTTCAGCGTGGTGTGCGACCGGAGCACCAACCCGCAGGAGAACGTGGACGCGGGCATCGTCACCGCGCAGGTGGCCTTCGCGCCGCTCAAGCCCGCGGAGTTCGTCGTCCTCGAGTTCCGCCAGAAGAGCCTGCTGGCCTCCTGATGCCCACGCCCATCCCCGCCAACGCCCGCAACCCGCTGCGGACCTTCCGCTTCCGGATCCGGATGAACACGTCCGCCGCCGGGCAGTACGTGGCGGGCGTGCGCACCGTGTCCGGCCTGTCCGTGCACGTCAGTCCCTTCGAGGTCTGGGAGGGCGGCAACAACCTGCACCGCTACGCGCAACCCCACAAGGTGAACTGGGAGCCCATCGTGATGGAGCAGGGCCTGGCGCTCGACGACACGTTGGAGCGCTGGGCGCTCGCGGTGCTGGAGTTCGCGCGCACGGGCAAGGCGCCCGGGGAGGCGGTGAAGCGCGACGTCTTCATCGATCTGTGGGACGGCTTCGCCCACCCCACGGAGGTCCCCGCGCCGGGCCCGGAGGCGCGCATCCGAAGCTTCTACGTACACAACGCGTGGGTGAGCAAATACCACGCGCTGCCCAAGCTGGACGCCATGGCGGGGGAGGTGGCGCTGCTGTCGCTGGAGCTCACCCACGAGGGCTGGGAGCCGGTGCCCAAGCCGCCCGCCAGCAAGCCCGCGTCGCCCGCCTGAGTTCCCTTCTTCCTTCGAGGAGCCCGCCATGCCCCGATTCGTCGAATCCACGAAGCGCGACCCCTACCGCAACTTCAACTTCCGCGTGCTGCTCAACAACGTGGAGGTGGCCGCGTGCCGGAAGATCTCCGGCCTCACCGGCACCGTGGAGGTGGTGAAGTTCCGCTCCGGCGACAGCCTCAGCTCCGTGGACGAGCTGTCCCCGGGCCGCACGCGCTACGAGAACGTCACGCTGGAGGCGGGGCTCACCCAGGACACGGCCTTCGAGGACTGGGCCACCCAGCTCATCCGCCACGAAGCCACCCCGGGCCTGCGCGCCGCGGAGCCCGACTACCGGCGCACCGTGGAGATCCTCGTCTACGACATCGACCACAACCGGCCGGTGAAGAAGTTCATCCTCCACAACGCGTGGTGCTCGAAGTTCACCGCGATGTCGGAGCTCGCGGCGGAGGCCAACGAGACCCTCATCGAGACGCTGGTCATCGAGCACGAGGGCTTCACCATCGAGAAGGTGGTGTGAGGTGCTGCTCGAGCCCCCCATCCCGGTGCTGCTGCCGCACGGCCTCTTCGACGAGGACGGCCGGTGCCACCGCCAGGGCGAATTGCGCCCGCTCACCGGCCGCGACGAGTGGACGCTGGCCGTGGCCGGCGACCGCCCCACGCCTCGCGCGGTGAGCGAGCTGCTCGCGTCGTGCCTGGGACGGCTGGGGGACTACGCGCGCGTGGACGCGGCGCTGACGTCCGCGCTCACGCGAGGGGACCGGCACCACCTGGCGCTGCACCTGCGGGCGCGGATGTATGGGGATCGCCTGTCGCTGGTGGCGCGCTGTCCGGCCCCGGGCTGCGGCGCGATGGCGGACGTGGACGTGCGCCTCTCCGCGCTGGCGCCGGAGCGGCCGGACGCGGCCCCGGAGGTGCTGGGCGTGCCGCTGCCGGAGGGCCGCGCGGAGGTGCGCGAGCCGACGGGCGAGGACGACGCGGTGCTGGCGGAGGTCCCGGGCCCGCGCGCGGAGCGGTCCGCGCTCCTGTGGTCGCGGCTGGTGGAGGTGGACGGTCAGCCGCTGACGCCCGACGGGTGGAAGGCCCTGCCCGTGAGGTCGCGGCACGCGGTGGCGCTGGCCCTGGCGGAGGGCACGACGGCGCCGGACCTGGGCCTGTTGGGGCGCTGTCCCCAGTGCTCGGCGTGGCTGGAGCTGGAGCTGGATCCGTTCGCGCTGCTGGCGCGCGAGCTGCGGGGTGGGGCGGCGCGGCTGGAGTCGGAGGTGCACTGCCTGGCGTTCCACTACCACTGGTCGGAGGCGGACATCCTGGCCCTGCCGCGCGCGCGGCGGTGGCGCTACCTGGAGCTGCTGCGCAACGAGCTGGAAGGCCATCCGCTGGTGGATGGCTGGAGCTGACGGAAAGGACGCACACGCCATGGCCCCACCCCCCGTGAATGGACAGGTCGGACTCACCCGCCGCGAGCTGGAGCGTGAGCTCGCGTGGATGCTGCGCAGCATCCCTGACGACCCTAGGGAGCTGGTGAAGCTGCTCAGCACCTCCGTCGTGGCGCTGCTGGACAAGAACAACGAAGCCATTGCCCGGAGCCTCGCCCAGCGCGAGTCGGCCGGCGGCGCGCGGGTCCACGGATGACGCGCAACCTGGAGCCGACCCTCCTCGCGTTCGATCAGCAGCTGGCCAAGGGCATGCTGGTGACGCTGCCGCAGACGGCCGACGACAAGAAGACCGAGCCGAGCGTGCGCGCGCTGCGCTTCCAGTACAACCCGGAGACGGTGACGCGCACGCGCGCGGGGCAGTGGGAGACGAAGCCCGGCAAGACGCCCGAGCAGACGAAGGTCCTGCTCGACGGGCAGCGCGGCGGCGGCCTGCACGCCAAGAGCGAAACCATCGCGATGAAGCTCGTCTTCGACGTGACGGAGGCCGTCCTCCGGGACCGCGAGTGGGCGGGCACGTCCGGCGTGCTGCCGGAGCTGGCGATGCTGGAGGGGATGGCGCTGGGCAAGGACCAGGTGGGCGAGGAGGAGAAGAAGCCCGCGACGAAGCTCGTCTCGCTCAACCCCACGGAGCTGCTGCTCATGCTGGGGCCGCGCAACTTCCCGGTGGTCATCACCGGGATGACCATCGTGGAGCAGCGCTTTGATCCATCGCTGCTGCCGCTGCGCGCTGAGGTGGACCTGCGCATGCGCATCCTGGAGGTGGGGGAGAACGCGGCGAACAACAAGGTGGCGCAGGTCTTCAAGAACCTGCGGGACCAGCGGCAGCAGATGGAGGAGCTGGCGGCGGTGAAGGGCGCGGACGCGAACACCCTCATCGCCCAGGCCCTGGCCCCGCAGGCGAAGTTGAACGGCGCGAGCTAGGCGGCCATGAGCGACCCCTCTTCCCGACACAAGGACCTGCCCACGTACGCGGCGCCCCTGGGCGCGGGCGGCACGCAGGTGGCGCTGTACGTGCCGCGCGTGGCGCCGGGCGCGCCCACGTCTCTGTTGCACAAGGTGGTGGCGGGGGACCGGCTGGATCTGCTCGCGCAGCGCTACTTCAGCGACCCGTTCCAGGCGTGGCGCATCGTGGACGCCAACCCCACCTTCGAGCCCGAGGCGCTCCTGGAGCCGGGCACGGTCCTGTCCATCCCGGAGAAGCCCTGATGGCGGAGCAGCGCGCGGCGTTCCTCCAGCTCTGGATCGACGGGCAGCCGATGACGGATGCCCGGGGCCGGGTGACGCGCCTGGAGGTGGACGAGCGCACCGACGACGCGTCGTCCTTCCACCTGTCGCTGGAGATGGCGCCCACGGACTCAGACGACTGGGACGCGCTGGCGGACGGACGGTTCGCGCTGCTCAAGCGCATCACCATCAGCTTCGGGCTGGGTCCGCCGGACAGCGAGGCGCCGGACGTGGAGGAGGTGGTGTTCGACGGGTACATCACCGCGGTGGAGCCGTACTTCGGCCCGTCGCGCGTGCCGGACTCGTCGCTGGAGCTGTACGGGCTGGACGCGTCGTGCCTGATGCACCTGGAGGAGCGCACGCGCTCGTTCAGCGGCCTGTCCGACGCGGGCATCGCGCGGCAGCTCTACGGTGAGTACGGCTTCGGCGTGGACGTGCAGGACACGGCGCCGGTGCGCGACGCGGCGCGGGCGGTGGTGCTCCAGCGCGGCACGGACGCGGCGCTCCTGCGGTGGCTCGCGCGGCGCAACGGCTACGAGGCCTTCGTGGAGCGCAAGCCGGGTCCGGTGGCCGCGGGCGCCAACGCGGCGGCGGAGTGCGTGGGCCACTTCCACCTGCCCCGGCCGGAGGCCCCGAAGCAGCCGGACCTGTCGCTCCTGCCGCGCTCCACGCCGACGATGGTGGAGCTCAAGGCGCGCTGGGAGAGCCACCGGCCCACGGAGCTCCACGGCGCGCACATCGACGAGCGCACGCGGCGGATCCGCTCCGCGACGGTGTCCGCGCCGCGCTTCCCGCGCATGGGGAGCACCAGCCGCGCGGACATCCTGAAGGCACGGATGGCGGCGGTGCTGCCGAAGCGCCCGGACGTGAAGGCGGTGGGCCTCCAGTACGTGGACGTGCCGCACGACGTGCCCGAGGTGGAGAACCTGGCCTGGGCGGACTATCGCGAGGCGGACTGGCTGGCGGAGGCGAACGGCACGGTGCAGGGGCTGCGCTACGAGCGGATCCTCCGCGCCCGGCGTCCGGTGGGGCTCGTCGGCGCGGGCAAGCTGATGGACGGCACCTGGTACGTGCGCGGCGCTCGGCACCGCTGGGTGTGGGCCGACGCCGTGGCCCGCTACGAAGTGGACGTGGACCTGGCGCGCGACGCGCTCAACGGGGTGGCGTGATGGGCCGTGGCCTGCACTTCCCCTTCCAGTTGGGAGACCTGGGCACGCCCCGCACCGTGGGGCCCGCGCAGGTCATCCGGCAGCAGCTGGAGCAGCTGTTGTTCACGCTGCCCGGCGAGCGGGTGAACCGCCCGCGCTTCGGGTGCGGTGTGCAGCGGATGGTGTTCGGCGCCGCGAGCCCGGAGGTCGCCGCCGCGACCGAGTACATCATCCGCCTCAACGTGCAGGAGTTCATGCGCGACCAGGTGCGCCTGGACGCGGTGAAGGTGACCGCCGAGGACTCCACCCTCTACGTGGACATCCTCTACACGCTGCTGGCGACGGGCGAGGAGCACGCGGAGCTGTTCCGCAGGACGCTGGAGGCGCCCCCGTGAGCGCGCTCGTCCTGACGCTGCCGCTGGAGGCCTCGCTCGCGGCGGCGAACGCGGCGTTGCAGGCCGCGCCTCCGGGCGAGGTGGAGTGGGTGCTGCCCGTGGGCGAGGGCGTGCTCACCACCGCGGTCGTCATCGGCTCGCCCGTGCATGCGCTGCGGCTGCGGGGTGGCGTGGGGGTGACGCTGAAGCTCGATGGCGGGTCGCTCGAAGTCATCGGACTGGTGACGGCCCTGGTGGACGTGACGGTGGTGGCGGAGGAGTCAGCGGGGCTCTTGCTCAAGGGCGTGCGGGTGGAGGTGTCGGACGTGTCGGTGGGCGCCACCGCTTCGGGGGACTGCACGGCGCTGACCGTGGAGACGCCCGATGGGACGGTGAGCATCGACTCGCTCACGGTGACGGGGGCGAAGGGCACGGCGGCGACGGGGCTCCTGCTCGCGGCGAAGGAGGCCCGGGTCACGGGCCTGTCCGTGGCCTCCGTGGAGGCTTCGTCGGGCGCGGCCTTCGGTGTGCGCGCGGTCTGCCAGCGGTCGCAGTGGGCGGACGTGAAGGTGCGGGACGTCGTTGGCGCTGGCGCGGGCGTGGGCCTGGAGCTCGCGGGCCTGTCGCGCGCGAACCTCTCCGGGGTCACGGTGTCGAAGGTCACCGGCGCGAGGGCGCTCGGCGTCCGGGTGCTGGTGTCGCGGGAGGAGGGCGAGGGCCTGTCCGCGGTGGACGTGGCCGTGAGCGACGTGAAGGCCCTGGCGGCGGAGTGGAGCGTGGGGCTGGTGGTCGGCTCGCCGGGCGCGGTCCAGGTGCGCGGCTTCACCGTGCGGCAGGTGCAGGGGGCCCTCGCGCTGGGGATGCTCGCGCTGGGGGGCCGTGGCATCGAGGTCGGCATCGGACAGGTGGAGGAGGTCCTGGGCGGCACGGCCTCCGCGGGCCTGCGGGTGCTGGGCGGACCTTCGCTGGAGCCGGTGACGGTGCGCGACGTGGAGGTGAGCCGCGTGTCGGGGGCGCCCGTGCCCGTGGGGGCGCAGCCGGCCCCGGCGTGGTCGGAGTGGCTTGCCGCCGCGCTGGAGGCCCTCACGGGTTCGGTGGTGGGTCCGCTGACGCTGCCCGTGTTCCCTTCGGACGGGGACGTGGTGGGGCTGCACGTGGCCGCGCCGCTGGGCGGGCTGGAGCCCGTGCTGGACGCGGGCACGCCCGGGGAGATGACCGTCGAGGACTGCTCCCTCTTCGTCATCACCGGCACCGCGCTGCAACTGGAGGGCGGACTGCGCACGGCGCTGGTGCGTCGCACGGAGGCGTGGACGTCCGTGCACGCGGGCTGGCTCCAGGCGGAGCAGCTGCTGCTCGCGCAGCTCACGTGGCACCGGCATGCGCACGGCTTGCGGCTGGGGCCGGGCGAGGTGCGCGCGTACGACTCGCTGTTCACGGCCATCGTCGGCGCGCCCTTCGTGCTGGAGACGGACGCGGAGCTGTCCGCTTCGCCCGCGCTGTTCGCGGAAGGTGCCGCGCCTCCGTTCCTGGAGGTGGGGCCGCTGCCCTACGTGACGCCGGGGACTCCGCAGGGGCCGCCGGTGCTCCTCACCGGGGTCCTGCCGCCTCCGGAGACGGTGGACCTGCGACTGGTGCCGGACGCGGCCGTCGCTCGCGCTGGCGTGCTCGTGCCGGGAGACGGCCCCCGGGATCCGGCGCCCTTCGTCGGTGCCTGGGCTCCGGACGTGGTGCCTGGCTGTGACGTTCGCGATCCGCAGCCGCGCCCGTGGCTCGCGGCCCCGGAGCGGCCCGCGCCCGGCGCGCTGGTGGACTACCTGGCCCGCGACGCGCGCTCACTGCTGGCGGTGATGCTGGAGCGGGCCCGCACGGTGATGGCGCCGTGGCAGGACCGGGGACCGGCGGACTTCACGACGATGCTGCTGGAGGCGGTGGCCGCGCAGCTCGACTCGCTGGCCTACCAGCAGGAGCGCGCGGTGGTGGAGGGCTTCCTGGAGCAGGCGCGGCTGCGTCGCTCCGTCGAGGACCACGCGCGCGGCCTGGACTACGCGCCCGACCCGGGCCTGTCCGCCACGACGATGCTGCGCTTCCGGTTGGATGCGGAGGCGCTCGCGGCGCTGGTGAAGGCGCGGCTGGACGAGCTGGACCTGCCGGCGCTTCCACCCGGCACCACGGCGCTGGAGTTCCTCACCGGCGGCGGCGTGCTGGAGTTCCCGGCGGACACGCTGGTGGCCAACGCCTCCACGCAGGAGCACTCGCTGGTGTTCGTCACCGAGTCGCCCCTGTCGTACTTCCCGCGCCTGGATGCCGTGACGCTCGCGGAGTCGGTGCTGCCCGGGGACACCGGGGCCACGCTCGCGGGCGTCTACCCGGAGCTGGAGGTTGGCCGGTGGCTGGTGCTCTACCGGGGACGCGGCGAGGGCGGGCACGTGGTGCGTGTGACATCCGTTGCGCTCGCCACCGATACGACCTTCATCGGGTGGGATCCGCGCAGGCTCGCGCCGGAGGCCTTCCTCGCGCCGGGGGACCCCACGCCCGGGCCCCGCGCGACGGTGCTGGGCAACGTCGTGCCCGCGCATCACGGGCTGCCGGTGACGCCGCTGCCGGAGGGCTTCGAGGCCGACTCGGCGGAGCCCTTCGCGCGCAGCCTGGCGCAGTGGCGCGCGTTGCTGTCGCCCATCGTGGACGGCAGCCAGGAGCGCGAGGTGGTGCTGCCGTTCCATCCCATCAGCGTCCAGGCCCCGGGCTATCCGCTGCCCGGCGACGCGCTTCGGCGCGGGACGCCCCAGGTCCAGGTGAGCGTGGAGGACGACCCGTGGAGTGTGGTGGAGGACCTGTCCGTCCAGGGACCTGGGGATGAGGTCGTCGTGTTGCGCGCGACCCCCACGGGCGGCGCCAGCCTGCGCTGCGGGGATGGCGTCAACGGCGCCGCGCTGCCGCCCCGCGAGACGGCGCTGGGCCTGTCGCTGCGGATCGGGCTGGGGACCCTGGGCAACGTGGGGGAGGGCGTGCTCACGCGGCTGCTCCAGGTGCCGTTGGATCCGCAGCGCTCGGCGTCGGCGGGAGAGCTGCTGGCCCAACCGATGGACGACGTGCGCCTGCTGGTGCGCGTGGACAACCCGCTGCCCGCGGTGGGGGGACGGGACGCGGAGTCGCTCGACTCCATCCGCTACCGCGCGCCGGCCGGGGTGTCGCAGCCGCTGTCCGCTGTCACCGTCGAGGACTACGTGCGCCTGCTCCAGCAGTTGCCGGAGGTCGCCGGGGCCTCCGCGCGCGTCGTGCACCGGGACCTGCGCACCGTCATCCGCGTCACGGTGCTGCTGCGCGACGAGGACACGCTGGACCGCGATGAGCTGCTGCGCCGGTGGGCGGGCGTGCGGCGGCGACTGGAGGAGATCCGCCTCCTGGGCGTGGACGTGGAGGCGCTGCCGCCCCGGTGGGTGCCGCTCGATCTGGACCTGGAGGTGGACGCGGCGCCGCACGCGCAGGCGGACCTGGTGCGCGACGCGGTGGTGGGAGCCATCGCGGGAGACGGTGGCCTGTTGGATCCGGACCGCTCCGGGCTGAACGGCGACGTGCAGCTCGCGGACCTGTACCAGGCGGTGCTGCGCGTGTCCGGCGTGACGGCGGTGCGGGTGAAGCGCTTCCGGCGGCTGGAGTCCCACTTAGTGGATCGGCTGGCGGAAGGGGTCATCCCCATTGGCCCGGAGGAGGTGGCCACCGCGCGCGGCGGCTACTGGCCGGGCTCCGAAGGGGTCCTCACCGTGCATGTGTGTGGAGGGCTGCGATGAGCCGCGTCCCCGCCACGCATCAGGCGCTGTCGCACGAACAGCTCCGCACGCGGCTGGGCGAGACGGCGCGCACGTCCTTCGCGCGCACGGACGAGGCGCCCACCTGGAACCCGCTCGCGTACGCGGCGCCTTCCTCGGTGGACCTGGGGCGCGGGCTGCTGGACAGCGTGGCGCTCGCGCTGCACGTGCTGTGGACGTACCAGCAGGCGTGGGCGGAGGAGGGCTTCCTCGCGACCGCGCGGCTGGAGGACTCCGTCTCCAAGTTGCTGGGGCACATCGGCTACCGGCCGAGTCCGGGGACCGCGGCGGTGGGGCTCCAGCACTTCCGCTGCAAGGCGAACGTGCGCGGCACGCTGCCCGCGGGCTTCGCGGTGACGTCGGCAGCGGAGGGGGAGGAGGCGGTCGCCACCTTCGAGACGCTCGCTCCGCTGCGCCTGCTGCCGGAGCTCAACGAGCTGCGCGCGTTCCTGCCGCCCCGCGCGGACTCAGGTTCAGGCTCGGGTCCTGGCGGTGGTACGGGCACCGGAG
>NZ_RAWB01000232.1 GCF_003612055.1 Corallococcus llansteffanensis
CTTCTTCGATTTCTTCGGCGCCGTCCAGTGACTTCCGCCGTTTCTTTCGAAGGGGAGCGGCTTCTACTTCTTCGCCGCCTTCCCTGTCAACCGCTCGTTTTCAGCTTTCCTCACCGCTTCCCGTCCGCTTGTTGCCTTCCGGACTTTTTTCGGTGGGGCGCGGCTTCTATCTTTCCGCCGCGCTCGCTGTCAACTCGCTTGTTGACTGCCCTATTTTCTTGTCGGCGCTACACCTCTCCTAGAAGTACCTTCCGCGCCAGTGCGCGGGCTTCCGGGTGAGGGGCGCGGCTTCTACCACCGCGCACTTCAGAGTCAACCCTTTCGGTTTGACTCCTTGCTGCTCTCGGCGTCCGCGTTGGCTGCCCGCTTTCGTCGAGGGGCGCGGCTTCTAACTTCCCGCCGCGTCTACTGTCAACCGCCATCCTGCTGCTTCCGATTCCCGACCGCCGCTGCTTCAGCTCCGCCTCCCACGAGGCGGCAACCCGCTCCAACACCTTCAACGCCCGCTGATCAACTGCCCTGCTGCGGTATCCATCTAAGAAGTGAACCGGAGAATGTCAACTTCCCGTCACCGGCAGAACCAGGCCTCGTTCGCGCGGGATTTCTTCCCCGTGCTCCGCTGCCTGTTCGATCCGCGAGGCCCAGTAAAGCCGCCTTCTCGGATCCCTTCTTCCCTGCGTCGTTCAAGTGCCACCGGAGTGACGCCTGCGTGTCGCCGCGAGGTGTGCGGCTTATCCAACAGACGACCAGGCAGCGCAAGAAGTTTGATGCAGACCGCTGGCGCATCGCGACGTGGTGGAGGGGAAACCGTCAGCCCGCTCCACCGATTCCCGCAGGTCTCAGCTCCCGAGCTTGAGCTTGGACAGGTCCACGCGTCCCCTGCGGCACTGCTCCGCGACCACCACCGAGCGCAGCTCATGGTAGGCGCGCTCGAAGTCGTCGTTCACCACGATGTAGTCGTAGGACGCGATTCCCCGCTCGATCTCCGAGCGAGCACCCAGCATGCGCCGACGGATGGTTTCGTCGGAGTCGGTCTGGCGGTCCCGGAGGCGGCGCTCCAGCTCATCCATGGAGGGCGGCAGGACGAAGATGAGGACCGCATCAGGGTGCTTGCGCTTGATGGCCTGCCCGCCCTGCACGTCGATGTCGAAGACGGCGGTGCCGCGGCGCCGACGCGCTTCGTCCACCACGGACTGGGGGCTTCCGTAGAAGTGGCCGTGCACCTCGGCCCACTCCACGAACTCGCCCTGCTCGATCTTCTCCTGGAAGGTGGCCACTCCAACGAAGTGGTAGTCCACCCCTTCCTGCTCCTTGCCCCGGGGCCGGCGGGTGGTGACGCTCGTGGAGAAGATGCCGTCCGGCATCTCCTTCAGCAGTCGGTGCGCAAGGGTGGTCTTGCCCGCCCCTGAAGGAGCGGAGAGGACGAGCAGCAGACCAGGCGGGAGTCCAGAGGGTTCGTTCATTCGACGTTCTGCACCTGTTCGCGGATGCGCTCGACTTCGGCCTTCATCGAGACCACACGCGAGGAAATCTCCGCGTGCTGGCTCTTGGAGCCTGTCGTGTTCACCTCGCGGTGCATCTCCTGCACGAGGAAATCCATGCGGCGGCCCACGGGCTCGGGGCTCGCCATCAGCAGCCGGAACTGTTCGAGGTGGGTCGCCAGGCGGGTCACCTCTTCGGCGATGTCCGTGCGCTCGGCGAACAGGGCGACTTCCTGCGCCAGTCGCTGCGGGTCCACCGCGACGCCGCGCGCGAGCTCCGCCACACGCTCGGTGAGCCGCTGCTGGTAGTCGTTCACCGCGCGCGGCGCGAGCCGGGCCACTTCCTGGCTCCACCCTTCGATGAGCTTCATCCGGGTGTCGAGGTCCGTGTGGATGGACTCGCCCTCGGTGTTGCGCATCGTCTCCAGCGCGGAGAGGGCCTGCTGGAGCGCGGTCTGGGTAGCCTGGGTGGCGGACTCCACGTCCACTCCCTTCTCCTCCAGGCGGATGACGCCCGGCTGGTTGGCCACTTGCGACCAGGCCACGTCCGCCGAGAGGCCCAGGGCGGTGGCGACTTCCCGGAAGGCCCTGGCGTACTCGCGGGCGAGGGCGACATCCACGGTGGGGACATTGCCGGAGACGGTGGCGGCCTGGCGGCGCACCAGGATTTCCACCGAGCCTCGCGCGAGCCGGTCCTTCACCAGCTTCACGAGCGCGGGTTCCAGCGCGGACAGTTCGCGCGGCAGCCGGACCTTCACTTCACAGAACTTGTGGTTGAGCGAACGTGCCTCCACGGAGACTTCTTCGTCTCCCACGCGGGCGCGCCCTGAACCAAATCCGGTCATGCTTTTGAGCATCGGGCCGGGTGCTAGGGGCTTTCCGTCCCCAGGTCAAGCCAACGTCTTGCGTCCATCCCAATTCTGGTAGGGTCCGCCGCGATGGCGTGGCACAAGCGGCTCGAAACGTGGGCGAAGCTGGCGCTGACGCTCCTGGCCTCAGGCCTCTTCTGGCGCCCTGGACGTCGTCGTCCGCTCGGAACGCCCCTCCCCTCCCCTCGCAAGGTCCTGCTCGTCCGGCCGGACAACCGTGTGGGCGAAGCCCTGCTGCTGACGCCCCTGCTGAAGACCCTCAAGGCCCACGTGCACCCTCCTCCCGAGGTGCATGTGCTGGTGCATTCCAAGGTGGCCCGCGTCCTCCAGGGACATCCCGAGATTGATGCCGTCCTGGCGTTCGACCGGCGATACCTGTGGCTGGGGCCCCTGGCCCCCGGGATCCGCGCGCTCCGGCGTGCCGGCTATGACACCGTGGTGGATTGCGCCAACTGGAGCGCTCCGTCGGTGACGAGTGCGCTGATTGCCCGGATGGCGGGACCGAAGGCGGTCGTCATCGGGCCGGGCATCTGGCCCGTGTCCCTGCTGCAGTCGGTGTCAGTGCCCGCCCGTCCCGATACCCGGCACGAAGCCGTGCAGCGAACGCACCTGCTCACGCCCCTGACGAATGGGGCCGTGGCCCGGGGGCTCTCCTTCCGGGAGCCGGTCGTCGGGACCGCGTTCCGTGAGTACCTGGAGGCGTTCACCCGGGCGGGCTCGCGGCGCGCGGTCATCAACCCGGGGGGCCGGCTGGGCGAGCGCCGCATTCCGGCCGAGGCTTTCGCGGCGGCGGCCCGGGAGCTGCTCTCGCTGGGCTATGCGCCCGTCGTCACCTGGGGCCCGGGTGAAGAGCCGCTGGCGCAGGCCGTGCTCTCGGGCGCGCCGGGTGCGGAGCTTGCCCCGGCCACGAGCATCGACGAGCTCGCGGCGCTCATGCGGGCCGCCGGGCTCACCGTCTGCAACAACACCGGGCCCATGCACCTGTCCGTGGCCGTTGGCGCTCCCACCCTGGCGTTCTTCCTGCGCATCGACATGGAGCGCTGGGGCCATGCCTTCCCTCCTCACCGGATGGTGGACCTGACGCCCTTGATCGACGGAGCCTCCGGCGCGGGTCTGGAACAGCGCGTGGCCGAGGAGGTCCGGTCGTTCGTCTCAGGGCGTGGCTCGCTCACGGGGTGAGCGGACGCTCTCGTTCGGGCACCAGCTGCGGGATGTCCTGCTCCACCGGCCAGGCTCGCAAGCAGCGGGGGCAGCGGACTTCGGGTGGCGGGCCCTCGTGCGACTCGAGGGCGCCCTTGCAGTGGGGGCAGCCCAGGATGGAATGCAGCACCGGGTCCAGGCCCATGGTTACTTCGTGCCTTCGCGTCCGAGCCTGCGCGCCAGCT
Source organism: Corallococcus llansteffanensis (assembly GCF_003612055.1). Taxonomy (GTDB): domain Bacteria; phylum Myxococcota; class Myxococcia; order Myxococcales; family Myxococcaceae; genus Corallococcus; species Corallococcus llansteffanensis. Next base: position 3,736 of record NZ_RAWB01000232.1, read on the forward strand.
CCGTGGTGCTGTGGTCCTTCGGGTCTCCTGACACCGCGGTCCGGCCTCCGTAGGCCCGGACCTCGTCCCCTTCTGGAATGGTGTCCGGCGTGTAGTCGGTCCCCTTCACGTGCACGTCGGGCTTGAGGGCGCGAATGATGGCTCGCACGTTCGCTTCGTCGAAGACGACGACCCGGTCGGTGCAGGCCAGCGCCGCGACCAGCTCCGCGCGCTCCGCCTCCGGGATGTGGGGACGTCCGGGCCCCTTGTAGGCCCTCGTCGAGGCATCCGAGTTCACCGCCACCACCAGCACGTCCGCGAGCGCCTTCGCGCCTTCCAGGTACCGGACGTGCCCGACGTGCAGCAGGTCGAAGACTCCGTTGGCCAGCGCCACCGTGCGGCCCTGCTCGCGCCAGCGCTCCCGCTCCTCCGCGATGGCGGCGAGGGGGCGAAGCTTGTCCAAGGTGTTCATCGTGGGCTCCGCAGCGCTTCGAGGAGTTCTTCCCTGGAGACCGTCGCCGTGCCGGGCTTCTGCACGACCAGGGCTCCCGCCACGTTCGCCAGCCGCGCCGCCTCTCCGAACGAGGCTCCTGCGGCGAGCGACAGGGCGAGGCTCGCGATGACCGTGTCCCCCGCTCCCGTCACGTCCACCGCCGACTTCGCTCCGTGCACGGGAATCAGGTCCACTCCGCCCTTCGCGTCGAAGAGCGCCATGCCGTGCCTTCCTCGCGTCACCAGCAGCGCCTGGCACTCCAGCTTGCGCACCGCCGCGTGTCCTGCCTCCAGCAGATCTTCCTTCGTGCGCACCGGGCGGCCCGTGAGCGCTTCCAGCTCCGGCTCGTTGGGCTTGCACACCGTGAGGCCCACGAAGGAGGCGAGCGCGTAGCGGCTGTCCACGCACACAGGCAGTCCGTCATGGGCGAGCTTCCGCAGCACCTCGCGGACCTCTTCGCTGACCACGCCGGCGCCGTAGTCGGAGACGACCACCGCGTCCGCGTCCTTCGCCGCGGCTTCCACCTGCCGGGCAATCGCCTTGCGCATCCGGGGCGGCAGGGCGCCTCGCTGCCCCCGGTCCACCCGGAGCATCTGCTGCCTCGTGGTGCTCACGCCGCCCGCGAGGATGCGGGTCTTCGTCTCCGTCTCGATGGTCCGGCTGCTGACCGCGTGCAGCCGGATGTCCGCGGCGTCGAAGAGCTTGCGCAGCGACCTCCCCATCGGGTCCACGCCCAGCGCGCCCACCGCCGTCACCTGGCCGGACAGCGTCCTTACGTTGGCCGCCACGTTGGCGCCTCCGCCGAGCTTCACTTCCGATGACTCGTAGCGAACGATGAGCACCGGGGCCTCGCGGCTCACCCGATCCGTCTGCCCGTAGAGATAGTGGTCAGCGACCAGGTCTCCCACCAGCAACACCCGGCGGCGCGCGAAGGCGAGTGGCAGACGCGAGGACGGAGCTGTCGGACGTGAGGACGAGACCGCGGCCATGGGCGCGCGTTGTCCCACAGCCCTCCGACCCTCACAAGTCGCGCGTCTCCGGCTTCAGCCCAAGTGCCCGCCGCAGATGCGATTCGCCCTCCAGGACCTCCACGCCCAGGCGCACCACCCAGGCCTCGAACCCCGGGGGCAGCCTCACCGCGTCCTTCTCCGTCGTCACCACGAGCGCGCCCTGCTGTCGGGCCCGGGCTTCGACCCCGCGCAGTTCGTCCGCGGTGAAGTGGTGATGATCCGGGAAGAGGGCGGCGTCCCCCACCTCTGCTCCCAGCGCGGTGAGCGTCTTCAGGAAGCCTCCGGGCCGGGCCAGTCCCGCGAGCGCGAGGACCGGCCTTCCTTCGAGCGCGTTCGTCGCGTGCTCGGTGCCCGAGGGATCCCACCAGCCCGTGGGCCCGTAGCGCGTCCGGACCCGGGGCGCCGTCACGGCTTCGAGCCAGGGAATGGGGGCCACGGGGTCTTGAGACAGGGGGGCCGCTCGCAGCCAGAGGAGCGTGGCCCGGCGCAGGGCCGAGGGTGGCTCTCGCAGCGGTCCTCTGGGGAGCAGGTGACCGTTGCCCAGGCCCACGGACTCGTCCACGACGACGAGGTCCTCGTCCCGATGGAGGCGGCGGTGCTGGAAGCCGTCGTCCAGCAGGACCGTGTCCAGACCGTAGTCGTCCCTCGCCCTGCGTGCCGCCGCGACCCGATCCGCTCCCACGAAGAGGCGGGCCTTGGGACACCTTCGCGCGAGCAACAGGGGTTCGTCTCCGGCCTCGCCCACCGTGGGTGGAGATTCGGCTCCCGTGAAGGTCAGCGGCTCGCGGGACTCGCGCCCGTAGCCTCTCGTGAGGATGCCGACCTTGCGACCTTCTTGGAGCAGCAGTTCGGCCAGGTGCAGCACCGCGGGCGTCTTGCCCGTGCCTCCCACGTTGACGTTGCCGACCGAGAGGACTCGCAGCCCTCCGACTCGTTCGGCTCGCAGCAGGCCGGTGTCGTAGAGCGCGCCTCTCAGGCGGACCGCTCCGCTGTACGTCCAGGACAGGAGCGCGAGGGGCGACAGGAAGGCTCGACGGGCCCATGGCTCTGGCTTCGGGGGGTAGAAGACCCGCTCCAGGGCCGTGGGGGCGCCAGGCTCCGGGCCCTGCATGGTGGTCATCTCCGGGCCTCCGCTGCCTGCTGGTAGAGGTCCAGGACGGCGTTGGCGATGCTTTCGTTCTTCGGGTGCTCCGTGATGGCTCGGGATTCGGAGAGTGCGGCGGACACCACGGCGTCCACCGTGGGCGCTTCCACCTTCGCATCCGCGAGGTCCGGGAGCGCTCCTTCCTTCACCGCCACCACCCGGACTCCACAGGCCCTCGCTTGCGCCGCGGCCCTTGCGCTCCAGTCGTTCCCCAGGCCGAGGATCCACACCTCGTCCAGGGCCTGCAGCCACTTCACGAAGGCCGGGCCCTGTTGGTAGCCCGCGAACGTGACCTGCTCCGTGAGGCCTCGCTCCGACACCTGCGTCCGGGTCGCTTCGAGCAGGGCTCCGTCTCCGACCAGTACGAGGCGGGCATCCGGGCGGTGTCGGGTGAACGTGGCGAAGGCTTCGACTCCGAGCGCGTGACGCCGGCTCTCCTGGAACGTGGAGATCATTCCCACGAGGTATGTGTCCCCGAGCCCCAGGTCCCGGCGCAGGGCCTGGCGGTCCTTCGTCGGCTCGAACATCGGATCCACCAGCGCGGGGAGTACCTGGACGGGACGGTGTCGACCTTCGAGCTTCGCTCGCAGATGGCTCGCGGGCACCGTGTAGCCGCCTGCTTCGGGCAGCGACGCTCTCAGCGAACGGGGCGCATGGATGGAGCGGATCCGCACCGCGCCTTTTGGCGTTCCCCACCTGGCCAGGAGGTGATCGTGGGTGAAGTGGGCGTGCAGCACGTCCACCCGTCGCTGGCGGAGTGCTCGCAGGTCACTCCACATTTCCCAGGGCGGCGACTTCACGGACAACGCGAGGCCTCCCTCGTCCAGGAGGCCCAGGGACTGGAAGCGCGGCACGGCGGGCTCCTCCGCGGCGATGTCGCGGCGCTTGCGGTCCACCGCGACCGTCACTTCGTGGCCCAGGGCCCGCTGTGCCTGGGCCAGCAGCGCGACGTTCTCCGCCGGGCCGCTCCAGAACGGACTCGCCAGCAGGTGCAGGATGCGCATCAGCGCTTCACCAGCGATTGGTAGAGGTCGCTCAAGGCCCTGGCTTCGTGTTCAACACCACAGCGGCGGCGCGCTTCCTCCGCGGCGTTGCGGCCCACCTGGCGGGCTCGCTCTGGCTCGCGGGTCAGTTGATCCAACAGCTCGCGCAGCCCCTTCACGTCTCCGGGCTCGAAGAAGAAGCCCGTTCGGCCATGCTCGATGAGGGTGTCCAGGTACGGCAGCTTCGAGGCCACCACACAGCAGCCCGAAGCCATCGCCTCCACGTGCACCAGCGAGTAGCCCTCCGCGTAGGACGGGTGCACCAGGATACTCAGGCCCTGGTACCAGGGCTCGATGGTGGACTGCTCACCCGCGAGCTTCACCCGGTCCTCGATGCCCCGGCGCAGGCCGTTCACCCACTCCAGGTCCGGGCCCTTCGCGAGCCCCACCAGCACCGCCTGCCACTCCGGTCGCTCCGGCAACAACGGCCGCAGGGCTTCGAGGAAGTCGCCCTGCCCCTTCTCCTTGCGGATGCGCCCGATGACTCCGATGCCGTAGCGCCCGCCCTGCCCCAGCCGCTCCCAGGCGGCGTCCCGATCTGCCGGCGGATGGAAGCGCGTGAGGTCGATGCCGTGCGAGATCACCGTGGAGGGCAGCGCGATGACGTCGGAGATCTGCCTCGTGAGCGACACCAGCGCGTCCGCGCCCCGGGCGAGCCAGCGGGTGAAGCGCGTGGGCGCCACCGACGTGTGCCTCGTGAAGACGAGGCGGACCCGGCCTCCCAACATCTTCAGCAACATCCCCGCGAGGAGTTCGTTGTTCCGGTGCGCGTGCCAGACGATGGGCTCCTGGTGGGAGCGGCGGATCAACTCCGCCCAGGTGATGCGCGGCAGGTCCGCCGTCAGGCCGGAGCCGATGACCCGCGTCTCCTCGCCCTTCGCGAGCGCGGGCACCACCGACTCCACGTGCCGGGTCACTCCCGTGTAGCGCTTGTGGAAGTGGGGATGGACGATGAGCGTCATGGGCTTCCCTCTCGGCGCGGCAGCGCGGCCATCGCTTCGGCGTTGCGGTCGCTGGCTCCGGAGATGCGGCGCACCGTGGCCCCGGCCTGGGCTCCCAGGGCGCTCAGGCGATCCGGGTGCTCGAGCAGGTCCTTGAGCGCGGTGTACAGCGCCTCTCCGTCCGCCACCGGGATGCCTCCGTTTCCTTCCAGCACCGCCACGCTGTCCCGGAAGTTGTCCATGTGCGGGCCGAACAACACCGGCTTGCCCTGCCCCGCTGGCTCCAGGATGTTCTGGCCGCCCCGCTTCGTGAACGACCCTCCCACGAACACCACCGTGGCCAGGCGATAGGCGCGTGACAACTCTCCCATCGAGTCCATCACCACCACCGCCGCCCGCTCCGGGTTTCCCTTCGAGCGCAGCCCCGCGTCCAGGCCCCGCTCCTTCGCCAGGGCGAGGATCCGCTCGGCCCGGTTCACGTAGCGCGGCGCGATGACCAGCCCCAGCGTGGGCCAACGCTCCCGTAGACGCTGATACACCTGCAACAGGATTTCTTCCTCACCCTCATGGGTGCTGCCTGCGATCCAGACGGGTTGCTCCCGGGCGAGGCCCAGCGCGCTTCGCAGGGCTTCGTCCTCGGGCGCGGGGCCCGCGGCCAGGGCGTCGAACTTGGTGTTGCCCGTGGTGAGCACCCGCTCCGGAGGGGCTCCGAGGGTCCTGGCCCTTTCGGCCTCTTCCTCCTGCCGCATCAGGAGCAGGTCCAGATCCTCCAGCGGGTTCCCGATGAGCCCGAAGAGCGTCCGGTACTTCCCCACGTTCGCGGGAGAGAAACGGCCGTTGGTCATCACCACGCTCGCGCCGGAGCGCTTCGCGGCCCGGATGAGGTTGGGCCAGACCTCCGTGTACTCCAGCACCAGCACGTCCGGGCGCAGGGCTCGCACCGCGCGCCTGGTCGCGCCCCACAGGTCGTAGGGCGCGTACACGACTCCGTCGATCTGCTTCGCCAACCGGTCGCGTGCCATCGCGTGGCCGCTGTCCGTCATCGTCGAGAGCACGATGCGGCACCCGGGGAAGCGCTGGCGCAGCGGGCCGAACATGGGCGCCAGGGCCAGCAGGTCTCCCGCGCTGGCTCCGTGCAGCCACAGCAGCGGGCCCTTGCCTTCGGGCAGCGCTCCGGGCGCGTAGAAGCCCAGCCGCTGCATCAGCCCGTGACGCGTCTTCCGGTGCACGCAGAGCACCGGGAACAGCAGCGCGAAGAGGACGTAGGTGGCGACGATGTAGAGCAGGCGCATGGGCGACGTCCCGCGCTCTATCAGATGCCCGGTGGTCGCGGCACCACTCGCACCGGACTGGGGACGAGCCACGGACGCCACTCGTGGCCGAAGAAGCGCCCGGGCGCGTGGGCCCAGACCTCCACCTGCACCGCTCCGGGACCGGTCAGCTCGACGTGCTGTCCGTCGGGGCTCAGGCGGCCTTCTCCCCACACCCGGACCTCGAGCGTTCCGGGGTCGTGTTCGGGGAGGCGCACCGTGAGCACCGCTCCCACGGGGGCCTCGCGGGACTTCGCGTCGTACCCTTCGAGGGCGAAGCCGTCTGGCGCTCCGAGGGCCCGGAAGACGCAGAGTGCCTGGGTGCTCGCCAGGGCCTGGGTGACCTGCGCCTCGGCCTCGCGGGCATCCCTGGACAGGGGCCCCGGCAGCAACTCGGGCGGAAACTCCAGGTCGAGCGCGCTGAAGACGGTCTCGTACGCGGGCAGGCCGTGCGCATCGTGCGCGCACAGGGCGAGCCTTGGACGCTCTCTCGCCAGCTCCAGGAAGCGCGCCGTGGGTTCCGGCTCCGGGGCCACGAGCAACATCACTCCGTGCACCGGGTTGACCAGCGACGCCCCCAGCGCGGGCAGGAGCCGGCTCAGCGGGCTGTGCAGGGCCTGGCGGAAGAAGGTGTCCGCCGAGTACAGCTCGAAGCCGGGCACCTGGTGCGCGGTGGCTTCGTCCTTCCAGGGGTTCTTCGTCTGGACCGGATGGGCGAGGACCGCGGTTCCTCCGGCGGCCTCGACCGCCGCCACAGACTGCTCGGGCGGGCCCCAGGGCTTCATGTCCTGCAATGGCCGCTGCATTCCGAAGGCGGCCAGGTGGCCCGCGCTGGTCGAGAGCTCCACGCCGGGGATGAGCAGCACGCCGTCCATCCAGGTCGCGATGGGAGGCTTGAAGTCGTTGTGGTCGGTGAGCACCACGAAGTCCAGGCCCGCGGCCTTCGCCGCCGCCGCGACCTTCGCGGGCGTCCCGTGTCCGTCCGAACGCGTGGTGTGCACGTGGTACGCGCCCCGGATCCACGGCTTCGCCGTCGGCGTGGGGGCGACCACCGGGTAGTCCGCGAAGCCCGCCGCGAAGGCGAAGAAGCCCGCAATGCCCAGGAGGAGCAGCAGCACCCCGAGCACCGCTCGGACGCCCAGGGAGAGGAGGCGCTTCGCGGACTTCACGCGCGGATCCATCCGAGGACCCGAGCGGCCGGGCGGCCTGTGGCGTGCTCGCACGTCCACGGCGCGGAAGCGTTGGACGCCTTCGTGCCATGCCCGCACGTCCACAGCACTGAAGCGTCGGGCGCCTTCATGCCGTGCTCGCACATCCACGGCACGGATGCGTCGGACGCCTTCATGCTGCTCTCGTACGTCCACAGCACGGATGCGTCGGACGCCTTCATGCCGTGCTCGCACGTCCACGGCACGGAAGCCTCGGGCGCCTTCATGCCGCTCCTCGCTCCACGGATCCCGTCGTCTGCAGGCGCCACATGGAGGCGTAGCGGCCCTCCTCCTGAAGCAGCTCCGCGTGGCTGCCGCTCTCCACGATACGTCCTGCTTCCACCACGTGGATGACATCCGCGCTCGTCACCGTGGACAGGCGGTGGGCAATCACCAGCGCCGTCCGGCCCGGGAGGACCTTCGCGAGCGCGGCCTGCACCTCACGCTCGTTCTCCGGATCCAGGCTGCTGGTGGCTTCGTCCAACACCAGCACCGGCGCCTTCGACAACACCGCCCGGGCGATGCACAAGCGCTGGCGCTGGCCTCCGCTCAGCGTGACGCCCCGCTCACCGATTCTTGTGTCGTAGCCTTGCGGCAGCGCCTGGATGAAGCCGTCCGCGTTCGCCACCCTCGCCGCGGCCTCGACCTCTTCGCGGGTCGCGTTCGGCCTCGCGTGGCGCAGGTTCTCCAGCACCGTGCCGTGGAAGAGCAGCGGCTCCTGTGTCACCAGGGCAAACTGGGCTCGGACGCTCGCCGCCGTGTACGTGTCCGCGTCCACTCCATCCAGGAGGATGCGGCCCTCCTGGGGACGCTCGAAGCGCAGTAGCAGCGACGTCACCGTGCTCTTGCCGCCTCCACTGCCACCCACCAGCGCCGCCACCTGGCCCACCTTCAGGTCCAGCGTCAGCCCTTCGAGCGCACGCCGCTCCCCGTAGGAGAACCGCACGCCCTCCATCCGCAGCGAGTCCCGCATCGCCGGCGCGGGGATGGCTCCGGGCGCGTCCTCCACCGGATGCTTCAGGTCGAGCAGCGCGAAGAGCCGCTCGCCCGCCGCTCCCGCCTGCACCGCGAACTGCGTCACCCGGCCCAGGTCCTTCACCGGCTGGTACACGAGGATCACCGCCGTCAGCAGCGACAGGAGCGCCTCCGGCTCCATCGCCCGCGTCGCCGCCGCGTACCCCAGCGCTCCCGCCAGCGCCGCCGCCGCCAGCACCTCCATCAGCCCCGGCACGCCTCCGCGCGCCCAGGCGGCGCCCACCACGGCCTCTTCATGCGCCTTCGCGTAGGACTCGAAGCGCGCGAGTTCCGCCTGCTGACCGTTGAAGGCCTGGATGGTGCGCAGCCCTCCCAGCCCTTCGTGGAGCTGACCCGCGAGCTGCCCCAGGTGCGCCTGCCCCTCCCGCGTGCCCTTCAACACCTTGCGCGTGAGCTTCGAGGCGGGCAGCGCCGCCAGCGGAATCACCGCCAGCATCAGGCCGCCCAAGAGCGGGCTCATCGACAGCGCCACGCCCGCGAGCACCAGCACCTGGATGGTGTCGCGCAGGTACGAGCCCACCGTGTACATGGCGGCCTGTTCCACCGCCATCACGTCCGAGGAGAAGCGGCTGAGCAGGTCTCCCGTCCGCTGCCGGGACATCTGCGAGGGCGACAGCGCCGTGAGGCGCAGGAAGAGGTCACGCCGCAGGTCCTTCACCACGCGCTGCGCGAACAGGCCCATGAAATAGAACTGGCCCAGATACCCCACGCCCTTCACCACGCCCACGCCCAGCACCAGCACCGGGAAGCCCCAGAGCGCCGCCTCGCGCGGCAGGTCCGCCAGCCACGGCACCCGGTGCGCGCTCGCGAACCCCTCCTCGCCTCCCGACAGCAGGAAGCGCAGGGCCGGGCCCAGCAGGTACGCGTACGCGCCCGTGGCGAGCCCCAGCACCGCCATGCACAGGAAGGCCAGGACGAGGATTCCCGCGTGCAGCTTCGCATAGCGCAGCAGTCGCCAGAGCGCGTGATGCATGACTACTTCACCACCTTCTGCAGGGCCGCCCTCGCGAGCACCGAGTACGGGTTCAGCTCCAGCACCTTCATCAGCTTCTTGCGCGCGAGCGGCGCGTCGTCCAGGTCGATTTCGATGATGGCCGCGATGATCTGCGCGCGCTCCAGGTACGGGTCCAACGTCAGCGCCTGCTTGAGCACCTTGCGCGCCGCCAGCGCCCGCTGCATCAGCGACCCGGGCGAGCCCCGGTACTTCGCCCAGGCGAGGTACGAGTAGTACTCGGGCTCGTGCTCGTTGAGCGACACCGCCTCCTCGAAGCCCTGGATGGCCGCGCGGTAGTCGCCCCGTTTCAGCGCGGACTCACCGCGACGCAACGCGATCTCCGCGTCCACGTTGATGGCGGTCGCCCGGCCCACCACCTCCTGCCGGCTTAAGAAGTACTGGAGATAGGCGCGGCGCTTCTCGTCCACGCTCAGCACGCGGTACGAGGCGGACAGCTTCTCCTGCACCTGATCCAACAGGTCGCGCAGGTCCGAGATGTCGAACTCCGCGTAGGTGTCCGGATGGAAGCGCATCGCCGTCTCGTGGTACGCGCGCTCCACCGCCTCCTTGTCCGCCGCGATGTGCAGGCCCAGCCCGCCGAAGTAGCTGCGCGTGATGATCCGCACCGCCTCCTCGCGCAGCGCCGCCGCGGTCTCTGGAGGCAGCGTCTTGCGCTTGCGCGGCGCGATGACGTCCGGCGCCGCCGACGCGCTGAGCACGTCCGTCCCCGACGCCAGCGGCACCGGCGAGAACGTCACCCCGCCCGTCAGCCGCAGGAACCACAGCAGCGTGTATGCCGCCCGCAGCTCCGCGCGCCCGTGCGCCAGCAAATCCCTCAGGACGATGCGGCCATTCACCTGCATGGCCAGCTTGATGTCCTCCGTGTCCAGCGCCATCGCCTGGAGGTCCCGGCCGAAGTCCGCCGAGCGCACGGGGTACTCGTTCAGGTGCGCGCGCAGGCCCGCCGCCACGACCTTCAATGGCATCCGCCGCCGGGCCGCCTCCAGGAGCGGCGCCAGGGCCGGCTGCTCCACCGAGGCCACCTCCGTGGAGAACTCGTCGCCCGCGTAGAAGGCATAGCGGCCCTCCCGCATGGCCAGCACGCGGCCGAGCCGGTCCCTCGTGAAGTCGCGCAGCAGGGCCAGCAATTCCTCCCCCACCGCCTCCACGCCCACGTCCGCCAGCGCCGCGCCGATGCGCATCCCGGAGGCCAGCGCCTCCACCACGGGCTGTTCCTGCGCCTCCGTGAGCACCTGGCGCTCGCGCAGGAAGCGCGGGAGGGCGTCCTGCTTCGCGGAGGCGTCGAAGTTCACCGGCCCGCCGCGCAGGAAGTACACGCGCCGCGACAACCCCCGGTGGGCCACCACCAGCACGCCATCGCGGCGCAGCCGGTAGAGCGAGTGCAAGAGCGCCGGCAGCGGGAAGCCCTTCAGGTCGCCCGTCGCCACCGCGGAGCGCGACAGCGTGGCGGCCAGGCCCGTCAGCACCACGGCCTGCGCGGCCTTCACCAGCGACTCCAGCCGCGGCACCAGCTCCCCCGGCTTGAGCGGATCCGGGATGTACGCGTTGACCTTCAGGTCCAACACCGAGCCCACGCCGCGCGCCCGGCCCAGGTGCCCCTTGTCGATGGCCACGATGGGCACCCGCCCACCC
>NZ_RAWB01000233.1 GCF_003612055.1 Corallococcus llansteffanensis
GGCCGGTGGGGGGCAGGGTGATGGGGGCGTAGTAGGACGGTGCGGCCGGTGCTTCGTAGAGGCGGATCCGCGCGACGGCGGCGCCCCGGGAGAGCGGTGCGTCCTCCGGGCGGAACTGCGCGACGACGACCCAGAAGCCATCCGCGGGCGTCAGGTCGCGCGGAAGCTCGTTGCCGCGGGGACGCTTGATGGAAGGGTAGCGGTCGTGGAGGTGGAACAGGGTCTGCCACGTCTGGAATTCGCCGGTCTGGGGAAGCTCGAGTGATTCGGGGTTGGGATGGACGTAGGGCGGGTGCAGCGCGTCGCCCACGGTGTTGCCCGTGTGGAAGGCGCGGGTGTACTCGGCGCCGTTGTTGGCGATGATGACGGTGCGGGGCACGTCGTCCGGGTACTCGACGGAGAGGACGTAGGCCTTGCCCGCGACGAGGTTCTTTCCCACGCCCAGTCGGTAGGCGAAGTACTTGCGGCCCGGGGTGTCATTGGGAAGGACGCGAACGGCACGGCCGAGCACGGTCTCGACGCGGCTGCCGTTGGTGGGGAACTGCTGGAAGGCATGCGTGTCATTGGGGTTGCCGCAGTTCACCTCGTCCACCAGGGTGAGCGCGCCGAAGGCGGGGGGCGGCACGACGCGCGGAGGCGTCCCGCCCAGCCGTCCGGTGATGGCGAACTCCACGGCGCCGTTGGTGTTGGTCACGGGCGCGGACACGAGCAGGTAGCGCCGCTTCGGCACGAGGCCGGTGCCGGTGTAGTCGCGGGACCAGGCGTGGTCGCTGGTGGGGTTGGTGGGTGGCAGCCGGGTGATGAAGCCGAAGCCGGGGGTGGTCTCCGCGACGTCGTCGTTGTTGAAGAGGTTGTCGCGGGAGTTCGACCACCAGTAGGTCAGCGGCCCCTGCGAGGTGCGGCCCCACTGGTTCCAGAGCGTCCAGGTGCCGGTGATCTGGATGTTGGCGAAGTCGGGCCCGAAGTCGATGTACGCCTGACGCCCGCCATAGAGCCCGACGCCCTGGCCGCCATCGGTGCTGAGATAGCGCTCCTGGGTGGGCGGGTGGAGCGAGGGCTGATCATCGAACGCCGCCTCCAGCGGGAAGTACGCGCTGCCCGTGGCGGCCCCGGCGCCGACGACGGGAATCACCTGCTCCACGGCGGTCGCGGACGCCAGAGCCTCCGCCTGGGCGGAGGACGCGAACACGCCCGCGACCAGCCAGAGCGAGAGCCAGGAGCGCAGGGCGCTGGGTGTTTCAGACATGATTCATCTCTCAGGAAAATTGGGGAAACCTGAAAGAAAGGATGTCCCAGCCCCAGCGTGGAGGGAAGCGCTTTGAGTCCCTGAAGACCTGGCTGTTCGCTCGGTCGGGTAGCACAAAAGAAACCGGCGCGGCCGCCAGTGGGTGGCGACCGCGCCGGTGGGACGGGACAGCAAACCCGTGAATTACTGTCCGGAGCTGACCTTGAAGGTCGTGCCGGAGTAGGCCGTGTAGCCGCGGATCAGCACGTAGTACGTGCCCTGCTTCGCCGGGTTGAGCGTGCAGGACTCGTCGTTGCTGGCACCCGCGGAGCGGCAGTCGTAGCTCGTGGTGGTCGGCGCGCTGCCGAACTTCACGTACATGTCCGCGTCACCCGTGCCGCCGGAGAGCTCGAACTTCATCGCCGCCGCGCCGGCTGGCGTGACGTAGCTGAAGTTCGTGTTGCTGTTGCGGCTGCCACCCACGTTGTTCAGCGTGGTGATGACGGTCCACACCGGCGGGGCGGCGACACCCACCGCCGTCCACGCCTCGTTGACGGACGCGGCGGCGCTGGCGCCGTACAGGTCCGTGGCGGCCTGCACCGTGGCGCCCCGCGCGTCGGAGAAGGTGGCGCCCGGCGTCAGGTAGACGGTGTTCGCACGGTAGAAGATGGCCGCGCCCTTCATGATGCTGTTGTAGCGGTTGACCGCGTCCAGCGCCGTCACCACGTTCGTCGTCTTGCCGCGCGGGTGCGTCCCGCCGGAGACCAGCAGGTGGAAGGCCAGGTTCGCGATGCCCGAGTTCCAGTGCACGCCGCCGCTGTCGGAGGTGCCCGTGTAGCGCGTGGGGTAGTAGTCGTAGTCACCCGCGATGGCCGGGTCGTTCATGTAGCGCAGGGCGTCGCCGGCCGTGGCGGGCGTCCAGCACTCCTCGCCAATCTTCCAGGTGTTCGCGGTGACGGCGCCATCCCGGTAGGCCTCGATGGAGGCGCCGAAGATGTCCGACATGGCCTCGTTGAGCGCGCCCGACTCGTTGGCGTAGATGAGCTCCGACGACGTGTCGGTGACCGCGTGCGTGAGCTCGTGGCCCACGACGTCCAGCACGGTCAGCGCGGTGGACTGCACGCCGTCGCCGTCGCCGTAGACCATCTGCGTCCCGTTCCAGAACGCGTTCACGTAGTTCTTGCTGTAGTGCACGCTCGAGACGAGGTTCGTCCCCAGCCCGTCGTAGCTGTCACGCCCGAACACGCTGGCGTAGAAGTCATACGTGAAGCCCGCGTTGTCGTGGGCCTGGTTCAGGATGACGTCGCTCGTGGGCCCCTGGCCCTCGCTGCGCACCAGCGAGCCCGGGAGGTTCGTGCGGTTGCTCGCCGTGTACGTCTTCCGGTTGCGGCTCGTCTGCAGGTTGTCGAACTGGCGGACGGCGTCGCCCGTGTGCGCGTCGATGAAGAGGTTCGGCATCGACGGCTCGCCGTCCGCCTTCACCACCTCCAGCTGCACCCGCCACGTCAGGTGCGTGGCCTGGCTGTCCGCGAGGATCTGCAGGTCCGCCCTGGGCGTACCAACGACCGTGCTGCCGGTCTCCAGCGAGGCGATGGCGCGCTGGGCGGCCTCGTCCGCCTTGAGCCGGGGCGTGGTGTCCACCTTGAGGTCGCGCACGAGCCGGTCCGTCACGCTGGTGACGGCGTCGCCCTGGCCCAGGTGGAGGATGGCCGCGGCGCCGAAGACCGGGACGCCCTTGAAGGTCTGCGTCACGCGCTCATGCGCCTTGCCCTGCGAGTCCACCAGCACGCGGCGGGAGGACACTTCCCCCGCGCCACGGAAGAACTCGGGACGCTGCGCCTGAAGCCGGCGCAAGCCCTCTCCCGCGGCGGGCTTCGCCGCCAGTGCGCTGTCCTGCACTCCCGGCGTGGCCGGCAGGGTGTCATCAACGGTTTCGGTACCGCAGGCACTTCCCAGCATCAGGAGGGGGACGAGGGAAACGAATCGGCGAAGGCGCATGGAGGGGCTCCGGTCGCCCGGGTGTAAAATTACAACCCGGGCTCTTATCCAGACCCGGCAACCCGTGGGGCGGCCACAGGGCTCCAACCGGAGGTGGCCTACCGCAGCGCCGTCCGTTCGAGCCAGTCCGCCGCCTCGTCCCAGGCCGCTCTGGGCATCGTCGGGCGGAACCAGCCGAAGTGGCCGATGCGCTTCACCCCGAGCTGTGCCGGGGTGAAGCGCAGGTGCTCGCGCTGGGCCTGGGGGTAGGAGTCGAGCAGGCCTCGAACCGCGGCCTCCGGCGCGTACTCGTCGTCCGTGAAGCTGTAGACCCGCAGCGGCGCTCGGAGTTGTTCGTTGTAGGGCCTCAGGGGTTCGCCCCGGTCGTCGGACACGTAGTGGGGGTTGCGGCACCAGCGGGCCCATTGCCTTGCGATGCCCGCCGGCAGGTTTCCCATGCCGACGAGCCTCCCCGGGAAGTAGCCCATCAACCCCACCGAGACGGGCGCCACCACGTACCAGATGAGCGCCAGCAGCCACGACTCGCGGCCCCGCCAGTTCCTCCACCAGCCATGCTGCGAGGCAATCAGCAGCACCGCGTGGGGGCGCGACGCGGTGTCCGCGAGCCCCAGCATCTGTCCTCCCGCGGAGTGGCCCACCACCGCGAGCCGGTGCGACGGAAAGCGCGCGGCGAGCCAGTCCGTGACGCCGGGCGCGTCCCGCTCGCCCCAATCCTGGAAGCGTGCTTCCCGGAGCGCCGCCGCCTCCATCCGCGAGTCCCCCATGCCCCGGTAGTCGTAGGTGATGACTTCAAAGCCCCGTTCCGCGAGGTAGCGCGCGAAGGCGTCGTAGTACCTGCGCGGAATCGCCGTCCCTGCGTTGATTTGAAGGGCGACGCCGTTGCTCCTGCTCCCCTGGTACAGCGTCGCGGCCAGGGGCTGGCCGTCCCTGGCGGGGATGTGGACCTCCTCGACCCGCACGGGGGCGGGGGAGGGTGTTTCGACGTCGAGCCTCATGATGACCTCCCGGAGGGTGACTCGGGCCGCAGGCTCTTCCAGGCGGCGTCGGCCAGGACCTTCTCGATGCCCGCCTTCAGCTCCACCCTGCCGGTGGCCCAGGAGCGCAGCAGCTCCTGCGCGGGCCCCAGCAGCAGGGGCATGTACGCCGTCGTCGGAAGGCGGAGGAGCTGTCCCTCCTTCGCGAACTCCTTCAACCGCGCGTAGCCGTCGCGCACGAAGTCTCCCGTGGCCTCCTGGACCTCCGGCTCCGCCGCCGAGACGGCTTCGTCCCGCCGCATCCGGATGAGATAGCGCGCGGCGTCCGGGTGGGCTCGCGACCAGGCGATGTGGTGCACCACCACCGCGCGCACGAAGGCTTCCGCGTCGCGCTCCCGCTCCAGGCGCCCGCGCAGCGCCTCCTGATGCTGGCGCAGGCAGTCGATGTAGAGGGCCACCGCGATGCCCTCCTTCGCGCCGAAGTGGTGGTAGACGCTGCCCACGCTGGCGCCGCTCACCTCGCGGATGTCCTCGATGGTCGTCGCCGCCCACCCCAGCCGGGTGAAGCACTCGAGCGCGGCATCCAGGATGGCGCGGCGGCTCCGCTCTCCCACCGCGCTCCGGCGTTCCTTCTCCATGACTAGAATCTGATTCTAGAATCTCGTTCCAGTCAATGCCGCCCGCTGCCCGGCGCGCTGTCTTCTCCGCGCTACGGCGTGACGGTCGTCGACAGCGATACGCCCGAGAAGCTCGCGAAGCCGTGCAGCATGACGTACAGGGGGCCCGCGGCCGGTGAGTTGAGGGTGCAGGTCTCCGCGTTGCCGGTCAGGTAGGGCGCGCAGTCATAGACGCTGAGCGTGGGCAGCACGCCGGCCCGCACGTAGAGGTCCACGTCACCCGTGCCGCCGCTGGTGGTGAAGGTGACCTGCGTGGTGCCCGTCGGCACGTCGAGCCGGAAGAAGCGCATGTCGCCTGACCGGTTGGGGATGCCGCTGACCGGAGTGCCTCCCCTCAGCCGCGAGCCGATGAAGCCCGTGTACAGCAGGCGGTCCGGCGTTGGCGCCGTGGGCGTGGGGGTGAGCGCACCGGTGGTGGCATGGCTCGTGAGCATCGATGACACCGAGGCGGGCGTGGCCGTGGGGAACACCTCCAGCCAGAGCGCGGCGGCCCCGGTCGCGACCGCCGCGCCCACTCCGCCGCCGATGGTGCTGGTCGCGGTGTCGCTGCTGTACCAGCCGCCCGTGATGCCATCTCCTGGCGCGAACAGGTCCACGCAGCCGCCGAAGTTGGAGAAGGGCGCCACCGCGTCGGTGTTCCTGGAGAATCCCACGGTGATGAGCTCGGGCATGCGCGCGGGCGACGAGGTGCAGGCGTCCACGGACCGGATGCCGGCGGTGCCCACGTAGGTGACGCCCTGGGCGATGGAGTTGCGGACCACCGCCTCCAGCGTGGTGTTGACCGACGTCATGTTGAGGTTGAGCAGGGCCACGGCCGGCTTGATGTGATTGAGGGTGACCCAGTCCACGCCGGCGAGGATGTTGGAGATGTTGCCGCTGCCACCGCAGTCCAGCACGCGCACCGAGTGCAGCCGCGTGCCCTTGGCGACGCCGTAGGTGTTGCCTCCGATGACGGTGGCCCAGTGGGTGCCCACGCCGTTGCAGTCGGTGTGGCCCATGCCGTCCGGGACGTTGTTGAAGTCCGCCGTGGCCCGGCCGCCCAGGTCGGTGTGGGTGGTGCGGATGCCGGTGCTGATGAGGTAGGTGTGAACGCCCGCCCCGGTACCGAAGTACGTGTACTGGTTGTCGAGCGGCAGCGTGCGCTGGTCGATGCGGTCCAGTCCCCAGTTGCTCGGCGAGGACTGCACGAGGGAGTCGCGCACCACCGCATCCTCCTCGATGGAGGCCACCGCCGGGTCCCGGGCCAGCTCGAGCGCCTGGGCCTCCGTCATGCGCACCGAGAAGCCCCGCAAGGCCTTCTGGTACACGTGGAGCACCTGTCCACCGTGCTTCGATGCCAGCGCCTCCGCCAGCGCGGGCACGCCCTCCGGCTCGCCCAGGGCCGGGGGCGCGAGCACCACCACGTACTGCCCGGGTACGGGGACCTCCGCTCGCAACAGGCGGGACGTCTGGCCTGTCGAATCGGCGGGGGCCTCTCCCGTGGAGGGCTCCGACTCCGGATTGCAGGCGGACAATATCAACCACGGTAGCAGCATCAGGGGACGTCGGACGTTGCGCATGGGCGGGTGCTCCTGGTGAGAGGAATCACTGGGAGTAGCGCCATGCTCCTCTCGCAGTCAAGCCGTGAGGGCTGAAATAACAGTGATACCGGAATTTCAGGCGGGGTTGAGCGGCGTCGGGCTGAACACAGACAGGGCTCGCTCCGCCTCCTCTCGTGTCCTGGGTCGGGTGAAGTAGAATTGACGGGGCAAGTATCGTGCGTCACGCTCGACGCCCGTCAAATGACTGACGGGCTATGTCATGGGTAACCCGATGAACATGCGGCGTCTCTTGGGGATGATGGTCGTCGTGGCAGGTCTCGCTGGGTGCGGTGCTGTTGACGACGGGTATCGTCTCTCACGGGATGGCGATGCGTGGCTCGCCACTTCTCCTGAAGGCGATACCCTCCGGGTTGCGTCGCCCGAGTTCGTCTCTTCGGAAGCTGCGGAAGGTGTCTCGTACGCTTCGCCCGAAGCAGCGGGTGTGACCTTGTGCTGTAAGTGGTGTGAAGTTCAGCCCGACCGCATTGTCTGCGGTGATTGCCACGTTTGCTCGGACACCGTTCCGGAGTAGCGAGGCGGAAACCCGCGGCTTCCTTCCCTCCGGGCTCATCGGTGGGAGATGGGAATGGCGGCGTCCCGGCCCAGTTGCACGGGGAGCTTCAGGGTCAGGACGAGGGCCCCCTCCACGCCATACCGGGGCCGGGGGGCCTCCGCGGCGGAAAGCGGGATGCCCAGGCGCACGCCCACCGAGCCGAAGATGAAGGAGAAGTAGGGCGCGACATGGAGCCCCGTCGTGGCCACGTGCTCCCGGGTTCCCGTTTCGTGCATCACGCCCAGCTCCAGCCCCAGCAGCATGAAGCTGCCCTGGACGCCGGCGCACAGCCGGGTATGCGAATCCTTCATCAACTGCGCCTGGCCGAACACCCCCAGGGCCTGGAAGCCGTCCGCGAGGTTGAGTGACGCCTCCAGGCCCACTCCCGACTCCGCCTCACGCGTCGAGCCGCTGAACAGGGGGCCAATCATGAGCCAGGTCTCGTCCCGGGGCAGCTCGGGATCGGCGCGGGCCACGGAGGCCGTGAGGACGCAGAGGAGGAGCAGGGGGCGGATGGACATGCCGCACCTGACAGCAACCGTCATGCCCGGGGCCGCCTCCTCCGGGAGCCACGCCATTCCGTGTGCAGCGGGCTGCACGGTGTGCACCGGCTGGCACGCGGGCACGGGCGTCAGCCCGGCGTCAGGTGCTCCTCGCGGGCCGTGAGGCGGTGGCAACGCACAGAGGATGATCGCCGCGCGGGGCGTGGGGTCGCGTAAGGTGGCGGGCTCCATGCTCTCCATTCGCTCTAGCGTGCTCTGCTGCCTCGTCGTGCTCGGTTTCGTCGCTGCTTGCGGCGGAGATTCCCCCTCTCGCCCCACCGATAAACCCGACGCGTCCGTGCCGTTGACGTGCGACAGCGCCGGCTCCACGCTGTGCGGCGACTCCTGCGTGACCACCGCGAGCGACCCGAAGCACTGCGGTGGTTGCGACAAGGCCTGCGCGACCGGCGAAGCCTGTGAGGGCGCCGTCTGCGTCGCGCTCTGTCAGATCAACGACCAGCAGGTCACCGCCGGGACGGTGAACGCGGCGAATGCGTGCGAACAGTGCATGCCGGCGACGTCCGCGACCACGTGGACGCAACGCGCGGACGGGACGTCGTGCAACCCGGGACAGGTTTGCTCGGCCGGCGTGTGCAGCCCGAAGTGCTTCATCGGCGGCGAGGTCTACGCCGCGGGTACGCCGAACCCGGCGAACGTCTGCGAGGCGTGCGTGCCGGCGACGTCGACGACGGCCTGGACGGCGCGCGCGAGCGTTCCCCTGCTGGTCGGCGGCACCGACATCGCGGCGCAAGGCTGGGCGACGGTCGCGCAGGCGCCGAACACGCTCACGTACGGCGCGGACCACGTTCGCCTCGCGACGTCGACGAACTCCGGCGGGCGGACGAGCGGGCAGCTGCTCATCACCCGGGCGAACGCGTTCGACGCAACGAAGCCGTTCACGCTCCATGTGACGATGCAGGTCGAATCGGCGAACACCCACAACTCATTGGACAGCGGCGCGGCCATCCTGGGGAGCTTCACGTCGCCGTTCGGCAACAGCACGGATCGTTCGCAGATGATCTACCTGGACAGCGCGGCGATCGGCTGGGCGGACGACACGCAGGCCGCGGCGTTCTCGGTGACCGACGGCGCGTATCATGTCTACGAGCTTGCGGTGGATGCAGCGAAGGTGGCGACGGTGAGCATCGACGGCGTCGCGAAGCTCACGCGGAACAACTTCACGGCGACCGGCACCATCGCCATCGGCGACCAGACGAACGACCCGAACGTCGACGGAGCGGTGCGGATCAAGTCGGTCGAGCGGCTCTGTCCCTGATGCTCCGGACGGACGCAAGCGAACGGAGGCCGGGTTCGCTGCGCCGCAACGTCCAGGAGGGATGATCCTGGGGCACCGTGAAGAGGGCGTCCAGCTGCGCCGTAGCACACCGCCGAGGATGGCTTCGAGCTGCTTCGCGCTTTCGCGTCGGGGAGGGACGCGAAGCAAGAGAGGCCCGGACCGCCGCTGGAGCGGGAGTCCGGGCCCTCCGTTGGTGGGGCCGTTGCCTGGCCCCGGACGCGGTGCTCGTCAGGCCAGGTGCTGGGCCCCGGAGCCGTTCTTCATCTCCTTGCGCACCGCCTCGCTGACGCGCTCGCGGACGACGTCCGCCATGCGCTCGCGGAGGTCCTCGCCCACGCGCTCGCGAACGGCGGCCACGATGCTCTCGGTGTCGACCTGGCCGGGACCCTGCGACTGGAAGCCGCCCGTGGACTGCTCACCGAACCCGCCGCGCATCGTGGGGCCCATCGCGCCCATCGACTCGCGGATGGCGTCACCCAGCCGCTCCCTCAGCGCCTCGTTCAGGTGCTCGCGGAGGTTGTTGGCCAGCCGCTCGTGGAGGGTGTCGACGAGGCGCGCACGGAGCGTCTCGGCGATGCGCTCCGGGTCGATCTGGCCGATGCCCTGCGGCTGGAAGCCCGCGACGCCCATGGCACGCTCGCTCAGCCGGGTGCGCAGCTCGTCGCCCAGCCGCTCGCGCAGCGCGTCGCGCACGCGCTCGCGCAGGCCGCTCTGGACGCGCTCGCGGATGCCGTCCGCGACGCGCTCCCGCAGGGTGTCGGCGATGCGCTCCGGGTCGATCTGGCCGAAGCCCTGCATCCTGCGCTCGGACAGCGTGGAGCGCAGCGTCTCCGCCAGGTGCTCCTTCAGCGCCTCGCGGACGCGCTCGCGCACGACGGTGTGGATCCGCTCGGACACGGTGTCGGCGAGCCGGGTGCGGATGGCGTCGGCGATGCGCTCGGGGTCCACCGGCGCGAAGCCCTCCATGCCCATCCTCCGCTCCATCATCGCGGAGCGCAGCGACTCGCCCAGCCGCTCGCGCAGGGCGTCGCGGACGCGCTCGCGCACGACGTAGCCGAGCCTGTCGCGGAGGGCGTCCTCGAGCCTGTTGCGCACGCGCTCGGCGATGCGGTGGGTGTCGAACTGCCCGGCCCCCTGCTGGATGCTCATCCAGTTCTCGGCCAGGGCGCTGCGCAGGGTCTCGCCCAGCCGCTCCCGGAGCACCTCGCGGGCACGCTCGTGCACGCCGCTGATGACACGCTCACGGATGACGTCGGTGAGGCGGTTGTGGACGGCCTCGGCGATTTGCTCCGCGTCGAACGGCTGCCCGCCGCCGTCACCCTGCTGCAGGTTCATCCCGCGCTCGCTCAACGCGCTGCGGACCGCGTCGCCGACGCGCTCACGAATCTCCGTGCCGATCCGCTCCTCCAGTCCGGACACGACGCGCTCGCGCACAGCGTCGGCGATGCGGACCTTGAGGGCTTCACCAAACATCTGCTTCCCCTGCGTGGAGAACTGCTCCTGGCTCATTGAGCTGCCTCTTTCGTGCTGCGGGTAGAACGGCAGGAGGGGAGAATCCGGCCTGCCGTGCGAGGCGGATTGATAGAGCCAGCGGCCGTTGGCAGATATCGGGCCCGGAGCCAGTGCGGTTGTTGGCGCGTGCCCTTCGGGGTGCGCTCGCAGGACGGGCTGGGCAGGAGCGAGCAGGGACCATCGGACGGAGGTCCCCGGCTTCAGGGCATGCTCCGGCGGTTAGGAGACGGATGGAGGCTCAGGGCTTTGCCACGCGGTCCAGGATGGGCACGAGCACCGCGGCCAGGTCCCCCATCACGTTCATGACCCCCGTGACGTAGCGGCCCGTCTTGGGCACGTAGAGCATGAAGCTCTGGTATCCCGCCGTGGTCCCCAGATGACCGACGGCGGCGGCCTCGTTGGACTCAATCTGCATCACCCCGAGTCCGTATCCGATCAGCCGTGACTCGGGCTCGGGCGCCGACTGGAACGCGAGCATGGCCTCCAGGGTCTCCGCGCGCTCGAAGAGTGCACCGGCGCGGAGCTGTCGCCAGAAGGTGATGAGGTCGGAGACGGTGGTCACGAGGGCGTGACCACCGGAAGCCCCGGCCATCGAAGGGTCGACGACGGTGAGGTCCGCCAGCTCCTCGTCGAATGGGACGTACCCCCGCGCGCAGGGCGTCGGGCAGCTCAGGTCTCCCGGCTCGGGCAGATGCGTCTGCGAGAGCCCGGCCCGCTTGATGACCCGCTCACGGACGAGCTCGCGCCAGCTCCGACCTTCAGCCGCCGAGAGGATTTCGCCGAGGAGCACGTAGTTGGTGTTCGAATAGCCATACATCGCGCCAGGAGCGAACATCGGCGGCTGCGCTCCGGCGACGCCCAGAATCTCGTCGACCGTCCAGACGTGCTCCGGGTTGGACACGATGGCCTGGATCTTCTCGTCGGTGACCCACTCCGGAATGCCCGAACGGTGACCCAGCAGCATGGCCACGGTGATGGTCTCCGCGTTCGCGATCCGGTCCGTCATACTCGCGGGCAGTCGCTCCGCCAGGGTGTCGTCCAGCGCGAGCGTGCGCCGTTCGACGGCCTGCAGCACGGCGGTGGCGACGAGGCTCTTGAGGATGCTGCCGGCGCGAAAGGGGTGCTGCGCGGACATGGGCAGCTTCTGCTCGACATCCGCGAGACCGGCGGCTCCCAGCCACGTCGGGCCTTCGTTCGAGGCGACGGCCAGGGCGACGCCGGGAGTCACGCCCCTGGTGACGGCGTCCTCGAGAATGACCTGCAGGTCAGCGTGCAGCGTCGTGGGCACGTCGTCGTCGTCATCACCGCAAGCGCTGACCGCGCCGGCCAGGCCGAGGAGCAGGATGAGGGAGAACGCGGCGAGCCTGCTGCCGCCGCCATTCGAATGGGTACGAGCCGGGGAGTGGATGTCCATCCCGAGGAAACACCATCCGGATGCGTGGGTGTCACCCGTTCCGGTGAAGACGCCTTGGGGAACCGGCCTGGCTTGTGCGCCCCTCCAGCGGGTTCGATTCCCGCCGCATCGCGATGCCCCTCCTTACGTGGTCCTGTCTCAGGCTGGCCTTGCTCACTGTTTCGGGCCAATCACTGGAGCGCCAGGCTCGCCGATGGCGAAATAACCGGGTGGCGGGTTGCCGTTGTGGGCCAGCGCATAGGCCCTCGCCGCTGCCGCCTGGTTGTTGACCGAGTTCATGTCCGCCGGGCACTGGCTGCTGGGCACGACCACGGTTTGGACACTGACTCCCACCTTGCCTCCAGAGTCAGTGGCTTTGAGGATGATCAGATAGACCCGCCCGTTGCCACTCACCACACGTTCCGCGCGCAAGCGCAGCGTGCCCGGAGCGATGTCCTTGGCGTCCGGCGAATGGACGACGCCGGGGCTGGTGGGGGTCTGGTCATCCTCGTCGCCGAACACGAGTACCTTGAGAGTGGCCCCAGGACAGTTGTCGGTCACGCGGCCCCTGAGCCCGACATTGAGCAGCTTGCTGTTCGGGGGCCAGAGTGAGGAAGTGGTGATCGAGGAGGTCGCCACAGGAGCCGGATTGGAGGCGTGCGTCAGCGCCGTCGCCGAGTTGTTGGTGGGAGTGGCGTCTGGTGTGTCGGAGCTGACGGTGGCCGAGTTGATGATGCTCGTGCCGTCGGCCACGTCGCAGTTGACGGTCACGACGAGGGTGATGGTTGCCGTCGTGGAAGGAGCCAGGGAGGCGAAGTGGATGCTGCGGTCCCTGCCGGCTCCGCCACAGACTCCACCCTGATCCGCGGAGCATGAGACGAAGCGGGTCGAGGCGGGCAAGTTGTCTGTGACGACGACGTTCGTGGCAGTGGCCGGCCCCTTGTTGGTGAGTGTCAGGGTATAGGTCACGTTCTGGCCGGTGAGCACCTTCGACGCAGGGCTGGCCTGTTTGCTGAGTTGCAGATCGGCATTGGCATCGGAGACCAGCACATAGACGCGGGCCGAGCCGGCCGATGGGCCCGCCGCCGTGTCTTCGCTACGAGCGCCGACGAGGGCGGTGTCGCCGCTGA
Source organism: Corallococcus llansteffanensis (assembly GCF_003612055.1). Classification (GTDB taxonomy): domain Bacteria; phylum Myxococcota; class Myxococcia; order Myxococcales; family Myxococcaceae; genus Corallococcus; species Corallococcus llansteffanensis. The sequence continues at coordinate 12,882 of NZ_RAWB01000233.1, forward strand.
GCGCCACCGACCAGCCGGATTCGCCATTGGTCGCGTCGCTGACGGTGAGCTTCGCCTGCCTGCTCCACGTCGTGCCGCTGCGCACGAAGACGTAGGCCGCGCCGACAATCGAGTTGTCGCCGAAAGGAGCGCCGACGAGGGCGGTGTCGCCGCTGAGCGCCACCGAGAAGCCGAAGAGATCGCTGGCCCCCGAGTCGTTGGCGGTGAGCTTCGCCTGCTCGCTCCACGTCGTGCCGCTGCGCACGAAGACGTAGGCCGCGCCGGCATACGAGACGTTGCTACGAGCGCCGACGAGGGCGGTGTCGCCGCTGAGCGCTACCGACTCGCCGAAGTAGCGCCCGGCCACCGCGTCGCTGACGGTGAGCTTCGCCTGCTCGCTCCACGTCGTGCCGCTGCGCACGAAGACGTAGGCCGCGCCGGTACCGGTAGCGGTGTCTGCGTAAAGAGCGCCGACGAGGGCGGTGTCGCCGCTGAGCGCCACCGACCAGCTGAATTGCTCACCGGCCACTGGGGCGCTGGCGGTGAGCTTCGCCTGCTCGCTCCACGTCGTGCCGCCGCGCACGAAGACGTAGGCCGCGCCGGAACTCGAGTTGTCGGCGGGAACGCTGACAGCGCTGACGACGGCGGTGTCGCCGCTGAGCACCACCGACCAGCCGAACTGCTCATTGAGCACCGCGTCGCTGGGGGTGAGTTCCGCCTGCTCGCTCCACGTCGTGCCGCTGCGCACGAAGACGTAGGCCGCGCCGGTAACGCCCGTCGCCGTTTCGTGGCCAGGCGCGCCGATGACGGCGGTGTCGCCGCTGAGCGACACCGAGAAGCCGAAGGCATTCCCGGCCCCCGCGTCGCTGGCGGTGAGCTTCGCCTGTTCGCTCCACGTCGTGCCGCTGCGCACGAAGACGTAGACCGAGCCGACGCTCTCGCCCGCCGCCGTGTCGTGGAAAGGAGCGCCGACGACGGCGGTGTCGCCGCTGAGCGCCACCGAGAAGCCGAAGTAACTTTCGGCCCCCGCGTCGCTGGCGGTGAGCTTCGCCTGCTCGGTGGCGATAAGCAGGTCGATGGTCACCGGGTAGGCCGCGCCGCGGTCATCCACCTCCAGTCGCACTTCGTCCCGGGCGAGGCGCATTCGGGCCGGCAACCGGCGGCCCCTGGCATCGAAGGCGGCGAGCTTGCTGTAGCTCAACACCCGCTCGCCGTCCGCGTCCACGAAGGCCACCTGCTCGCCGTCGGCCTGGAGCACGGCACGCAGGGGCCCACTCACCCCCAGGCGGAGCACCAGCGCTTCGCCCGACACACTCCCCGCCGGCGGCGCCGCCAGCGTGAAGCTTTGCTCGAGACCCTGGCGCTCGTTGACGTACCACTCGGTCAGAGGCCCGCGCAGGTACTCGATGCGGTTGTCACGGACGACCCGCTCGGCCGCCGCCACTGGCTGGATCTGCTCGCCGTAGCCGTAGCCGCGCAGGCTCATGCGCCACTGCCAGGAGCCGGCCGAGGGCCCGCGCGCCGCCAGGTGCAAGCCAGCGTCGGTGAAGGTGGCGTCGAAGCCCTGGGCCGGGTTGGAAGACCGATAATCCCGAATCCGATAAAGAGACTTCTCGACCGCCCCGCGCAGCGCCGGCGGGATGTCGGGCTGCTCCAGGTGGCGGGCGGCGGTGGGG
>NZ_RAWB01000234.1 GCF_003612055.1 Corallococcus llansteffanensis
CCCTCGACCTGCTCCACCAGCGCACGCGCCAGCCGCTGGAGGTCCTCTTCTCGCCCCGCAGCGTCGCGGTGGTGGGAGCGAGCGAGCGTCCCGGCAGCGTGGGGCGCACGGTGCTCTGGAACCTCATCAGCAGCCCGTTCGGCGGCACCGTCTATCCCATCAACCCACGGCGCCCCAACGTGCTGGGCATCAAGGCGTGGCCTTCCCTGCGCGCCCTGCCCGAGGCCGTGGACCTGGCCGTCATCGTCACGCCCGCGTCCTCCGTGCCGGACCTCATCCGCGAGTGCGCGGAGGTCGGCGTGAAGGGCGCCATCATCATCTCCGCGGGCTTCAAGGAGACCGGCCCCGAGGGCGTGAAGCTGGAGCAGGAGGTGCTGCGCATCGCCCAGGCCGCGAACCTGCGCATCATCGGGCCCAACTGCCTGGGCGTGATGCGGCCCACGGGCGGCTTCAACGCGACGTTCGCCCGGGGCATGGCCCGGCCCGGCAACGTGGCCTTCATCAGCCAGTCCGGCGCGCTGCTCACCTCCATCCTGGACTGGAGCCTGCGAGAGTCCGTGGGCTTCAGCGCCTTCGTGTCCGTGGGCTCCATGCTGGACGTGGGGTGGGGCGACCTCATCGACTACCTCGCCGATGATCCGATGACGCGCTCCATCCTGCTGTACATGGAGTCCATCGGCGACGCGCGCGCCTTCCTGTCCGCCGCGCGTGAAGTCGCCCTCACCAAGCCCATCATCGTCATCAAGGCGGGCCGCACCGCGCAGGCCGCGCAGGCCGCCGCGTCGCACACCGGCACGCTCGCCGGCAGCGACGAGGTGCTGAGCGCCGCGTTCCGCCGCGCGGGCGTGCTGCGCGTGGACTCCATCGAGGATCTCTTCCACATGGCGGAGGTGCTCGCGCGCCAGCCCCGGCCCTCCGGCCGCAGGCTCACGCTGCTCACCAACGCGGGCGGCCCCGCCGTGCTCGCCACCGACGCGCTCGTCGCCGGAGGCGGGGAGCTGGCCGTGCTGTCGGACGCCACCCGCGCGCAGCTGGACGCCTTCCTGCCGCCGCCGTGGAGCCATGGCAACCCGGTGGACATCCTGGGAGACGCGGACGCGGAGCGCTACGCGAAGACGCTGGAGTTGACGGGCGCGGATCCGAACAGCGACGGCCTGCTCGTCATCCTCACCCCGCAGGACATGACCGAGCCCACCCAGACGGCCGACCGCCTCAAGGCCTACGCGAAAATGCCCGGCAAGCCCGTGCTCGCGAGTTGGATGGGCGGCTCCGAGGTGGCCGCGGGCGAGCGCATCCTCAACGACGCGGGCATCCCGACCTTCGGCTACCCGGACACCGCGGCCCGCGTCTTCAACTACATGTGGCGCTACGCGGACAACATCGCGGGCCTGTACGAGACGCCCACCCTGGCCGAGGAGCCCACCGGCGGCGGCCGCGACGTGGCGCGCGCCCTGGTGGACGAGGCCCGCGCCCAGGGCCGCACCCTCCTGTCCGAATACGAATCCAAGCGCCTGCTGGCCGCCTACGGCATCCCCACCGTGGAGACGTGGCTCGCCGCCTCCGAGGACGAAGCGGTGGAGAAGGCCCGCACGCTGGGCTTCCCCGTGGTGCTCAAGCTGCACTCGCTCACGGTGACGCACAAGACGGACGTGGGCGGCGTGCGCCTGGACCTGCGCGACGAGGACTCCGTGCGCGCCGGCTTCCGCGCCATCCGCGACGGGCTCATCGAGCGGGAACTGTGGGACGCGTTCGACGGCGTCACCGTGCAGCCCATGGTGAAGCTGGACGGCTACGAGCTCATCCTGGGCAGCAGCCAGGACGCGCAGTTCGGGCCGGTGCTGCTCTTCGGCGCGGGCGGCACGCTGGTGGAGGTGTTCCAGGACCGGGCCCTGGGCCTGCCGCCCCTCAACACCACGCTGGCGCGGCGGATGATGGAGCGCACGCGCATCCACCATGCGCTCAAGGGCGTGCGCGGCCAGCCCCCGGTGGACCTGGGCGCGCTGGAGCGACTGATGGTGCGCTTCAGCCAGTTGGTGGTGGAGCAGCCCTTCATCCGCGAGCTGGACATCAACCCGCTGCGCGTCTCCGCCGACCGGCTCATCGCCCTGGATGCCCGCGTGGTGCTGCACCCGCCGGACGTCACCGCCGCGTCGCTGCCCAGGCTCGCCATCGAACCGTACCCGCAGCAGTACGTGCAGGACTTCACGCTGAAGAACGGCGAGTCCGTCACGCTGCGGCCCATCCGCCCGGAGGACGAGCCCGCCATGGGGCGCTTCCACCAGGCGTTGTCCGAACAGACGGTGTTCCTGCGCTACGCGGGCCTGATGAAGCTGAGCCAGCGCGTGGCCCACGAGCGGCTGGCGCGCATCTGCTTCAACGACTACGCGCGGGAGCTGGCGCTCGTCGCCGAGCGGCGCGCACCGGACGGGAAGGGCGGGGGCGAAATCCTGGCGGTGGGCCGGCTCACGCGCCTGAGGGGCACGAAGGACGCGGAGTTCGCCATCACCGTCAGCGACACCGTGCAGCGCCAGGGCCTGGGCGAGGAGCTGCTGCGGCGGCTGGTGGAGATTGGCCAGGACTGGGGCCTCGAGCGCATCGTCGCGGACATCCTCACGCGCAACCGCGGCATGCAGACCGTCAGCCGTAAGCAGGGCTTCAGCATCCTCGAGAACGAGGAGCTGGCCCCGGACATGGTCAAGGCCGTGAAGGTGCTCGGCTGACCGTGCCCGGGGCTTGAAGCCCCTACGGCACTACACGTCGTCGCAGGGCGTGCCCAGCCGCGCGCCCGTGTAGACGCCCAGCTCGTTGTAGATGAAGGGCAGGTTCTCCCCCACGGGCACCGCGCGCAGCTTCTGGCGCTTGCTCTTCACCACCCAGAAGGACGGCTCCTCGCGGTCCACCACGAGGCGCAGGTCACCGCCCTGGGTGGAGAAGATCTCTCCCTGCGAGTCGGTGACGACGTTGAGCATCTTCTGCTGCTTCACCTGGCCGCGCTGGCCCGTGAAGATGCGGAAGCTCTTGTTGTCCGGGCCGATGCCGCGCTCCACCAGGTAGTACGTGCCCTTGTCGTCCCGCAGGAGCGCGTAGGGCTGGAACTTCATGGGGCTGGGCGCGAAGGTGGACTTACGCACGAGCTCCTTCACCTTGTCCGCCACCAGGGTCTGCTGGGGCAGGCTGCGGTCGCCGCAGCTGAGCGTGCACGTCTTCCCGTCCTCGCTGAGCACCAGGCGCGAGATCACCCGGTAGTCCACGCCGCGGAAGTTGTCGTTGGCCTTGGGGTTGAAGAAGCGGGGCTCGAAGAAGTCCGCCTGCGTCTCGCTGTAGGTGCTGACGGCCGGCACCTCCACGAACGCCTTGCCGTCCCCGTAGAAGAGCTGGCCGTCCGTCTCCGGGCTGTTGGGGACGATGACGGTGTAGTGGCCCTTGCCGTCCGTGCACACCCGGGTGGACTCCAGCACCATGCGGTCGCGCAGGCGCTTCTCCTGACCCCAGGGCGGATCCAGCGCGAGCGCGGCTTGCGGGGCGAGGACGAACCCCAGGGCGATGACCATGTGTCGAAGGAACATGTGTTGGGCTCCGGCCTAGAGGTTTTCGGTGAAGAAGGTGGTGGTGGCTTCGGGCTGGAGCGTCTCGCCCGACTTCACGGACCAGATGACCTTCTGCGCTTCCAGCTTCAGCGCGGGCGCGGCTTCCACCCGGCACTCCACCGTCTGGATCTTCTGCTGGACGGTTCGCTTCGCCTCTTCGGAGCGGCTGCACAGCTTCTGCAGCGACTCCAGCGGGCCCGCGCAGTAGCTGGGGATGGACAGCTCGTTGAGGACCGGATCCGGGATGGAGTCCCAGGCGATGGTCGCCAACAGCTTCGTGCCGCACGCGGTGTTCGCCTCGGCCACGGTGGCGCCCAATTCCTTCTCCGCCTGGGCCACCCAGAACTTCCGATCAAACGGGAGGAAGGGCTTCAGGTCGCCGTCGGCCTCCGCGTCCTGGTAGCGCTCGAACACCTTCTCCACCTTCAGCGCCGCGGTGCGGCCCGTGTCCGGCTTCAGGTGCGTGTAGCCCGAGGCGCCCGCGGGGCTGAGGATGAGGTCCTCGTAGCCGCCCCGGTCATGCACGGTGACGAAGCGCTGCGTGCGGCCGCGCCACTTCGTCCAGTAGCCGGTGCCCCGGTCCTGATCGACGCTGGCGACGACGACCTTGCCGTCCAGCTCGCTCTTCGTGCCGTTGAACTCGAGCAGCGCCTTCTTCGCGTCCGCAGGCTCCAGCGGGATGATGGTCACCTGCTCGCCGGCCTCGTTGGAATACACCTTGCCCGTCAGGGGCTTGGTGCCCGCCACGGCGCTGTCGAGCCGCACGCCCCGGGAACACCCCAGGGACAAGGCCACGACGCTCACTGCCAGTAGAACTCTCACAGGGACTCCTTGAATGGGGGGCGCGCGCGTTCCCCCTTCGCGCGCCCGGGGCGACCTCAGAGGTCGATATCGTACTGCCGACAATATTGTCGGACCCTGGGACGCTCCGTTGCCGGCACCCGGGTCCATTGGGCCCGCGCATTCGCCAGGTCGTGCTGCTGGCAGTACACGCGGGTGAGGAGCGCGAACGACGCGCCGGTGATCTGCGTGCGCTGGCTGCGCCGGATGTGACGCAGCGCTTCCGACGCGTTCTGCGCGTCCAGCGACCGCTGCGCCGCCGCCAGGTCCTCGCGGACGCTGTCGGGCAGCTTCTCGAGGGACGTGGAGGTGCCCGGGAGCCGCGCCGGCTTCCGGCCGGTGATCCCGACGCTGGGAGGCTTCTCGGTTGGCGTCGGGTTCTTTTCGACAAGTTCGGCGTCGGAATCAACTGGCTGCGTGGAGGACTCGGGGGGCTTCTTCTGCTCCACGGGCGGCTTCACGGCCACGACGGCCGGAGGCGTGACGGCCACCGGGGGCTGGGGCGCGGGCACCGGGGTCGCGACCACCACGCCCGGAGCCGCGGGGGGGAGCGTCCCCGCGCCGCGCCAGAAGAAGGCGGTGGTGAAGGCCGCGATGATCACGAAGCCCACGGCCACGCCCACCAGCCACTTCGGCCTCGAGCGAGGCAGGGGCTGCGCGGGCAGCGACTCCGTCCGGGGCCCCGCGGAGGAGGCGGGCCCCTCCTGGAGGGCGTGGGGGCGCATGCCCACGGTGGGGACGTGCTCCTGCGAGGGCCCTGGCGTGGGCACCGGTTCAACGTGCGCGGGCGCGACGGTGGGCACGCGCGCGGGCTTCGGCTCCGCGAGCGTCTGCAGCGGGCTGCCCGTCAGGTCCAGGATGAACGCGCCCACGTCCGGGTAGCGGTCCCCGGGGCGCTTGGCCATCGCGCGGGAGATGGCCGTCGCCACGCGCGGAGGCGTGCCCGGCGCCAGCGACAGCAGGGGCTCCGGCTCGACGTGGACGATTTGATAGATGAGCTCCGCGACGTTGTCGCCGGAGTAGGGCGGCCGGCCAGCGAGCATCTCGTAGATCATGCAGCCGAACGAGAAGAGGTCCGTCCGCGAGTCCACGTCGCTGTTGTGGCCCATGGCCTGCTCGGGCGCCATGTACTGCGGCGTCCCCATCAGCACCGAGTCCAGCGTCTGCACCGTGCGCGAGTCGATGAGCTTGGAGATGCCGAAGTCGAGCAGCTTCACGCGCTCGCCCACCACGCCGCCGGCCTCCGTGGGGACCAGGAACACGTTGCCCGGCTTCAGGTCGCGGTGCACCACGCCCGCGCGGTGCGCCGCCTGGAGCGCCGCGCCCATCTGCCGGGAGATGGCGAAGACGTCCTCCAGCGGCAGCTGCTTCTGCCGCCGCAGCCGCCGCGACAGGCTCTCCCCGCGCAGGTACTCCATCACCATGAAGGGCGTGCCGTCCTCCAGGGTGTCGAAGTCCAGCACCTCCACGATGTTGGGGTGCCCCAGCCGCGAGGCGATCTCCGCCTCGCGCCGGAAGCGCACCGCCACCTCCTTCGACAGCGACTCCGCCCCGTGCAGCACCTTGATGGCGACCTGCTTGCCCGGCAGCCGCAGGTGGCGGGCGAGGAAGACCGCCCCCATTCCGCCCTTGCCCAGCACGGCGCCAATCTCGTACGTGGCGCGCAGGATGCGCCCCGTGGTCAACGGTTCGGACTGCGCGGAGGTGGGCTCGGTCGGCTTTTGCATCGGCGGTTCTTTTTCCTACTAAACCGGGCCGACATGATTGGAAAGCACCTGGGGCGCTTCCTCCCCTCCAGGTTGGAGAAGCGGATCCGGACTCCCAGGTTCTGAGAGTCCGAGCCCCCTTTTCCCGGGTTGCGCGCGAGCCGCGTCGCTACGGCGCGGTCGGAGCCAGGAGCCGCGTCTGGATCTCCTCGGCCTCCTGCACGTGCAGCTGCACCTGCTGCCGCTCGGCCTGGACCTCCTGCGTCAGGGCCGGCAGCGTGACCTGGGGACCCAGGAGGCTGTCGCCGACGAAGGCGACGCGGGCGTGCGCGTTGAGCTGCGCGCTCATCAGGGCCAGGTCGAACGCGGCCCCCTCGGGCGCCTGGGGCCCCTGCAGGATGGTCAGCATCTGCTGCACCTCCGTCTGCAATTGCAGGCTGAGGGGACTGTCCTCGGGCGTGATGCCCTGGGCCTGCAGCAGCGCATCCAGCCGCTGCTTCGCGGCGGTGTGCTCGGTCACCATCTGGGCGTTGAAGTCGCGGGTGGCGGTGTCGGTGGCCAGGGGCCCGCCAAACTGCCCGAGCAGCACCTCGCCCTCGTTCGCGACCTGCAACACGCGGGCAATCTGGGCGTCCGTGAGCGTGGGCGCAGGGCCCGCATCGACGGTCCCGTCCGTGATCGGCGTGCCCTCTGGCTCGATGATGACGCTCTCATTGCTGCACCCGGGCGCCACGGCCACAGCCATCCCGCCCGCCAACACCATCCCCACCATGAACCGTGCGATCCGCATGTCCGTCTCCCCCTTGAATTGACGCGGGGGGAGGATGGGGAGCGGCCCTGGACGTGACCACCCAGCCCTTCAGGCATTGCCGCTGTGGGCCAGGGCACAGGCCGCCCGTCAACCGAGCGCGATTTTTCCCGGGGACCGGGCGCCAACCCCTAGAGTCGCCCTTGATGAGTGCTCAAGCCGACGCCCGCGCCCCGCTCGCCGCCCTGCTGCCGAAGCCTGGCGAGCCCCCCCTCGACGCCGATGAGATCCTCAACCGCTTCGTGGGCTACGTGGCCACCAACGGGCTGAGCCTGTACTCGGCCCAGGAGGAGGCCATCCTGGAGCTCTTGAGCAACAAGCACCTGTTCCTCAAGACGCCCACCGGCTCCGGCAAGTCGCTGGTCGCGATGGCGCTGCACTTCAAGGCCATGGCCGAGGGCAAGGTGTCGTTCTACACGTGCCCCATCAAGGCGCTGGTGAACGAGAAGTTCTTCCAGCTCTCCAAGGCCTTCGGCCCGGAGAACGTGGGCATGCTCACGGGCGACGCGAGCATCAACCGCGAGGCGCCCATCCTCTGCTGCACGGCGGAGATCCTCGCCAACCTCGCGCTGCGTGATGCCTCCGCGCGCGTGGACGCGGTGGTGATGGACGAGTTCCACTACTACTCCGACAAGGAGCGCGGCACGGCCTGGCAGATTCCGCTGCTGGCCCTGCCCCAGACGCAGTTCCTCCTGATGTCCGCCACGCTGGGCGACACGCACGTCATCGAGCAGAGCCTGGAGCAGCTCACCGGCCGCGAGGTGGCCACGGTGCGAAGCTCCGAGCGCCCGGTGCCGCTCGACTTCGACTACCGCGAGGTGCCGCTGCACGAGACCATCCAGGACCTCATCGCGCGCGGGAAGTACCCCGTCTACCTGGTGAACTTCACGCAGCGGGCCGCGGCCGAGCAGGCGCAAAATCTGATGTCCGTGGACTTCAACACCAAGGAGGAGAAGGAGGAGCTGCGGCAGGCCCTGATGGACGCGCCCTTCGACACGCCCTACGGCAAGGACTTCCAGCGCTTCCTGCGCCACGGAATCGGGATGCACCACGCGGGCCTGCTGCCCAAGTACCGGCTGCTGGTGGAGAAGCTGGCGCAGCAGGGCCTGCTCAAGGTCATCAGCGGCACGGACACGCTGGGCGTGGGCGTGAACATCCCCATCCGCACGGTGCTCTTCACGCAGCTGTTCAAGTTCAACGGCGAGAAGCTGACGACGCTGAGCGTGCGCGACTTCAAGCAGATCTCCGGCCGCGCGGGCCGCAAGGGCTTCGACACCGAGGGCAGCGTGGTGGCGCAGGCGCCCGAGTACGTCGTGGAGAACATCAAGCAGGCGGCGAAGGAGGCCGCCGGCAAGAAGAAGACGCCCAAGGCGAAGCCGCCGCAGAAGGGCTTCGTGCAGTACGACAAGAGCACCTTCGACCGGCTCCAGAACGGCATGCCGGAGCCCCTGGAGTCGCGCTTCGAGGTGAGCCACGGCCTGCTGCTCAACCTGCTGCAGAGCGACAAGACGGAGGGCAGCGGCGGCTACAAGCGGCTGGTGCAGCTGGTGCGCCGCTCGCACAGCTCCGACTACACCAAGAAGCGGCTCCTGAAGGACGCGGCGATGTACTTCCGCACGCTGAAGGAGGCGGGCATCGTCCAGGTGGTGCAGTGGGAGGGCCGCTCCGCGACGGTGGAGGTGGCGGGCGAGCTGCAACGCGACTTCAGCCTCAACCACACGCTGTCGCTGTACCTGCATGAGACGCTGGAGCTGTTGGACCCCGCGCTGGAGACGTACGCGCTGGACGTCGTCACGCTGGTGGAGTCCATCCTGGAGAACCCGGACGTGGTGCTGTACGCGCAGCTGCACCAGCTCAAGGGCGAGAAGATCCAGGAGATGAAGGCGCAGGGCATCGAATACGACGACCGGATGGAGGAGCTGGAGAAGCTGGAGTGGCACAAGCCCAACCGCGAGTTCATCTACGGGACGTTCAACGCCTTCGCGCGCAAGCACCCGTGGGTGGGCGAGGAGAACATCCGGCCCAAGTCCATCGTGCGCGACATGTTCGAGCGCTTCATGTCCTTCCACGACTACGTGCGCGAGTACGGCCTGCAGCGCAGCGAGGGCGTGCTCTTGCGCTACGTGGGGGACGTCTACAAGTCGCTCGCGCAGACGGTGCCGGAGAAGTTCCGCAACGAGGAGGTGGACGACATCATCGACCACCTGCGCGCGACGCTCCGGCAGGTGGACTCCAGCCTCCTGGACGAGTGGGAGCGCATGAAGAACCCGGACGCGCCGCTCGAGGCGAAGCCGGTGGTGGACCTGAAGCCCAAGGAACTCACCGAGGACCCCAAGGCCTTCGCCGCGCGTGTGCGCGAGGAGCTGCACCGGCTGTTGCGCGCGCTGGGCCAGCGCCGCTATCTGGACGCGCTGGGCATGCTGGACAACGCGCTGGGCGAGTGGACCGCGCCGAAGCTGGAGCAGGCGATGGCGCCGTACTTCGAGGAGCACAAGCTGGTGGTGCTCACGCCCCAGGCGCGCAAGCCGGCCAACACCCAGCTCAAGGAGTCCGGCACCCGCCAGTGGGAGGCCCAGCAGCGCATCATGGACCCGGAGGGCCACGGGGACTGGGTCATCGACTGTGAGATTGACTTGCGTGGCCGCCGCATGGACGACGGCCCCATCCTGATGCTGCGCCGCATTGGCGGCATGAGCGCGTGGACCTGAGCGGCTGAAGTCCCGCGGGTCAGCGCGGAGGCGGCCTGGGGTCCCGGGCCGCCGCGCGCACGGTGAGTGCCGCCGCGTCCACCTCCGCGAGGATGCGGCGCGCGTGGTGGAGCAGGGCCTCGCCGGTGGGCAGCAGGCGCATGCCCCGGGGGATGCGCTCGAAGAGGGGCGTGCCCAGCTCGTCCTCCAGCGCGAGGATGTGACGGCTGAGCGGCGGCTGGGTGAGGTGGAGTCGGCGCGCGGCCCGGCCCACGTGGCCCTCTTCGGCCACCGCGAGGAAGGACTGGAGGTGCGTGATGCTCACGCCCCCAGGTTAGCGCGAGGCGGGGGCCGGGTGCACGCGGCCGGACGATGCCAGAACAGCATTGGACGTTCGAACGGGGCCGCAGGCACCTTGGCAGCCATGGGCATTCCTCTCTTCAAGGGCACCGAGGTTGAACGGCTGAGGCTCGCGGGCCGCGCGGCGGCGGGGACGCTGGCGCACGTCGCCGCGAAGCTCCAGCCGGGCGTGGCGACGGCGGACATCGACGCGTGGGTTCGCGAGGACACGGCGCGCCGGGGCGGCACCCCCAGCCAGCTGGGCTACAAGGGGTTTCCCGCCACGGTGTGCACCAGCCGCAACCACGTGGTGTGCCATGGCATCCCGCGCCCGGACGAACGCCTGGCGCCCGGTGACATCGTCAACGTGGATGTGACGACGTGCCTGGACGGCTTCCACGGTGACACGTCCGCCACGTTCTTCATTGGCGAGGCGTCCTCCGACGCGAAGCACGTCGTGGACGTGGCGCGGCGGTGCCGGGACGCGGGCGTGGCGGTGGTGCGGCACGGCGCGCGGCTGGGGGACATTGGCGCGGCGGTGATGGCGCTGGCGAAGGCGGAGGGGTGCAGCGTGGTGGAAGAGTTCGGCGGCCACGGCATCGGCCGGCAGATGCATGGCCCGCCGCACGTGCCCCATGTCGCAAAGGCGGGGACGGGCATCACGCTGCGCTCGGGCATGGTGCTCACCATCGAGCCCATGGTGAACCTGGGGCGCCCGGAAATCCGGATCCTCCCGGATGGGTGGACCGTGGTGACGGCGGACGGCAGCCTGTCCGCCCAGTTCGAGCACACCGTGCTCGTCACCCGCGACGGCTGCGAGGTGCTCACCCCTGGCGGGTGTTGAGAAGGGGGCGCTTGCGTCTGGCTGCCCGGTCGCGTGCCGGGAGGTTCTCGTTGGCAGCGTCGGGGCCGGTGGTAGTTTGCCGACCATGAAGAAGATCCTGGTCGCGCTCCTCGTGCTCATCGTCCTGGCGGTCGCGGGCGTGGGCGGGGCGTTCTGGTACATGCAGAAGGCCGTCACGACGCCGCACGCTTCGGAAGACCCCGCCCCGAAGGAGTTCATCGTGAAGAAGGGCGCGTCCGCGCGCTCCCTGGGGCAGCAGCTCCAGGCCCAGGGCTTCCTGGACGACGCCCGTGTCTGGCGCTTCCACCTGTGGCGCCGCGGCAACCTCAACGTGAAGGCAGGCCGCTTCCTGCTGAGCCCGACGGCATCGGTGGAGCAGCTGGCCACCGCGCTGGAGGGGCAGCCGCTGCCGGAGGACGTGCCCTTCGCGATGATTGAAGGCTGGCGCCTGCGCGACACCGACCAGGTGCTCGCCGCCCAGGGGCTGATCAAACCGGGCGAGTACATCGCCGCGGCCAGCCGCTCGGAGCGCTTCACGGCGCCGTTCCCGCTGCCCGTCCGCGGCCTGGAGGGCTACCTGTACCCGGAGACGTACGGCATCGTCGCGGAGGGCTTCCGCGTGGAGGCGTTCATCCAGCGGCAGATCGACACCTTCCGCGCGCGCTTCTACGACGCGCACGCGGCGGAGATCGCGAAGAGCGGCCGGACGCTGCATGACATCGTCATCATGGCGTCCATGCTGGAGCGCGAGGAGCCCGTGCCCGCGCAGCGCCCGCTCGTGGCGGGCATCCTCTGGAAGCGCGTGGACAAGGGCTTCCCCCTGGGCGTGGACGCGACGAGCCGCTACGAGCTCGCCGAGTGGAACGACCGCAAGGCGTTCCTCAAGCGGCTGCGCGACAACCAGGATCCGTGGAACTCGCGCACCCGCGCGGGGCTGCCGCCCGGGCCCATTGGCGCGCCGACGGTGGACTCGCTCCTCGCCGCGCTGCGCCCGGTGAAGAGTGACTTCTGGTACTACCTGCATGACGCGCAGAAGACACTGCACCCTTCTCGCAACGCACAGGAACACGAAGCGCTCCGGGCCAAGTACAACGTGTACTGAGCCCACGCGATGACGTCCTCCCTTCCTGATCCCAGCTTCTCCCACCCCACGCCGTCCTCCAGCATGGAGGCCGCGCTCCGGCAGGAGCTGGAACGGCTCCGCCTGCTGCTTTCGACGGCGGCGCAGGTCGTCTGGTCCATCCCCGCGCGCGACGACGCGGACCCCGTCTCGCCGTCGTGGCGGGCCTTCACCGGGCAGACGGTGGAGCAGATGCGCAACGATGGCTGGCTCGAGGTCCTGCATCCGGACGACCGGGCCGGGGCGCGGGTGGCATGGGAGCGCGCCACCGCGACCGCCATGCGCTTCGAAGCCCGCTACCGGCTGCGCCGCACCGATGGCACGTATGTATGGATGCTCGCGCGGGGGGCGCCGGTGCTGGCTCCGAACGGCGACGTGCGCGAGTGGGTGGGCACCTGCATCGACATCCACGCTCAGTGCCTGGGTGAGGAGCGGGCCGCGTTCCTCGCGCGGGCCGGAGAGCTGTTCTCGTCGTCGCTGGACGCCTCCGCGACGCTGGCCTCGCTCGCGAACCTGTCGGTGTCGGCGCTCGCGGACTGGTGCATCGTGGACCTGCTGCACCCGGGCGGCCACTTCCAGCGGGTCCAGGTGGTGACGGCGGATTCGTCCCAGGCCTCGCTCGTGAGCACCGTGCGGGATTTGAATCCCGTGCCCCGTGAGCGGCCCGTGTACCCGCCCTCGGTGGCGCTGGCGACGGGCCAGTCGACCGTGGTGCCGGAGGTCTCGGACGCGCTGATGCAGGCGGTGGCGCAGGACGCGCGCCACCTGGAGGTGATGCGCATGCTGGGCATCCGGTCGTTGATCACCGCGCCGCTGCTGGCCCGGGGCAACATCCTGGGCGCGCTGACGTTTCTCACCACCACCTCCGACCGCCGCTATGGCGACGACGACCTGAAGTTCGCCCAGGAGTTGGCGAACCTGGCGGCGCTGGCGGTGGACAACGCGCGGCTGCTCCAGGACGCGCGTGAAGCCGTGCGCCTGCGCGACGAGTTCCTGTCCGTCGCGAGCCACGAGCTGAAGACGCCGTTGACGCCGCTGAGCCTGAAGCTCCAGGCGCTCTCGCGCGCGGTGAAGGCGCACCCTGACTCGCCGCTCGTGCCGGCCATCGAGGCCCATGTGGAGACGGGGCACCGGCAGGTCCGCAGGCTCACGGAGCTGATGAACGACCTGCTGGACGTGTCCCGCATCAGCGCCGGCACCTTCAGCCTGCAGCGGGAGGCCGTGGACCTCGCGGCCGTGGTGCGCGAGGTGTGCGAGCAGTTCGCGCCGCGCTTCGCGCTGGAGCACTGCGCCTTCACGGTGGAGACGCCAGACGCGGTGCACGGTACGTTCGACCGCACGCGGCTGGCGCAGGTGATGGATCACCTCCTGGACAACGCGCTCAAGTACGGCGCCGGCACGCCGGTGTCCGTGCGGCTCACGGTGGACGGCGCCGTGGCGCGGCTGCGGGTGCAGGACGGAGGCATCGGCATCGCGCCGGAGCAGCGGCCCCGCATCTTCGAGCGCTACGGGCGCGCGGTGTCCGAGCGCCACTACGGCGGCCTGGGCCTGGGGCTCTACCTCACGCGCACCATCGTGGAGGCCGAGGGCGGGCGCGTGTCCCTGGAGAGCCGCCTGGGTGAGGGCGCGATGTTCGAAGTGGTGCTGCCGCTCACGCGCCCCTGAGCGCTAGGGGCCGCCCCCATGGGGAGGCTCCGGCGCCTTCTGGAACATCCTGGCGAGGATGCGCTCCGCCGCGTCCGCGAGCAGATCCCTCGCCATGCGCGTCTCCTCCCCGAAGATGCCGCTGGACGTGCGCGCGTCCAGCACGTGCGTTGCGAGAAGGGCGAAGGCCGCGGACTCGTCGAAGGTCGCCTCGGACGACAGGACGCGCTTGCCCGGAGACTGCTCCTCCTCGTGGAAGCGGCCTTCCCAGGTATCGCCCAGGGCGACGGAGAAGTACTGCGCCGCCACGTTGCCGGGCCGCGACATGTGCGAGGCGGCGACCACTGCCCGGAGTTGCTCGCGCTCGGTGGGGGACATCTGTTGTTTCCACGCCTCGACGGCGGCGTGCATGGTGTCGATCTGATCCCTCGCCGCGTCCTCGGCGTTCTTCAGCAGGTCCGGCACCTGGGCGTGGATGAACGCGGCGAGCTCCTCGTGCGCCACGCGGTTCGCGGCCAGGACGTTGTCCACGAGCGCCAGCGATGCATCCAGCATGCGGTGCTGCCGGGCGAGGGCGTCAGCGGGAAGCCCCCGGGTGGCGAAGCTTCCGGAGGCAGCGGTGATGAGGCCTCGCAGGGTGGTGAGGCGCACGCGGGTGTCGTCGTCGAGGGCGTCCTTCTGGCCCGCGAGCAGCACGTAGAGCGCGAGGGGGACGTGGGTGACGACCTTGTACTCGTGGTAGCGCCGCGTGCGGGAGGGGGCCTCGAAGCGCTGGCCGCCCTTGCGCAGGATGAGCACGTCATCGATCTGCGCGATGACCGGGCCCATGCGCGACAGCGTGGCGTCGCGGCGCGCGGCGTAGGCGTCGCGGAACGCCTGGTTGAGCACGGAGAGCGGATCCGTGGGCTCCAGCGCCACGGTGCGCGCGACCTCGGAC
>NZ_RAWB01000235.1 GCF_003612055.1 Corallococcus llansteffanensis
TATAAGAGACAGTGGCGGGCGGGGGCACGGTGGCGGCGGCGCCGGGCCGCTTGCCCGTCACCATGGCCTCGATTTCGTCCGGGTTCTCCGCGAAGCCCTTCACCGTCTCCAGCGTCGCCTTGCCCGAGCGCGCCAGGTCCGACAGCGAGTCCTCGAAGCGGATGATGCCCAGCGACTTGCCGCGCTGCTGGAGCGACGGGATTTGATACGTCTTGTTGTCGCGGATGAGGTTGCCCAGCGCCACGGAGCCTGTGAGCACCTCGGCGGCGGCCACCATGCGCTTGCCGTCCGTGGAGGGCATCAGCCGCTGGCTGACGATGAGGCGCAGGCCGCTGGAGAGCGACAGCCGCACCTGCTGCTGATCCGCCGGCGGGAAGAGGTCGATGAGCCGGTCGATGGTCTTCGCCGCGCTGGGCGTGTTCATGGTGCTGATGAGCAGGTGGCCCGTCTCGCTGGCGGCGAGCGCCATGCGCACCGTCTCCGTGTCGCGCAGCTCGCCCACGACGATGACGTCCGGATCCTCGCGCAGGCTGCCCTTGAGGGCGCTCGCGAAGGTGCGGGTGTTGGTGCCCACCTCGCGTTGGCTGATGAGGGCGCGCTTGCGCGGGTGCACGTACTCCACCGGGTCCTCCACGGTGAGCACGTGGTGCGTCGTCTCGCGGTTGATGATGTCCACCAGCGCCGCGAGCGTGCTCGTCTTGCCGTGGCCTGACGGGC
This sequence comes from Corallococcus llansteffanensis, assembly GCF_003612055.1. Taxonomy (GTDB): domain Bacteria; phylum Myxococcota; class Myxococcia; order Myxococcales; family Myxococcaceae; genus Corallococcus; species Corallococcus llansteffanensis. The sequence goes on from NZ_RAWB01000235.1 coordinate 718, forward strand.
CGGTGAGCACGATGAGGCCCTGGTGGTGGTGCGTCGCCTTGGCGATGTCCGCCGGCAGGCCCAGCGACTCCAGGGTCGGAATCTCGCGGGAGATGACGCGGAAGACGCCCTTGAGCCCCGTGCGCTGGCGGCCCACGTTGACGCGGAAGCGCCCCGTCTCCTCGGAGTCCAGCGCGAAGTCCACGCTGCCGTCGCGCTCCAGCACGTGCCGCAGCCGCTCCGGGATGATGGGCAGCAAGAGCCGCTCCACCAGCTCCGGCGACAGCGGCGTGTCCTGCGGTTGCAGCTCCCCCGCCAGCCGGAACAGCGGCGGCCGTCCGGCCACCACGTGCAGGTCGCTGGCGTGCATGCTGCGCGCCTGCTCCAGCAGCACGGCCAGGTCGCGGCCCGGCGCGGGCGCGTTGCGCGAGATGGGGATGGCGCGCGCGGGGGCGTCGGCCGCGTGTGAAGGCGCGCTCGCGGCGGGCGGGCGCGTGGCGGCGGGGACGGCGGCACGCGCGGAGACCTCGGCCGAAGCCTGGGGGACCTGTGCGGGGTGGGCCCTCGCGGAGGCGTCGGCTGGCGCCGTGACCGCGCCGACGGGAACACCTCGCACGGAGGCCGCTCCTGCCGGGGCCGTGCGTGCGGCCGCTTCTCCCGCCGCGGGACCACCGACCTGGGCGGTTCGAGCCATGGCTTCAGCCGGGGCGGACACCGCGGGCATCCCGCCGTAGGGCGTCCGGGTCGGCGCGGCGGCGGCCGCCTGGGTCGCTGGTGCCGCGGGGGCCGCTTGCGCGGCGCCCTCCGTGCCGCGCGTGAGGCGCACGTTCATCAGGTCGCCCCGGCGCACCGCCGCGATGCTGAGCGAGCCCAGGCCGGTGGCGTTCACCGTCCACTGCACGGGGGTCTCCGACACCGTGGAAGCGCGCGCGAGCCCCACCATGGCCTGGAGGGCCTTCACGAGGTCGTCGGTGGTGAGGGCGCCGGGATCGACGGGCTCGTAGCCGGTGGCGTTTCGCACCATGGGCGGGCGGCCACTGGCCAGGGCCAGCTCGGTGATTCCGGGACGCGACAGGTGACGCAGCAGCTCTGCGAGCGGTTTCATTCAGGGAGTGGCCCCACTGCTGCCGTGCGTCAGGCCCGGCGGAGTGGAACCCGCGCAGGATAGTCGACCGCCGCGCGCCGGGACACCCGGGGGCCTGCCTCCCAAAGCACGACGGGAGCGGCCGTGTGAGGGCCCCTCCCGTCGGGAACAACCAGGCAGCCTGTGACGGACGCGGGCTACAGCTCGCGCGACATCAGGAGCCGCAGCTTGCCGGACTTCTTGGACACCACCGTGGCGACCGTGGTGAAGCCCGCCTTGCGGTAGAAGCCCACCGCGGGCGCGTTCGCGGGATCCACGCGCAGCGCGATCGTCTTGCGGTACATGTCACGCGCTGCGTCGAGCGCCTTGTTCAGCAGCAGCGCGCCCAGGCCGTGGCGCCGCAGCTCCGGCTTCACCACGATGTTGCGCAGGTAGGCGGCGCCGGGCACCGGGCCGTCACGCTCCACCGTCACGTAACCCACGATCTGGTTCTGCAGCCGGGCCACGTGGAGGAAGGGCTTGAGCTGGGTGAGGGCCTTGAGGCTGTCCTCCTGGCTCTCCCCACGGCCCTTCCAGGGCTCGGAGTTGGAGCGCAGGGCCGACACCGTGGTCAGGTCCTCGTCGGTGGCCACACCGAATTTGACCCCGTTCACCAGCTCGTTGGAGAGGGTCGCCACGTCCATCACGGGCGTGGGGGCCACCTCGACGCCTGGTTCCACCTGCTTCATCGTCATCGCCTTGCTCCTCCGTCGCGTCCGCGATCCTAACCGGTCCCCCCTTACCCATGCACGCGATCATTCCGTGCACAGTGTCCTCTTTTCCGTGTGGGGAGACGTCCTCCTCTTGGCACGAGGAGCGGGAACTTCTTGAAACGCCACCCGGAGGAACGCCATTCCAGGAGGATGGATCGTTTCCGCTCCGCCGTCTGGCGTGCAACCGGCCTTCCGCGCGGGGCGTGGGACCATTATAAAAAGACGGTCCCGGTCCCCCTCGGGTTCGAGCCCCCTCCTTGCAACTGAACCACGCCCAGCGAGAGCTGACGCTCAAGATCGTCTACTACGGCCCCGGGCTCAGCGGGAAGACGACGAACCTGCGCAAGCTGCACGCCCGCGCGCGGCCGGACGTGCGCGGGCGCCTGCTGTCGGTGGACACGCACGACGACCGGACGCTCTTCTTCGACCTGCTGCCCGTCTTCTTCTCCACCTCCGCGGGCTTCAAGGTGAAGGTGAAGCTCTTCACCGTCCCAGGCCAGGTCATCCACAACGCCACGCGGCGCGTGGTGCTGCAGGGCACCGACGCGGTGGTGTTCATCGCGGACAGCCGGCGCAACGCGTCGCAGGAGAACAACGCCTACTGGCGCAACCTCCAGGAGAACATGCGCGAGATGGAGCTGGACCCGGCGCAGGTGCCGGTGGTCATCCAGTTCAACAAGCGCGACCTGCCGGACAGCCTCACGGACGCGGAGCTGGCGGACATCCAGCGCAAGGGCACCCAGCCCGTCGTGGGGTCGGTGGCGGTGCGGGGCGAGGGCGTGGTGGAGACCTTCCACACCGTGGCGCAGGCGGCCTGGCGCGCGCTCGAGAACCGCGCCCACCTGTCGCGCAACGTGGGCCTGTCGGAAGAGGAGTTCCTGGGGCAGATCTTCCGCCAGGTGGACCTCACGGGCACGGCGCTGGAGGGGCGGTACGGCGCCCTGCCCGGTGGCGGCGCGAGCGGGAGTCCTTCATGAGCGGCCCGATGGGAGGACCCCGGGACAACCTGTCGGGCGGGCCCCGGCGCGAGTCCGTCCTCCAGCGGCGGCTGACGCTCGGCGACCTGTTGGACCTGCCGTCCTTCGCGGAGGTGGTGAAGGGCTTCAGCGACCTGTACCGCGTGGGCATCAAGGTGCTGGACGCGCGCGGCACGAAGCTGGCGGACGTGAAGGTGGGGCACGGCGACTTCTGCGCCTACGTCTTCTCCTTCCCGGACGGGCGCCACGCGTGCACCGCCATGGTGGGCCGCGTGAAGGACGGGCCCGTGCTCCCAATGGACGGCGGGCGCGTGGCGGACGGCGACACGTCCGAAGCTTCCGGGCTCATCGCCCTGCCGTGCTTCACCGGCCTGCGCTACGTGGTGATGCCCGTGCGCTGGGACGGCGACTTCCTGGGCCGGGTCATCCTGGGGCCCTTCACGCCTGAGGAGCTGACGGACTTCCCGGCCACGCTCACCGGCATCGACGGGCTGGACCTGGAGCGCGCGCACGAATTGTTGGCGCGCGTGCGCCGCGTGCCGGAGCGCACCGCGGCCCAGGTGCTGGGCCACTTCGGCCAGGTGCTGGGCGCGCTCGTCGCCAGCGGCCAGAAGGCGTACCTCGCCACGCACCTGCACCTGGAGTCCACGCTGGAGGTGCACCGCGAGCTGGAGGCGCAGAACGCGCGGCTCATCCAGGCCAACGCGCGGCTCAAGGAGCTGGACCGGCTGAAGTCGTCCTTCCTGGGCACGGTGAGCCATGAGCTGCGCACGCCGCTCGCGTCCATCCTGGGCTACTCGGAGATGATGGCGGAGGGGCTGGCGGGGCCGCTCAACGCCGAACAGCTCCAGTACGTGCGCACCATCGTGGAGAAGGGGGAGACGCTCCTCTCGATGATCTCCTCGCTGCTGGACCTGAGCCAGATTGAAGCCGGCCGCCTGCGCCTGTCCATGGCGCCGGTGGACCCCGGCTACATCATCCAGACGGCGGTCTCCAGCGTGCTGCCGCAGGCGCAGAGGAAGGGCCTGGAGCTGGAGGTGCGGCTGCCGCACACGCCCCAGCCCCGGCTCGCGGGCGACCTGGACAAGCTGCGCCAGGTGGTGGTGAACCTGCTGGCCAACGCGGTGAAGTTCACGCCGGCGGGCGGCCGGGTGAAGGTGACGCTGTCGGACGCGGCGATGCAGCAGGAGCTGGGCGTGCCTGGCTACCGCATCAGCGTGGAGGACACCGGCGTGGGCATCCGCACGGAGGAGTTCGACCGCATCTTCCAGAGCTTCTACCAGGTGGACGGCAGCTCCACGCGCGAGTTCGGCGGCGCGGGGCTGGGGCTCGCCATCGTGAAGAGCCTGGTGGAAGGGCACGGCGGCCGCGTGCGCGTGGAGAGCGAGTTCGGCCACGGCTCGCGCTTCATCGTGATGCTGCCGCTGCACCCGCCCATGGCGGACCGTGGGCTGTCCGCCGCGCCGCCCATGCCGGAGCCGGACCGCTTCTAGGGCAGGAACGTCGGCAGGTGCGTCTGGACGAGCGCGCCCACGAGCCCCAGCAGCATGACGACGCCCAGGGCACGGCCCAGCCGGAGGGTGAGCGGGCGCTGCCCGGACACGCGCGCCACCAGGACGAAGTTGATGGCGGCGCTGGCGAGCGACGCGATGATGGCGCCCACCCCGGCCGTCATGGGGGAGATGGTGCCGTTGGCGCACAGCGACGCGGCGGACGCCACCGCGGAGGCGCTGGACACCAGCCCGCCCAGCGCGCTCACCGCGTAGAAGCCCCAGCGACCCAGCAGCGTCTGGCCCACCGTGCCCACCACCTGGAGCCCCAGGAAGATGAGGCCGAACTTCAGCGCGGACGGCAGCGAGAAGGGCGACTTGAGGGGCAGGGCGGGAGGCTCGGCGCCGGGGGCCGGTTCGGTGCGCGAGCGCATCAGCGCCAGGCCCGTGCTGGACAGCAGGATGAGGACCAGCGGGATGGCGGAGTCCACGAGCGCGCGGAAGGACAACAGCCCCAGGAGCACCGCGTTGCGCAGCGCCATGGCGGCGGTGGCCAGCAGCACGCCCCGGTAGGCCACGTCCAGCAGGCGCCCGGAGCTCTCGCGCACGCGGTTCGCCAGCTCCGCCACGGTGACGGTGCTGTTGACGAGCCCGCCCAGGAAGCCCGTCACCTCCACGCCGTGCGTGCCGAAGACCTTCCACAACAGGTAGTTCACGAAGCCGATGGCGGCGATGAGGATGACCGTCACCCACGCGGCCCGGGGCTCGATGAGGCCCCATGGGTCCACCGGCTGCGCGGGCAGCACCGGGTAGATGGCGAAGGCGAGGATGGCCAGCAGGATGGCCGAGCGCAGCTCCTCCGCCGTGATCTTGTGGCTGAAGGTGGCCAGCCGCTCCTTCCACGCGAGCAGGCCCGCCGTCGTCACGCCCACCGCCGCGGGCGTCACCGTGTGCCCCAGGCCGCACAGCACGCCGGTGAAGCCCGTCACGAGCAACGCGGCGGACGTCGTCAGCTCCGCGCCGCCGTTGGCGCGCAGGGACTGCCAGTTGAGGAAGCACAGCAGCACGCCCAGCAGCGCGAGGCTCATCAGCGCGAAGTTCGGCCCCAGCAGCCCGCCCATGCCGCCCAGGAGCGCCGCGAAGCCGAAGGTGCGCAGGCCCGCCTCCTTCCCGCGCCACTCGCGCTCCAGCCCCACGAACAGGCCCACCGCGAGCGCGAGCGTCAGCCGCATCAGCGTCTGCAGCGGAGGCCAGGAAACGACGGGGGGAAGTCCTTCCATCATGCGCGTTCCTCCAGGGCGTCCGTCATGCTCGCATGGGCGCGTGACGTCAACGCCGCGCCCCGTCACCCCGCCCGGAAGACCTCAGGTCAGGGCGCGCGGGCCCTCGGGCGCGGGGCCGCTGACGACGTGCAGCCGCTCCCAACCCCGGCGCGCGAGCAGCTGGTGCAACCGGGGCTTCAGGGCCGCCTGCAACGCGCGCGCGCTGGCTTCGTCCAACAGCGACAGCGCGGGCAGCGACCAGCGCTCGCGCACCCGCGCGTCCATGCCCGGCGCCTGACCCGCGACCTCGATGAGGACGTAGTGGGACGCGGGCACGCCGCGGTCCCTCAGGGGGGCGGGGCGCAGGTTCAGGTCGCGCATCAACGTCGCCACGGCCAGGGGCGGTCCCGCGTCGCTGGCGGACGGGGGCGGTGCCGCCACCGCGCGGGCGCGCTCCGGGTGGGCCAGCGTGTTGAAGAGGGCGGCGGCCAGGTGCGCGGGGCCTGCTTCGGCGCACTCGAAGACGACGGTCTCCAGGGCGGCGGCCGCGGGGGCGGGCCGGGGCGTGCCGCCGAGCAGCCAGCGGAAGAGGAACACCGCCAGCGCCGCGCCCAGCAGCTGCGCGGCGACGAAGGACTCCGCCTCCAGCGGGTTCATCACGCCCACGTGGGCGCTGGCGGCGCGGGCCAGCACCAGCGCCGGGTTGGCCAGCGAGCGCGAGTCGGTGAACCACACCGTGGCGGCGACATAGCCCGCGATGGCCAGGGGCGTGGCGGACGGACGCGTGCGCACGCAGCCGCGCACCACCACCAGCAGGCCGAACGTCGCCACCATCTCCGTGAGGAACCGGGCGCCGTCGGCCGCGGGCGGACGCGAGGTGAGCAGCAGCGGTTCGTGGCTCATGCCATGCGCGATGAGGCGCCCCAGCAGGCTGCCACCCAGCTGCGCCAGCGCGTACAGCGGCACCTCGCGCCAGGGCGTGCGGTCCCCCAGCGCGTCGGCGAAGGTGAGGGCCGGGTTGAGGTGCGCGCCAAAAGGCCGCAGCACCCACAACAGGCACGCCAGCACCGCGCCGCACGACAGGGACATGAAGAGGCGGCCCTCGGTGGCGCTCGCGCCCAGGTGCTCGGCGACGTGGTGCGAGCCCTCCAGCGCCACCACCACCAGTCCGCAGCCCAGCGCTTCCGTCGCCAGACGGCGTCGCAGGTCCAGGGGCGGGGGCGAGGGAGGCACTCCCATTGCTATGCCTCGCGGGGCTGACACCGTCAACGCCACGGGACGCCGTCCGGCGCGCGGGGACGTTGCGTCACCGGGCGCGGGCGTGGTCTGTGCCCGCTCCATGCCCGGTGAGTTCGACTTCATCCAACGCTTCCTCGCCTGCTTCCCGCGCGCCCGCGTGCCCGTGGGACCCGGAGACGATTGCGCCGTGCTCGCGCCGTCCAGGGGCGCGCTGTGCGTCACCACCGACGCCGTGGTGGAGGACGTGCACTTCACCCGCGCGACGTTCTCGCCCGCGGACATCGGCCACAAGGCGCTCGCGGTGAACCTGTCGGACCTGGCCGCGATGGGCGCCGCGCCCCGCTGGTTCGTCTGCGCGCTCGCGCTGCCCAGGGACTTCCCCGTGCGCGAGCTGTCCGCGCTCGGCCGGGGCATGGCCGCGCTCGCGAAGGCGCACCGCATCGCGCTCGTGGGCGGCAACTTCACCTCCGCGCGGGAGCTGTCCGTGACCCTCACCGCCACCGGGGAGCTGTCCCATCCCCCCCTCACCCGCGCGGGCGCCCGGCCCGGGGACCTGCTCTATGTCTCCGGCACGCTGGGCGACGCGCGCCTGGGCCTGAAGCAGCTCCAGGCCGGCGTCCGGCGGGGGAGCGCCGTGCGCCGCCAGCGCCGCCCCGAGCCCCGCGTCGCCCTGGGCCGGCTCGCCGCGCGCTTCGCCTCCGCCGGCCTGGACGTGTCCGACGGGCTGTCCCAGGACCTGGGCCATCTGTGCGCCGCGTCCCGGGTGGGCGTGGCGCTGGAGCTGGACCGGCTGCCCGTGTCGCCCGCCCTGCGCGCGGCGCTGGGGCTGGAGCAGGCACGCATGGAAGCGCTCCGGGGTGGCGAGGACTACGAGCTGCTGCTCGCCGTTCCCCCCGCGCGCGCCCCAGCGTTCGAGCGGGCGTGTGGTCGCTCCGCAGAGCGGGTGACCCGCGTGGGCGTGCTCACGCGAGAGCGACAGTGGAAAATTCGCGACGCCGCGGGAAGGCCCCTGACCCCGCCCGACGGATTCGATCACTTCGCCCGGTCAAGCAGGCAGATCCAGGCGGATGATTGACCCGTACCGAAGAGCAAGGCTAAACCCCTGGACTGCTTCCTGCCCCGCCTGCTGAAAGCACCCCGTGCGCCGCCCCCTTCGCGACGACCCTTCCTCTGGTCTCACCCCCCGACGCGAGCCCGTGCAGCGCCTGCTGCGCGCCGTGGAGGGGCCCAAGGTCGTCCGCGAGCAGTCCCTGCACCGGAAGATCACCACCGGCTACATCGTCCTGGGCCTCCTCCTGGGCACGTGGCTGCTCTGCACGGAGCGCATGTTCGATGCGTCCTGGGGCTACTGGAGCTTCGTCATCCGGGTGAGCGTGGGCGTGCTCATCACCTTCGGCGGCGCGGCGTTCCTGCCGTCCCTGCTGGCGCGCGTCACCCGCGTGAAGGTGCTCAGCCGCTCCGCCTTTGAAATCTCCCAGGGCGACCTGTCCAAGCCCGTGGCCGCGGAAGTCCACAGCACGCGCGACGAGATCGACGAGCTGACGGGCGCCATCTCCCGCATGCAGGAGAACCTGCGCGAGCTGGTGGGCAAGATTCAAGACACCGCCAAGAGCGTGGCGGACACCGCCATCGACCTGCAGCGCTCCGCGGAGAACGTCAACGGGTCCACCGAGGAGGTGGGCTCGTCGATGGAGAAGATCGCCAGCGGCGCGGAGACCCAGTCGCAGCTCGTCTCCCAGGCCTCCAAGGTCATCACGGAGATGGCCGGCAGCATCCAGCGCACGGCGGTGAGCGCGCTGGACGCGGCCCGCACGTCCGCGGAGACCAGCAGCGGCGCGGAGGACGGCTCCAAGGCGGCGCGGCTCGCGGGCGACAAGGTGAAGAAGGTCTTCAACCGCATCGAGTCCGCCAGCCAGCAGGTGTTCGCCTTCGGCGAGAAGACGCAGGAGATTTCGAAGATCGTCGACGCCATCACCCAGGTGGCCCAGCAGACGAACCTCCTGGCCCTCAACGCCACCATCGAAGCGGCGCGCGCGGGCGAGTACGGCCGCGGCTTCGCGGTGGTCGCGGACGAGGTGCGCAAGCTGGCGGAGAGCGCGGGCCGCTCCGCGGAGCAGATCTCCCGTCTGGCGCGCGACATCTCCGGCCAGTCCACCTCCGTCGTGAGCGCCATGAAGGAAGGCATCGCGGAGCTGGCGGAGGGCCGTGAGGACCTCACCGACATCATGCGCTCCATGGGGGCCATCACCGACACCGCGCGCAAGGGCGCGGAGAAGGTGAACCTCATCTCCGACAGCACCCGCGAGCAGCTCAAGGGCAGCGAGGAGATGGTGAAGGCCATCGAGGAGATCAAGCTCGTGGCGCGCAACAACGCCAGCTCCACGGAGGCCATCCAGGCCGTCATCCAGGAGCAGACGGCCGCCGTGTCGCGGATGACGTCGCTGGCAAGCGAGCTGACCAACCTCTCCGTGGAATTGCAGAGCGTGGTGCGCAGCTTCCGCCTGGGGCCCTGACACCGTGCGGCACGTCATCTTCCGCGTGGAGAAGGAGCGCTATGGGCTGCCCCTCTCGGCGGTCCGGGAGGTCGTCGTGCCTCCGGAGCGCTACACCCGTGTACCGCGCGCCCCTTCCGCCATCACGGGAGTGATGAACCTGCGCGGTCGCGTGGTGACGGTGGTGGAATTGCGGCAGTTATTGCACCTGCCTGAAGGCCCCACGCCGCTGTGCCGCGTGGTACTCCTGGACCGGGGACGGCGCGACCTGGGCCTCCTGGTGACGGACGTGGATGGCATCGAAGCGGTGGAGCGTGTGAGCGCTGCGCCGGGGAAGGTCACGCCCGCGGTACGCGGCGTTGCCCGCCTGGGCGGTCTGGGAGTGACCGTGCTGGATCCCGAAGGACTTGATGCGGCGGTCGTTGCCTTGTTCACTGCGCCCAAGTGAGTAGCCCCCTGGAAACGGCCGGTGATAGGGTGCGCTCCCTCTAGGCCTGAAACGGAGGCGGAGTTCTTCACATGGCTAAGCGGGTGCTGGTCGTCGACGACGCCATCTTCATGCGCAACATGATCAAGGACATCTTTGCGTCTGGAGGGTTCGAGGTCGTCGGTGAGGCGGCCAACGGCCTGGAGGCCGTGGAGAAGTTCAAGGAGTTGAAACCGGACCTCACGACGATGGACATCGTGATGCCGTTCAAGAGCGGAATCGAAGCGACGCGGGAAATCATCAAGGCCGACAGCAGCGCGGTGGTCATCATGTGCTCCGCGCTCGGTCAGGAGAGCCTGGTGATGGAGGCCATCGAGGCGGGCGCCTCGGACTTCATCGTCAAGCCCTTCCGGGCCGAGGACGTGCTGGCGGTCGTCAAGAAGGTGCTGGGCGAGGCCTGACAGACGCAAGGACCGCGCCCGCCCGGGTCGCGGTCCCGTCCGCCGGATGGGAGGTACCGGGTCATGACGATGGACATGTCCCGGTACCTGGGCCTCTTCATCTCGGAGGCCACGGAGCATCTGGAAGCGCTCGGGCGTGACCTGGTGGCCTTGGAGCGCGAGGCCACCGCCGCCACCGTGGACTCGATGTTCCGCCACGCCCACTCGGTCAAGGGCATGGCGTCCTCCATGGGCTTCGAGTCCATCGCCATGCTGGCGCACCGGGTGGAAGACCTGGTGGACGCCGTGCGGCAGGACCGGAAGCTGCTCGACCGGGACCTGGTGGACCTGCTCCTCAGCGCCGCGGACACCCTGACGGCCCAGGTGCGCGCCGTCGCGGCCAGCCGTGAGCCGGACGCAGCGGCCCCGTTGCTGGAGCAGCTGAGCGCGCGCGTGCGGACGCTCACCGGCCATGCCCCCGCGGCGACGCGCGTGGCCCAGGTCACGGTGCTCAAGCCGGGCGACCCCCCGGCGGCGGGAGCCGGGGACCCGGGCGCCCCCGCGGATGCGGCCGGGACTCCGGGCGTCGCGGCCGGGGCTCCGACGGCGGATGCCGGGGGCTCGGCCGGGAGTTCGGCCGGAGGCTCGGGGTCGGACTCCCGCGCGGACCGGGCGGCCCCGGGGCTCCAGGCCACCTCCGGGGTGGACGGTGGGCCGGTGTCCACGGCCCTGGCGGTGATGCCGCCCGCCAGCCTGATGCCTCCGCGCGACCTCAGCAGCCCCGAAGCCCTCTACGGAGCTCCCGGCGCGCGGCCCCGGACGGACCTGCCGGTGGAGGCCGACCCCGCGTCCTCCGTGGCGGCCCTGGGCGCGAACCTCAAGGTCCTCGCCAGCGTGGACACGGACGCGCCCCCCAGCGCGCCCCGCTGGTCCGTGCGCCTGCGCATCTCGCCCACCTGCCAGGTGCCGGGCGTGCGTGCGTTCCTCGTGCACAAGCGGCTGTCCACCCTGGGCACGCTCGTGGACCTGCGGCCTCCCCTGGAGGAGCTGAAGGCCGGGCGCATCCCGGACGGCTTCATCCAGGTGGAGCTGGACACGAACGTGGGCGAGGCCGGCATCCAGACGGCCCTGCGCAACGTGGCGGAGGTGGAGGTCGTCTCCGTCTCCCAGGCCGTCCCCGAACCGCCCATCCTCGCCGTCACCGCGCAGGCGCTGGACAGCGCGCGCGCCAGCGCGGACGCCAGCTCCCGCACGGTGCGCGTGCGCACGGAGCTGCTCGACTACTTCCTCGACACGGTGGGGGAGCTGATGCTCGCCACCGCCCGCCTGCGCGAGGTGGGCAAGGTGATGCCGGAGGTGTCGCGCCCCGCGCTGGAGGAGGGCGTCTACCGGCTGCACACGCTGGTGAAGGACCTGCACGACAAGGTGATGAGCGCGCGCATGACGCCGCTGTCGCTCATCACCGACCGGCTGCCCCGCGCCGCGCGCGACCTCGCCCGCCGCAAGGAGCGCGAGGTGGAGCTGGTCATCACCGGCGCGGAGATCGAGCTGGACCGGGCCATCCTGGACGAGCTGGCGGATCCGCTGCTGCACCTGCTGCGCAACTGCATCGACCACGGCCTGGAGGCCCCCGAGGAGCGGCTGGCCGCGAAGAAGTCCGTGCGTGGCCGCGTGCTGGTGACGGTGCGCCGCGCGCGCGACCGGGTCATCATCGATATCGAGGACGACGGCCGGGGCATGGACCCGGCGAAGCTCAAGGCCTCGGCGCTCAAGCGCGGGCTCATCACGGAGGAGGCCGCCGCGCGCATGGCGGACCGCGACGCCTTCCTGCTGTCGTGCCTGCCGGGCGTGTCCACCGCCAAGGACATCACCGACATCTCCGGGCGCGGCGTGGGCATGGACGCCGTCAAGCGCGTGGTGGAGAGCGTGGGCGGCACGCTCGAAATCGAGAGCGAGCGCGGCCGTGGTACCTGCTTCACCCTGCGGCTGCCCCTCACCGTGGCCGTCGTGCACCTGCTCCTCGTGCAGGTGGGCGAGGAGGTCTTCGGCCTGCCCATCGCCAAGGTGGTGGGCGCGACGGAGGCGGACCCGGAGGCCCTGAGCCGCAGCCGTGAGACGGCGCTGCTGCCCCACGGCAACGGCCTCTTGCCGGTGCACCTGCTGGAGGTGCTGCTGGGGGTGCCCGCCTCGCCCCGCCCGGGCTTCCGGCCCTTCGTGGTGATGGAGGGCGACGCCGGCACCGGCAAGGTGGCGCTGGCGGTGGATCGCCTCCTGGGGCAGGAGGAAGTCGTGCTCAAGCCCTTGTCCCGACCCCTGGACTTGCTGCCGGGCCTGTCCGGGGTGACCATCCTGGGCAGTGGTCGACCGGTGTTCATCCTGGATGTCCCGAGGTTACTGACCGCGTGAGCCCGCCCCTGCCCAGCGACGCCCAGCTCGACGCCCTGCGCGAGGTGGCCAACATCGGTTGTGGCCATGGCGCCAACGCCCTGGCCCGCCTGGTGGGCGGTCGCGTGGACCTGTCCCTCCCCGAGGTGCGGCTGACGAACGTCGCGGAAGGGCCGGCCCTCCTGGGCGACGACGGCCCCTCTGTCGCCGTGCGCCTGGGCATGACGGGCGAGCTGCGCGGCGCGCTGGTGCTGGTGCTGCCCGCCCGGGACGGGGAGGCGCTGGAGTCGGTGCTGGTGCGAGGCCAGCCCGCGGCCCCCGAGGAGCGCGAGAGCGCGCTGGCGGAGGCCGCCAACATCATCGCCAGCGCGTGTCTGTCCGCCATCGGACGGCTGACCGGCTGGCGGCTCTTGCCCACGGTGCCCCAGCTGGAGCGCGGCCCGGTGCGGCCGGTGCTGGCGGGCGTGCTGGGCGAGGTGCAGTCGGGCCCGGGCCCGGTGGTGGTGCTGGGGGCGCGCTTCACGGCGACGCCCCCCCCGTCCGGCACCTCCGCCACGTCCGTCGGCGGGCAGATGCTCCTGGTGCTGGAGCGTGGCAGCACCCAGGCGCTGCTGGCCCGGCTGGGCCTGTAGTCCCGGGCGTTGCCGGGCCTGGGCCTGCCTCGCGCCTGGAGCACCGGGGGCGGGTGGGGTAGACGGTCGCCCATGGACGAGAAGGCGCTGCGACAACTGCTGGGGCAGGTGAAGACGGGCAAGGTCACCCTGGACGACGCGGTGGGCAAGCTCAAGGACCTGCCGTTCGCGGAGCTGGGCTACGCGACGCTCGACACGCATCGCAACCTGCGCTTCGGCTTCCCGGAGGTGGTGCTGGGCGAGCCCAAGACGGTGGAGCAGCTGCTGGGCATCGTGGGCGCGCTGGTGGAGCGCAAGCAGACGGTGCTGGTGACGCGGCTGCAACCGGACAAGGCGGAGGCGCTGGTCGCGCGCTTCCCCAAGGGCGTCTACCACCCGGTGGCGCGCATCTTTCACATGCCCCAGCGCAAGGTGAAGGCGGGGCTCGTCGCGGTGGTGACGGCGGGCACGAGCGACATCCCCGTGGCGGAGGAGGCGGCGATCACCGCGGAGGCCATGGGCGCGGAGGTCCGTCGCGTCTACGACGTGGGCGTGGCGGGCATCCACCGGCTCCTGCGCCGGCGCGAGGAGATTCAAGAGTGCCACGTGGCGGTGGTGGTGGCGGGCATGGAG
>NZ_RAWB01000236.1 GCF_003612055.1 Corallococcus llansteffanensis
CTGGAAGGGGCTCTCGCCGTCCGGGGGCCCGGGGGTGAAGGCGACGGGGCGGAAGGCGCCCTCGAGCGCGCCCGCGAGCCGCTTCTCCAGCAGGGCGCCGAAGTCGGCGTCCGGGGCGGAGAGGGCGCCGCTGATGGCCCAGCGGCCGAAGCCCTCGCGGAACTGCTCGCGGGCCCAGTCGGGCAGGGGCGTGCGGCCCACGGAGGCGTAGGGGTACTGCTGGGCGACGCTGAAGGCCTTGAGGTCGTTCCAGAAGAACAGGCTGCCCTTCAGCGTGCCGTCCAGGGCCAGCGCCTGGAGCCGGTTCACCGCGTCCCAGAGCCAGGCGTCGTCGTTCACGGCGCAGAAGAACTCGCGGAACCAGGGCTGCTTGCGCGACAGCCAGAACGTCATCCGCGTCACCACGCCCAGCGAGGACTGGCTGAACAGGCCGTCCAGCACCGGGCCCAGGCCCCAGCGGAACACGGGGGCGGCGCGGGCGCCGGGGAACCTCGCGTGGCCCGTCTCCACGCGCTCGCCCGTGGGCAGGACGACCTCCAGGGCGCACACGTGCTGGAAGATGTCCGGGTTCGGGCCGCGCCCGTCGCCGCGCTCCAGCGCGTTGCCCACGAGGCTCGCGTCCGGCGACCCGCCGATGGTGGTGATGAACGTGGAGGAGCCGCGCTCGCGCAGCCACGCGTGGGCCTGGCGGAACGTCACGCCCGGCTCCACGGTGAGGTACGCCAGCTGCTCGTCGTGTTCGAGGATGCGGTCCATCCGCCCCAGGTCCAGCAGCACGCTGCCGTCGCCGGGCGGCACGCGCGAGCCGTAGCCCCAGTTGCGGCCACCGCTCACCGGGTACACCGGCACGCGGTGCGCCTGCGCGATGCGCAGGCACGCCTGCACCTGCGCGGTGTCCGCCGGGCGCAGGAGGGCGGGGATGCGCTGCGTGGTGGCGAAGGTGGCCGTCTCCGCGGCCTCCAGCGCCTCGGGATCGAGCACGACGTGCGCAGGGCCCAGGGCCTCCCGCCAGGCCTCCAGCGCCGCCTCCAGCCTCCCCGCCAGCTCGCTCGCCAGGGCCTTTCCGTCCGTCTCGCTCACGCGGCGCAGTATGCCCCCGTCCCGGGGCCGGCCGCTGCCCGCGCCGCCAGGGGAGCGGGCGGACGGGCCTGGGGTCGGGAGGGTTGCCGGGTGGACACCGCCGATGGTCGTCCCCTCGCGCGTGTTCATCTTCGGCGTGGGGAGGTGTTCATGGTCGGCTTCATCGCGTCACGGACGGGACGGTGGGTGCGGATTCTGGCGGGCACGGGGTTGGTGCTGGGCGGCCTGGGCGCGCATTCGCCCCGGGGCGCCGTCCTGGCGCTGGCCGGGCTGGTGCCGCTGCTCTCCGGGACGCTGGACCTGTTCCTGCTGGGGCCCCTGTTCGGCCTGCCTGTGCGGGGCGCGGACCTGCGGCGTGCGCTGGGGCAGCCGGAAGAGGCGCCGCTGCTCGACCTGGCCCACGACGGCGGGCGCTCCCCCTACGCTCCGCCCAGCACGCTCTTGCACTAGCTAGCCGTTGCTGACCTGGAAGGGGATGTCGAGCACTCCGAACGGCTCCCCCGTGCCGGCATCCACCAGCTTCACCTGGAGCGTCACCGCGTCCTCGCGGCGGGCCACGCCCTGGAAGTACACGAAGCCCTCCAGCGAGCCCCCGGGCTCCAGCGTGCCTTCGGGCAGCGCGCTGTTGAGCATGTCCTCGGTGGGCAGCGGCTCCTGGCAGCTCGGGGCATAGGAATACGGGGAGTAGTACGGGCTGCCCCAGGGGCCGTAGCCGGGCCACGGGCCGTAGCCGGGCCAGGGGCCGTAGCCGGGGATGCCTACGCCCACGCCCACCCGCCAGTGGCCCGCGGGCGCGATGACGGCGCCTGGGGTGGCTTCGCCGGGAGCCGTGTGCTCGCGGGAGGACACGGCCTGCCGGAGCGACAGCGGGGCCAGCGCGGTGTAGCGGAAGCGCGACGCCTGACCCACCAGCGCGATGCCCGGGTACTGGACCTCGAGCGCGCGGGGACCCTGGTTCTCCAGGCGCACGTAGACGGGGGTGAGCCGGCGCTCCAGGTCGGACGGGCGGCCCCGCCACGCCTGTCCGTCCGCCACCAGCCGCACGCCCTGCTGCTCCGTGATGGCGCTGCCCTGCGCGTCCTGGACGAGTCCCGCTTCCGGCATGGGCCGCAGCTTCGTCTCCGCCGCGCAGCCCGCCATCAGCAACAACGCCGCGGCCCCCAGCCCCTGTGCACGCATGATGTGCCTCCTGGGCTTCAAGTTAGGGCGTGCGGCGTCAGCAGGACGACACGCCCCGTGCTCCACCCCGGAGGCCGGACAGGAGGCCGGGCCCCTACACCGTGGGCGTCACCACCTCCGCGGCGGCCCCCGGCCACGAAGCGGACGTGATGAAGCTCCAGTCCTGGTGGCGCGCCCAGGTCTCGAAGGTCTGCCAGCCCACGCGCGGGACGCTGTTGCGCAGGGTGAGGATGTCCGCGTGGTAGCCCACCCGGTCCAGCCATTCGTACATGCGCGCCAGGTCCTCGCTCTGCTTCGCCAACTGCTCCAGCGGGACCTGCTCGTAGTGGATGCGGTGGCCGCTCACCATGGAGAGCAGCGCGGCGGCCTGCTGTCCGGTCACCTCGTCGGAGGCCACCTCGATGCGCTCGCCGATGTACTTCACCGGATCCTCCAGGACGTGCAGCGCGTAGCCCGCGAGGTCGTCCACCGCCACCATCTGCAGCCCGCGCGACGCGGGCAGCCCCAGCGCGAGATGGCCCGCCGCCAGCGTGTCCTTGAACGGCGCGTGCGTCAGGTTCTCCATGAAGAACGTCGGGGCCAGGATGGTGAAGGGCAGGTCCTTGCGCTTGAGGTACAGCTCCACCCGGTGCTTGCTGTCGAAGTGCGGCACGCCGGTGAGCTGCTCCGCGCCCGCCACGGAGGCGTAGACATAGTGCCGCACGCCCGAGCGCTTCGCCGCGTCCGCCAGGTTCATCCCGTGGTGCGTCTCCGCGTCCGGGCCGCCGGGACCGAAGGGCGTGCCCATGGCGTAGACGGCGTCCACGCCCCGGCAGGCCTGCTCGAGCGCGTCCACGTCGTCGAAGTCGCCGCGCACCAGCCGGACGCCTGACTTCTGGAGGGCTCGGGCCGCGGGCACATCCGGGTCGCGGACCAGCGCCACCACGTGATGGCCCCTGTTCAAAAGCTGGCGGACCACGGCGCCGCCCTGCTGGCCGGTGGCGCCCGTGACGAGCACGGTGATGGAGAAATCCACGGACATGGGTTCAAACCTCCGGACGCGACGTGTCACGGAAAGGTGGGGCCGCCCCCCACCAATGGCGAGGCCTGGCAGCCGGACCGTTCACCCCCGAGCACAGGCTCCCGTGGCGAGCAGGCGAGCGCCGGGAAGCAGGCAGGCCGACAGGCAGCGTGGCAATCTCCCGGACCCCATGAGCAAGCGCGACACCCCGCCCCCCTCCGAGCTGGTCTCCGCCGCCCAGGCGCTCGACTCCGAGCTGCTGCGCTTCGAGGCGCTGGCCGCCCAGCTCCAGGAGGCCCCCCTCACGTCGGAGAAGCACCTGGAGCGCGCCTCGCGCACGCTCAAGGACCTGGCGGACCTGGACGACGCGCTCCGCCTGCGCGTGGGGGCGCTGGTGCAGGCCATCACCGGCGTGCGCACCCGCCAGCAGACGCAGGCGGACGCCGTCAACGCGCGCGCGCAGGAGCTGCAGCGGCGCACGGAGGTGTTCAAGGACCTGCTCACCCGCTACGGGGCGCTGGGCCAGAGCGCGGCGGACCTCAACGGGCGCATGCAGCAGTTCGCGGCCCTGCGCCAGCAGGCCACCCGCACGCCGGAGGAGGACGTGCAGCTCACGGAGGTCTTCACGTCCCTCCAGGAGCGCATGGCGGGGGTGGCGGACGAGGCGGCCACCCTGGTCGGCGCCGCGGACGCGGAGCACTTCTCCGACATCGCCCGGCAGGCGGACTCGCTGCGCCAGCAGCTGCTGTCCGCGCGCAACAAGCTGGCCCTGCTGCACCAGAGCCTGTCGAATCCGTCCTGAGGCGGGTGGGGCTTCGCCGGATCAGCTCAGGTACGTAGGCTCGAAGTCGTCCGGGCTGTCGATGGGGCGTCGCCCGGAGAAGCCCGCCTGCAGGTCGTGCCAGTGCGTGACGGTGTCCTCGCCGTAGCGCCAGCACAGGTAGACGGGGGACTCGCCCCGGCGCGCGTGGAAGTCCACCAGCCCGTCCGCGCCTTTGATCTCCAGTCCCATCTCCTGGAGCGGGCCCAGCTCCCCGCGGATGCGCTCCAGCAGGGACTCGCGCTCCTCGCGCTGGGGGCGGGTCGCGTCGGGGTCGGGGTCGGCCTCCGGTGCGTCCAGCGCCTCGGCCAGCTTCTGCACGCGCTCCACCCACGGGCGCACGCGCCCGAAGATGGTCGTCAACAACGGCACGAGTCGGTTGGCCTCTTCCACGCTGAAAAAGCGCATCGGGCCGGCAGCATGCAGCGTGCGCCCCCCGCTGGCCACCACCATCCCGGTCGCGGAAACGTGCCAGCGAAGGTGGGGCGGAGGCTCACCCGCGCCGCAGCGACGCCAGGTGCTCCAGCAGCCAGCGCTGGGCGGACTCGCGCAGGGGGAAGGCGGCCTCGCGCGCGTAGAAGTCCGGGGTGTGTTCGGCGGCGCAGCGGCCCGTGTCGTCGCCGTCCCGGTCCGCGTCGGTGTGGGCCAGGTCCGCGTGCAGCAGGGCGTGGAAGACGATGAAGTCCACGACGAAGGCGGGCACGTGCGGCCGGTCCAGCGCGGGGTGGACGCGCACCTCGCGCAGCCGCGCGTCGTAGCCCCCCAGGTGGATGGTGCGGCGCGTGCGGCGGCCCGGACGGCGGGCCCAGCCCACCTCCACCCCGCGCACCCGGCCGTCGAAGTACGCCGCGTCCAGCCGCGCGTGCACGGCGCGCAAATCAAAGCAGCGGCCCCGGGCGCGCAGGGGGGCGCCCGGCCTGCGCTCGCGGCGCACCTGGTCCTTCTGCGCGTGGCTGAAGGCCTCCAGCACCTCGCGCGACGCCGCGTCGCCGGCCACGTAGCCCGCGATGGCGCGCACCACCGGCTCCGGCGCCTCCAGGAAGAGGTGGTGCACGCGCAGCCGCACGGCCTCCGGCAGCGTGCGGAAGCTCACCAGGGTGGCGCGGTTGTCGGTGAGGCGCAGGTGCACGGGCACGCCCAGCAGGGCCGACACGCGCCGGGCCAATTCGGCCGCGCGGGGCAGCGCGTCCTCGCGCGAGGGCAGCCGCGCGCGTCCGGGCTCCGGGGCGTCGAACAGCTCCCTCTGTCCCTGCGGCGGACGCATCGCCCAGCAAGGTAAGCCCAGGGCCCGCCCGCTGGCCAGGGGCGGCGTGGCCCGGTTGTCGGCTCAGGACTTCGGGGGCGTCTCGAAGCGGCCCGCCAGCGACGCGAGCACGGCGAGCAATTCCACGGGCTCCACGGGCTTGGGCACGTGGCTCTGGAAGCCGGCGCGCAGCACGCGGGTGCGGTCCTCCGAACGGGCGTAGGCGGTGATGGCCACCGCGGGGATGCGCCCGCCCTGCTCCGGGGACAGCGCGCGCACGCGCTCGATGAAGCCGTAGCCGTCCGTGCCCGGCATGCCGATGTCGGACACGAGCACGTCCGGCTGTTCGGCCCGGAGCGCCTGGAGCCCTTCCTCCGCGGAGCCGGCGGTGAGCACCCGCGCGCCGCTGTCCTCCAGCAGGGTGCGCAGCAGCTCGCGCGCGTCCTCCTCGTCGTCCACCACCAGCACGCGCACCCCGTGCAGCTCGGCGGGATGGACGCGCTCCGGGACCGGCGCCGGGGGGAGCCGAGGGGAGGGGCGCGTGAGCCCATCGCGGGGCTGGACGACGGACAGGGGCAGGCGCACGGTGAAGGTGGCGCCCCGGCCCTCGCCCTCACTGGCGCCGGTGACGGTGCCGCCGTGCATCTCCACGATGTGGCGCACGATGGACAGGCCCAGGCCCAGGCCGCCCGTCTTGCGGGTGCTGCCGCTGTCGGCCTGGCGGAAGCGCTCGAAGACGTGGGGCAGGAAGGCGCTGGAGATGCCCTGGCCGGTGTCCGCCACGGTGAGCTCCACGAACGACTCCCGCCGCTCCACCACCAACCGCACGCGGCCCTTCTTGGGGGTGAACTTCACCGCGTTGGAGATGAGGTTCCACACCACCTGCTGGAGCCGGCGCGCGTCGCCCATGACGCTGCTGGAGGTGTCCACGGTGGCCTGCACGCTGATGCCGCGCGCGTCCGCGGCGGGGCGCACGGAGTCGAGCGCCTGTTGCACCACGATGGACAGGTCCACCGGCTCCACGTCCAGCTTGAGCTTGCCGGACATGATGCGGCTGACGTCCAGCAGGTCCTCGATGAGCTGGCCCTGCGCGCGCGCGTTGCGCTCCATCGTCTCCAGCGCGCGCTCGCGGCGGGACTCGGGCAGGTGGCCGGTGCGCAAGAGCTGCACCCAGCCCAAGATGGCGGTGAGGGGCGTGCGCAATTCGTGGCTGACGGTGGCGAGGAACTCGTCCTTGAGCTGGTTGGCCTCCTCGGCCTCGTGCCGCGCGGCGCTCTCGCGGGCGAGCAGCGCCTCGCGCTCTTCCTCCTCCTGCTTGCGATCGCTGATGTCGACGACGCTGCCGATGTAGCCCAGGAAGCGCCCCTCGGCGTCGAAGCGGGGCGAGCCGGTGTCGGCGGCCCAGTGGTAGACGCCGTCCCTGGCGCGCAGCCGGTAGTCCAGCCGGAAGGGCTGGTGGCGGGCGTTGGCCTCCAGGAAGATCTGGCGCATGCCCTCGCGGTCCTCGGGGTGGATGGCGTCGAGCCAGCCGAAGCCCAGTCCCGTGGCCTCCTCCTGGCCGGTGAGGGCGAACCAGCTCCGGCTCAGATAGGTCGTGACGCCTTTCACGTTCGTCACCCAGAGCATGACGGGGGCGTGGTCGGCCATGTTGCGGAAGCGGGCCTCGCTGTCGCGCAGGGCCTTGAGCAGGCGCTCGCGCTCCTCGGCCGCGGCCTTCTCCTCGGTGATGTCGCGCGCGGAGGTGTAGATGAGTCCGTGCTTGGGCACGGGGCGCGAGGTCCAGGCGAGCCACCGGTAGTGGCCGTCCCTGTGCCGGAAGCGGTTCTCGAAGCGCAGGGTGGAGCGCCCCTCGGACAGCCGTTGGAGCTCCTCTTCGCTGGCCTCCCGGTCGTCGGGGTGGACGAACTCCAGGAAGGGGCGTCGGTAGAACTCCGTCTCGGACCACCCGAACAGGTGGACGAAGTTCTCGTTCACGCGCTTGAAGTACCCGTCCGTGCCCGCGATGCAGAGCAGGTCCGGGGACAGCTGGAAGAAGTGCTCGCGCTGCTCGGCCTCCGCGCGCTTGCGCTCGGCGGTGGTGAACGTGAAGGGGGACACGGCCAGGCGGAGGGCGGTGTCGATGCAGGCGTCGAGCAGGCGCAGCTGCGACAGCGGCGGGTCGAGCTCCTCCCGTTCGGCCCGCGCCAGGATGCAGTCGCGCAGCACGTTGTATTCGCGCACCACCGTGCCCACGTCGAAGCCCAGGCGCAGCCGTTGGCGACCATGGGCCTCGGAGGCCTCGTTGTAGTGGGGCAGGGGAGAGGAGGGGGGCTCGTCCTCTCCGTGCCGGAGCACGCAGGCGATCTCCTCCAGCAACGTGGGCAGGGCGTCGAGGAGCTGGTCGCGCGACAGCCGCAACCGCTCATGCACGGGGGTCATGCGGAGGAGCCAGTCCTCCACGACGGTCTCACGCCCGGCGTCCAGCAGGTCGGAGAGGGACGTGTACATGACGCCACCCGCGGGCGTCCGCCCCTCCGTGGAAGGGCCCCACTCCTGTGAATCCGAGGAGGCCATGAGCGTGCTTCAGAGGTGCGGCTTCGCTCCGCGCATTGGCAGGGGCGCCAGGACCGGCGCTTCCTGCCCTGACGGGTGGCCTGGCACGCGCTACAGCCCCAGGTACATCAGCAGGGCGCCCAGGTCCGCGTCGGACAGGGCCTCCCGGCTGTAGGGAGGCATGCTGCCTCCCACGCCGAAGAAAGCGCCGTGCCGCACCTTCTCGATGACGACGCGCGCATGCGGGATGCCCGGGAAGAGCCGGTCATACTCCCGCGTCACCTCCGGCAGCACCGACGCCAGCTCCGTCAGCCGCCCCTCGCCCGTGTGCGTCGCGCCGTGGCAGTTCTGGCACGCCGCCCGGTACACCGCCTCCCCGCGCGCGGCGTCCCCGCGAGGCACGTCCTCGATGTCCTTCACCACCGTGAACGGCAGCGCGGGCGCCTGGGCGTCCGGGCTGATCCGCGACAGGTATTCGTACAGGGCGCGCGAGCGCGGCTCCTCCGCCTCCAGCTTCGTCACGCCGCGCATGAAGTTCAGGTAGCAGGCGTTCACCGCGTCCAGCAGGTGCGTCTCATAGCCGCCCCACCAACTGGGCCGCGCCGCCACGTTGTGCAGCGACGGCCCCGAATCGATGCGCCCCGCGGGCGTCTCCGGCGTCGTCACGTGGCACGTCGCGCACGAGAAGCGGTTGAACGTGCTGTCCGACAGCCGTGCGTCCTGGAACAGCACCTCTCCGAAGTCCGCCGCGGCCTCGGGTTCGTCGTCGCCTCCGCCGTCGCAACCGGCCAGCGCGCCCACGAGCAGCGCCGCCACGCCCCAGCGCGTCCGCTTCATGGCGCGCTCCGCAGCAGGCTCACCGAGTCCGGGAAGAGGCCCATCCGCACCGTGGACACCACCGTGCCCTCGGCCAGGTCCACCGCGTGCAACGTGCCCGGGCCCACGTGGTCGCCCTCGCACACCACGAGCCCCAGGCGCTCATCCGGCGTCAGCATGACCTGGTGCACGTTGAGACATCCGGCCTGCGACAGCGGCACCGTGCGCAGCACCGTGGACGTGGCCGGGTCGATGACCGCCAGCGCGTCCTCCTGCTGGTACGGCAGGTACAGGGTGCGCCCGTCCTTCGTGAACGCGCCGAACATGGGCGCCCCGCGCAGGTACACGGTGCGCTGCGGGTTCATGGCGCGCTTGCCGGGCTCCAGCACCTGCACCTGACGGCTCGCCAGGGAGCTGACCCACACGTCCCCCGTCGTGGGCGACACGGTGAGCGCGTAGGGCTGGTGGCGCGGGTTCGTCGCGGTGCCTGCCCCGGCCGCCACCTTCACGCGCGTCACCGGCAGGCCCTCCGCCTGGAGGTCCACGAGCGCGACCTCGTCCGACCAGCAGGCCACGTAGGCCGTGCGCTCGTCCGCGGACAGCCGCACCGCGTGCGGCGCCGGGCACACCTTCACGCGCGCCTTCACCGCCATCGTCTCCGCGTCGATGATGGCCAGCCGCGCCACCATCTCCTCCTCCGTGCCGCCCTGGCGCGCCACGTCCGCGATGCGCAGGAGGTCGAAGTGCGTCTGGTACAGCGTGCGCCCGTCCGCGCTGATGACGACGTCGCCCGGGTTGCGGTCCACGCGCGCGGAGGCCACCAGGCGGTGGTCCTTCGCGTCCAGCTTCAGGCAGTAGCCGTCCGCCGTGCCGGTGCCGTGCGCGCCGTGCGGCCCGGAGCCGCCGCCGGGCACGTAGTTGGAGATGCCCACGTAGTAGAAGTCCCCGGTGGGGGACACCGCCGTGTGGTGCGGCCCCTCCAGCTCCACCGGGTTGAGCCCCACCGGCACGCGCGCAAGCTCGCTCCAGCCCGGCGTGCCCACCCCGTCCAGCTCCAGCAGGCTCACCGAGTCATCCAGGCTGTTGGTGACGAGCAACCGCCCCAGCGGCCCCGGAGGCGGCACCGTCGTCCCGCCGCGCGTCCACGGAGACGGGTCCGCGTACGTCAGCGCGGGCACCTCCAGCGCGCCCCCGGCCTTCGTCTCGCCGTCCTCGCATGCGCCCAGCAGCGCCAGCGCGCAAAGCCAGACAGCGCGCTTCATCGGACTCTCGCAACGCCAAAGGGCACCGGCGCCGCCAGCGTGTACGGCCCCTCCGTGATGCGGTTCTGCACCAGGTACGCGCTCAGCACCTGCACCGTGAGCGCCTGTCCCGCGGCATCGCGCAGCGTCTGCCAGGAGCCGTCATCCAGTTGCCACTGCAACTCCGACGTCAACAGCTCCACCGGGCACTGCCGCCCCGGCACCTGCACCTTCACCCAGTAGAGGTCGCCCGTGTACGGGGGCAGGTGCGCCTCGGCGGTGGGCAGCAGCACGTTGCCCAGCCACGTGAGCACCGGGTGCCCCGTGTCGCGCGGGTGGGCCGCGGGAGAAGGGCGGGTGCGCCCGGGGCGCTGCAGCGACGCGCGCAGGGGGGAGGTCCACTGCCACAGGGGCGCGGCCTCGTCCGCGAGGTACGTGTGGCCGGACTCGGGCGACGTCAGCGTCACCGCGCGCGAGCTGTCCTGGGCCTGGTTCCGGGCATCCACCAGCGCGCGCCACGCCTCGTCCGTGGCGCCGCCGGCATACAGCGGCTCGCCGCACTCGGGAGGGGTGACCTCGTCATCGGAGCAGGACGTCAGACCGAGCAGCGCCACGGCGGCGGTGCTCCACAGGAGCGAAGGGGTCTTCATGAGCGTGAGGCCTCGCGCCGCCGGCCGCGGCGCCACAGGGGGAGGAGGAAGAGCAAGGGGAGCAGCGTGCTCGCGGGCGCGGCGGCGCAACCCGATTGGGTGGTGGGCGGCTTCGTGCCACCGTCGCCGGGCCCGTCAGGGGGCGGCGTCACGCCGGCATCGACCGGGGACGTGCCGCCGTCGGGCACGCCCGCGTCCGGAACGCCGTCCGGGTAGAGCGGCGCGCCAATCGTCTCCGCGAGCTGGGGCCAGCGCGACGGGCACAGGGTGCGCACGGGCGTGCCCGCGGGGCACTGGTGGCTGCCCTGGATGTTCTCCAGGCTGAAGAGGGGCTCCCAGGTGGTGCCCTCGTCGGTGCTGCGCGCCAGCGACCAGTCATGGAGCCAGGGCGAGCCGCAGCCGTAGAGCACGTCGCCCACGCGTGTCGCGCACGCATTGCCGGTGGGCAGGGTGAGCTTGTCGAAGGCCCCTCCCGCCTGGCTGCGGAAGAAGGAGTTGTAGGTGGACACCCACGCGGTGCCGCCGTCGGCGGAGACCTCCATGTTGACGAACACGTCGTCGATGCCGGCGCCCGACCGCGCGGTGAAGGTGCGCCCACCGTCCGTGCTGTGGAGGATGTGCGTGGCGCCCTGCGCGGACACGCGCGCCCAGACGCCCTTTGGATCCACGGGGTCCGTCGCCGTCACCACGAAGTCGAACGGGCGCACCAGCTCCGGGAACACCTGGGGCGCTTCCTCCCACGTCTCGCCCGCGTCGTCGCTGCGGAACAGGTACATGCGGGTGGTGTCCGACGCGGACACGTAGAGCGTGCCTGGCGCGGCGGTGGACACGCGCACCGACGAGAAGAGGACCCCCTCGCGTTGCAGCGGCAGGGCCCGCCACGTCTCCCCGCCGTCGTCCGAGCGGAACAGCCCGTTCTTCGCCGCCGTGGAGCGGCCGGTGGCCACGTACAGCACCGCGTCATCGGTGGGGTGGGGCGCGAGCCCCGTCACCCAGGTGTCCTTGAACGCGGGGTGCGCGGACCACGAACACGCGCCGTCCTTGGAGCGCAAGAGCGCGTTGCCGGTGGCCGCGAGCAGCTCCCCCGTCTCGCGCCAGACGTAGGACTCCGGGCGCCAGCCGCCGTACCCCATGGCGTCCGGGCAGACCCAGCGCCACGTCTGGCCGCGGTCGCGTGAGATGACCGCGCCGAAGGTGGCCCCCACGAAGAAGTCCTCGGGGTGTCCGCGACGCAGGGTGACGTTGGACGTCTCCGGTAGGCCCGCGTGCGCCAGGGCCGCGCCCGAGCCCAGGCTCAAGCCCAGGACGGCGGCCACGCCCGCGGCCCTCCACGCTCCCGTGATTCGTGGCTGCTTCATCGCGACGCTCCGGGAGCCGGGCTGCATGGGCCCGACACGATAACGCCCCGCACGCCCGTGCATAGCGATTCGGGCATCCTGGGACGGAAGCCAGGCGACCGACCGGGTAGCACGGAGGGTCCGCCCGGCCCTTCTCCTGTCCAACCCCTGGGGTCCGGTGCACCGGCCGGAGTGATTTTCCGGAGGTGTTCAAAGCCTGCCTTCATTGCCCGTGATGACTGGCTTTCCCTGTTTCAGAATGCTACGCAGAAGGGGTTCCGGACGCAGGCGTGACCTCCCTTTTTCCGCCAGGGCGTCCGGGGGGAATGACAAGGCCGTGACTCCATTGGATTCGAACCTGGGCGACGTGGGCGAGGGACCCGGCTCCAGTGTCACGCGGGCCTTGTGGGCGCGGGTGATGCGGGGCGCGGTGGAGGACGCGGTGCGCGCCTACGAGGCGATGGCGGCCGGGCACCGGGAGCGCGTGCTGGAGGAGGCGTTGGTGGTCCCCGCGGCCACGCGCGCGACGTTGGTGGAGGTGCTGCGCCAGGCGCGGGACTTCGCCGGCGCGGCGCGGCTGCTGGAGGCGGACGGCGACGACGGGGCGGCGGCGCCCATGTACGAGCAGGCGGGAGCGCCGCTGCTGGCCGCGGAGGCCTGGCTGCGCGTGGGCGAGCAGTCCCGCGCGGCGGCGGCCTTCGAGCGGGCGGGGTCGCTGGAGCAGGCGCTGGCGCTGTATCAGGCGCTGGGGGCGCGCGAGTCGCTGGCGCAGCTGTTGGGCCGCATGCACCGGCCGCTGGAGGCGGCGGAGGTGTTCCGTGCGCTGGGCAACACGCACGCGGAGCTGGAGATGTTGCGCGCGGTGCCCGCGGACGACGCGCAGCGCCCGGAGGCGGTGCTGCGCATGAGCGCGCTCCTGGACTCCGAGGGCGCGACGTGGCGCGCGTTGGTGTTGCTGGCGGACGGCATCAAGCACGCGACGGGCGCGGGGCTGGTGCTGCTCCAGGCGGAGCAGGCGCGGCTGCTGCGGCAGATGGGGCTCGCGTCGCCGCCGGAGGGGGCCATCGCGGCGGAGAAGGCGCCGCCGGTGGTGGATGGCTATGGCTATCTGAAAGCCATTCCCATCTTCGATGGTCTGTCATTGGAAGACATGCGCGACCTGTATCGTCTGGCGCGGCCGGTGCTGGTGCCGGCGGGGACGACGGTGCTGGAGAAGGGCGCGAAGGGCGGCGGGCTGGTGGTGTTGCTGGAGGGCATGGTGAGCGTGTCCACGGGCCCGGGGCCGGACGCGCGCCAGCTCAACATGCTGGGGCCGGGCGCGTTCCTGGGTGAGATTTCGCTCATCCTCGACGGGCCGGTGTCCGCGCACGTGCGAGCGCACACGGTGGTGCGAGCGCTGCGGGTGACCCGGACGGACTTCCAGTACTTCCTGGAGACGCACGAGGCCGCGGCCCTGCGCATCTTCCGCCTCTTCACGCAGAGCCTCGCGGAGCGCGTGCGGGCGTTGAGCAGCTAGAGGGCCTCTTCTTCCCAATCACAGGCATCCGCCGTGATGAAGAAGTGGGAGACGTATTGCGGATCCGGATGGTCGATGCCGTCGGGGCCCGGGTCCAGGTCCAGCGTGACGCGGCCGTCCTTCCAGGAGATGCGCCCGCCGTCGGAGAGGACCTGATACGACCGGTTGCCGTCGGTGAACTGGAACGCCTTCACCCCGATGAAGCGCAGGTGGAGGTAGATCCACTTCGGGCCGTTTCCCGCCTCCCGGGCGTAGATGACCACCTCGGCGCCCCCGGTGGGGCGTGACAGGTCCGAGAAGTCCACCCGGACCGAGTGGATGACATCGTCGTGGAGGTGCCCGTACCGCGCCAGCAGGTCTCCATCCTCGGGTCTCAACCGGGTCACCTTCATGCCTCCCCCTCATCACACAAGCCCGGGCGTTGGAGCCCGACGGGGGGCATTCGGCCGAAGTCATTCCTGACGTGGCAAGGGCCCCCCTGGCAGGTGGTGTCCACCGACACCGCCACGGTACCGCCGGGCGCGTGCGTGCGCCACGCACCTGGGCTACAGAGGGCAGGCATGGCGGACACCCCACAGGCGCGGTCCCTCAAGGCGCAGGCCGCGGCCCTGGCCGCGAAGGGGCAATTGGAAGCGGCGCTGGCTGGCTACCAGGAGGCCCTGCGCGCTGAACCGGGTGACCCGGAAGGTCACCAGCGCGTCGCGGAGCTGCTGGAGTGGCTGGAGCGGACCCCCGAGGCGGCGCGGGCCTACGACGACGCGGCGCTCGCCTGGACCCACGCCGGGGAGCTGCTGCGCGCGGTGGCCGCCACCGTGCTCTCCCGGGGCCTCCGGGGCGCGCGCTCCCAGACGGTGCGCACCCTGGCCGAGCGCTTCGCACGGCCCCCTGGCGCTCCCGCCCCGTCCTTCGCCCTGGTCCCCGAGGGCCCGGACGCGGGCGTGCCCATCCTGTCCTGGGTGGGGCGCGAGGCCTTCGTCGCGCTCGTGGAGGCGCTGGAGGTGCGCGCCTTCTGGCCCGCGCAGCGCGTGGTGGAGGAGGG
>NZ_RAWB01000237.1 GCF_003612055.1 Corallococcus llansteffanensis
GGGCGACCCCGGGTTTCCCTCTGGGGGAACCCTCGCGACATCACCTGCCCTTGAGAAAGGGCGGGCCGGCCGTTATAAGCCCCAACCCCACTACAACGCTGGACCTCCCACCCGTCAGGGGTAGGGGCAAGGCGCACTGGAGAGAAGCACCATGAAGCCCGACATGCACCCGGTCTATCCGCCTGCTCGCGTCACCTGCGCGTGCGGCAACGTCATCGAGACCAAGTCGACCCGCGGCTCGTTCAGCGTCGAAGTGTGCTCGAACTGCCACCCGTTCTTCACCGGCAAGTACAAGCTGATGGACACGGCGGGCCGCATCGACCGCTTCAAGAAGCGCTACGCGAACAACGCGCCCAGCATCAAGACGGGCGCGAAGACGGCCGCCGAGCCCGAGAAGGCGTAAGCCGCTTCAGACATCCCGCAGCACCCCACGAGCAGGGTCGTGGAGGGCCTCCCAGACAGAGGCGCTCCCCGCCCTGCTCGCGGTGTTTCCAGCATCCGTCGCACGTCAAGTTTCAGGGTGCTACAGGCCAGAAATTCGACGTAGCAGAAGACTGACCGCACAGTCCGCCCCGTCCCGAAGACGTGTGTCCCAAGACGGAGGCGAGATGTTCGCGGAAGCTGCTGCCCCTAACCTGAAGATTGTCCGACGCTCCAACACCGACGACGTCTTCGCGAAGCGTGGGCAGGACTACACGCTCATGCAGGGCGACAGCCTGGAGCTGATGGCGAAGCTGCCCGAGCAGTCCTTCGACCTCATCTTCGCGGACCCGCCGTACTTCCTCTCCAACGGCGGCACCACCTGCAAGAACGGCAAGCGCGTCTCCGTGGCCAAGGGCCAGTGGGACGTCTCCCGCGGGGTGGAGGAGGACCACGCCTTCACCACCAAGTGGCTCGCGGCCTGCCAGCGCCTGCTGCGCCCCTCTGGCACGCTGTGGGTGAGCGGCACCCAGCACGTCATCTTCAACGCCGGCTTCGCCATGCAGAAGCTGGGCTACAAGCTGCTCAACACCGTCACCTGGTACAAGCCCAACGCGAGCCCCAACCTGGCGTGCCGCTACTTCACGCACTCCACGGAGCTGCTCATCTGGGCCTCGCCGAAGACGGGCGGCAAGCTCCAGCACGTCTTCAACTACCAGCGCATGAAGGCGGAGAACGGCGGCAAGCAGATGCGCGACGTGTGGGCCCTGCCGCGCAACGGCGACGAGGAGCTCACCGCCGACGGCGCCGGCCGCATGTGGACGCAGACGGCCCCGCGCGGCGAGGAGAAGGCCTTCGGCAGCCACCCCACCCAGAAGCCGGTGGCCCTGCTGGAGCGCATCCTGGAGGCGAGCTGCCCGGAGAACTCGCTGGTGTTGGATCCGTTCAACGGCAGCGGCACCACGGGCGTGGCCGCCCTCAAGCACGGCCACCGCTACGTGGGCATCGACATGAACCCGGAGTACCTCGCCCTGTCCAAGAAGCGCCTGGACGCGGTGCTGAAGTAGTCCTCACGCGCGGGTGAGGATGAGCTCCACACCCTGACGGGCGATGGGGTGGTAGCGCGCCCCGTGCTTCTCGAACGCGGCGCGTGCCGTCTTGCGGTACTCGCGCGACGAGGCGAGCACGCTGTAGAGCGGCTTCAGGTACTTCATGCGGCCCACCTCGCCGAGGAACTCCTCGGCCCGGGCCAGCGCCGGCTCCCAGCCTGCCCGCAGCGCCGCCACCAGCCACGCCACCAGCACCTCCGAGTTGCGGCTCTTCGTGAGCGCGTACTTCGCGTCGAGCAGGCGGAAGACGTCCTTCGACGTGTCCGGCGGCATCGACTCCAGGTAGAGCTGCCACTCGGTGGGGGTCCAGTCCCGCACCTGCTCCTCCGACGGCACCAGCCCGCGCAGCTTCTCCAGCGCCTCCAGCCGCGCCGAATGCGGACGGGGCGCGCCCGGAGGCACGCCGGGCCGGTGCAGGTACGCGTCCGCGTCCACCCTGGCCAGCGCCCCCGGCAGCTCCTTCTCCGTGAAGAGGACGAACTCCTCCGTGGTGAGCGCCTGGAAGCGGTACGTCGCCAGGTACCGGCGCAGGAAGCCGTCGAAGGCGGGACGGCCCACCGCGTCCTCCAGCGCGCGCAGCAGCAGGTAGCCCTTCTCGTAGGGAATCTGGGAGAAGGCCTCGTCCGGGTCCACGCCCGACAGGTGCGTGCGCAGCGACGTGAGCTGCGGGTGCGCGCGGAAGTGGTGCAGCGCCTCGTCCAGCGACCTGCGCCCCAAGGCCGCGTGCAGCGCCGCGACCTCCGGCCCCGCCAGCGCCTCCAGGATGCGGCGCTCGGCGAAGACGGTGAAGCCCTCGTTGAGCCAGAAGTGCTCCGCGGACGCGTTCGTCACCAGGTTGCCCGTCCACGAGTGCGCAAGCTCGTGCGCCACCACGTTCACCAGGCTCTTGTCGCCCGCGATGAGCGTGGGCGTGAGGAACGTCAGGCGCGGGTTCTCCATGCCGCCGTAGGGGAACGAGGGCGGCATCAGCAGCAGGTCGAAGCGCTCCCAGTCATACGGCCCGAAGAGGGACTCCGCGGCCTTGAGCATGTCGTCCACGCCCGCGAACTCGTCCGCCGCCTCCTCCAGCGCCTCCGGCTCCGCCCACACCCGCGAGCGCGGCCCCAACTCCTTCGGCGCGAGGCTGCCCACCGCGAAGGCCAGCAGGTAGGGCGGCACCGGCTGGGGCATCTCGAAGTGCTCCTCCGCCTCCACGCCGTGCTCCTCGCGGCCCACGAAGCTCGCCGCCATCACCGCCTTGAGCCCCTTGGGGACGCGCAGGGACGCGCGGTAGCGGATGCGCAAGCGGGGCGTGTCCTGCAGCGGCACCACGCTGCGCGCGTGGATGGCCTGGCACTGGCTGAACAGGAACGGCTGCTGTCCGCCCGCCGTCTGCGAGGGCAAGAGCCACTGCAGGGCGCTTGCCTCCGGGGACGTGCGGTAGCGCACCGTGAGCTGCTTGAGCCCGGCCGGCAGCTCGATGCGCAGCCGGCTTCCCAGGATGGGCTCGGGAGGGGAGAGGATGTAGGGCAAGGGACGACCCTGGGCATCCACCACCGCGCGGATGTCCAGGTCCCGGGTGTCCAGGTCGAGGGGCCCCGCTGACGCCTCCTTGAGGGTCAGCGTGGCCTCCGCGTGCAGGCGGCGCGTCCGGAAATCGACGCGGGCCTTCCAGTCCAGCGTTTCCGTCTCCGGCTGCGTGCTGTCGTTGTACGAGTGCGGGTCGAGGCGAGCCATTGCCCCGACTTGTAGTCGGGGACCCGACCTCATGGCGAGCACCCCCGGAGGTGTTGTCGGTTGACTTCCGGGTCAATCGCCTACATTTGTGCAGTCCCCTACTTCCTTTCAAGGGAGCCAATTTCCGATGACGACCCGGATCCGAAAAGTGGCGGTGCTTGGCGCTGGCGTGATGGGCAGCGGCATCGCCGCGCATCTGGCCAACTCCGGCGTTCGCGCCCTGCTGCTGGACATCGTTCCCCCCAAGGCCGCACCGGGGGAGGACACCGCCTCCAAGGCGTTCCGCAACAAGTTCGCACAAGGGGCGCTGGCCAACCTGCGCAAGCAGAAGCCCAGCCCCATCGTGTCCGAGCAGGTGTTCACCTCCATCGAGGTGGGCAACCTGGAGGACGACCTCGCCCGGCTCGCCGAGTGCGACTGGATCATCGAGGTGGTGAAGGAGGACCTGGCCGTCAAGCAGGCCCTGTTCGCCAAGGTGGAGAAGCACGCGCGCAAGGACGCCATCATCAGCTCCAACACGTCCGGCCTCTCCATCGTGGGCATGACGGAGGGCCGCGGCGCGGAGTTCAAGAAGAACTTCCTCGTCACGCACTTCTTCAACCCCGTGCGCTACATGAAGCTGCTGGAGCTCGTGGCGGGCCAGCACACCGACCCGGAGGTGGTGAAGACCATCCACCGCTTCGGTGAGGAAGTGCTCGGCAAGGGCATCGTCTACGGCAAGGACACCACCAACTTCATCGCGAACCGCATCGGCGTGTACGGGATGATGCGGACCATCTCCGAGATGACCAAGACGGAGATGTCCATTGAAGAGGTGGACAAGATCTTTGGCCCGGCGATGGGCCGTCCCAAGTCCGCCGTGTTCCGCACCGCGGACATCGTGGGCCTGGACACGTTCACCCACGTGGCGAAGAACTGTTACGACACGCTCACCCACGACGAAGAGCGCAACGTCTTCGCCATCCCCGACTTCCTCCAGAAGATGGTGGAGAAGGGGATGCTGGGCGACAAGAGCGGCGGCGGCTTCTACAAGAAGGACAAGTCCGCGGGCGGCAAGGACATCCTCGCGCTGGACCTGAAGTCGCTGGAGTACCGGCCGCAGGCGAAGGTGCGCTTCGACTCGCTGGGCGCCGCGAAGGACATCGAGAACGTCCGCGAGCGCGTCGCGTCCGTGATGAACGCGACCGACAAGGCGGGCACGTTCGCCGAGCGCGTCACCCTGGACGTGCTGGCCTACTCCAGCCGCCGCATCCCGGAGATCGCGGACGACGTGGTCAACGTGGACCGTGGCGTGCGCTGGGGCTTCGGCTGGGACCTGGGGCCCTTCGAGGTGTGGGACGCGTACGGCGTGCAGAAGGGCGTGGAGCGCATGAAGGCGCTCGGCCTGAAGCCCGCCGCCTGGGTGGAGGAGATGCTGGCCAAGGGCCGCACGTCCTTCTACGGCGTGCAGGACGGCCGTGACACCTACTGGGACATCCCCACGAAGTCGGTGAAGACCGTGGTGGAGAACGCGCGCACCTTCCGCGTGGAGTACCTCAAGCGCGGCAACAAGAAGATCACCGGCAACGACAGTGCCACGCTGTGGGACACGGGCGACGGCGTCACGCTCCTGGAGTTCCACTCCAAGATGAACTCCATCGACGATGACATCATCGCGATGATGAACACCGCGCTCGACGAGACGGAGAAGAACTTCAAGGGCCTCGTGATTGGCAACGACGGCTCCAACTTCTCCGCCGGCGCGAACATCATGGCCATGCTGATGGCGGCCAAGAGCGAGGACTTCGACTCCATCCGCAAGATGGCGTCCGCGTTCCAGCAGGCCAACCAGCGCATGCGCTACAGCCCCGTGCCCGTCGTGACGGCGCCCTTCAACCTCACGCTGGGCGGCGGCGCGGAGGTCACCATGGGTGGCAACGCGGTGCAGGCGAGCGCGGAGCTGTACATGGGCCTCGTGGAAGTGGGCGTGGGCCTCATCCCCGGCGGCGGCGGCACGATGATGCTGCTGCGCAACGTGTTCGGCGCCTACGCGGCGGACAAGGACTTCGACGCGCTGCCCTTCCTCAAGAAGGTGTTCCTCGCCATCGGCACCGCGAAGGTGGCGACGAGCGCGGAAGAGGCGCGTGAGTTCGGCTTCCTGTCGGCCCAGGACGGCATCACGGGCAACCGCGACTTCCTGCTGTCGGACGCGAAGTCCCGCGTGCTGGGCCTGGCGAATGGCGGCTTCCGCCCGCCGCGCCCCACGCGCTTCCGGCTGCCGGGCCCCAGCGGCGCGGCCACCATCGACATGATGTTGTACGACATGCAGCTCAACAACCAGATCAGCGCCCACGACCGGAAGATCGCCCAGAAGCTGGCGCGCGTGCTGTCCGGCGGCGACACCAGCGCGACCGCGCTCGTGAGCGAGGAGAAGCTGCTGGAGCTGGAGATGGAAGCGTTCCTGAGCCTCATTGGCGAGGAGAAGACCCAGGACCGCATGATGTTCATGCTCGAGAAGGGCAAGCCGCTGCGCAACTAGCGCGAGGCGTTTACCCAATGGGTTGCCAGATTCGAAATCCGATGCACGCCCGGACGCTGTCCGGGCAGGGAGACACCTGACATGTCCGGTCGAGTCGTGATTGCCAGCGCGGTGCGCACCCCCTTCACCCGCGCGCACAAGGGAGAGTTCAAGGACACGCGGCCGGATACGCTCGCGGCCCTTGCCATCAAGGAGGCCATGGCCCAGGTCCCCGGCTTGAAGCCGGCGGACGTGGAGGACGTCATCATGGGCTGTGCGATGCCGGAGGCGGAGCAGGGCATGAACGTCGCCCGCAACGCCAGCCTGCTCGCGGGCCTGCCGGACACCGTTCCGGGCATGACCATCAACCGCTTCTGTTCCTCGGGCGTGCAGTCCGTGGCGCAGGCGGCGCAGGGCATCAAGTCCGGGATGATGCAGGTGGCCATCGCCGGTGGCACCGAGTCCATGTCCATGGTGCCCATGGGCGGCAACAAGGTCTCCGCCAACCCGGAGATCATGGAGAAGAACCCGGAGGTCTACACCTCCATGGGCGCCACCGCGGAGAACATCGCCTCGCGCTACAGCGTCACGCGCGAGGACGCGGACAAGTTCGCCGCGGAGAGCCAGCGGCGCGCGGCCACCGCGCGGGAGCAGGGCAAGTTCAAGGAGGAGATCTTCCCCGTCACCACGACGATGTACGACGAGGACGGCGCGCGGAAGGAAGTCACCGTCTCCGTGGACACCATCCTGCGTCCGGAGACGACGGTGGAGGGCCTCGCGAAGCTGCGCCCGGCCTTCAACGCCAAGGGCGTGGTGACGGCGGGCAACGCGTCGCCGCTCACCGACGGCGCGGCCGCCGCGGTCATCATGAGCGAGGAGAAGGCGAAGGAGCTCAACGTCAAGGCGCTGGGCTACTTCGTGGACTACGTGGTCGCCGGCGTGCCGCCGGAGATCATGGGCGTGGGTCCCGTCCCCGCCATCCGCAAGCTCCTGGAGCGCAACAAGCTGAAGGTCGAGGACATCTCCGTCTTCGAGCTCAACGAGGCCTTCGCGGCGCAGGCGCTGCACTGCATCCGTGAGCTGGGCATCCCGCTGGACAAGGTGAACCCGAACGGCGGCGCCATCGCCCTGGGCCACCCGCTGGGCGTGTCCGGCGCGCGCATGGTGGCCACCATCCTGCGCGAGCTGAAGCGCCGCGACGGCCGCTACGGCGTCGTCAGCATGTGCATCGGCGGCGGCATGGGCGCCGCGGCGCTCGTGGAGCTCGCGAAGTAGTCCGCTCCCACTTCGCGCCCCTCGGTTGAACGCGAGGGGCGCGGGGTGGTTGTCAGGAGGCCGGGGCGTCCGGGTCGTACACCGGGACGCCCGCCAGGCGCAGCACCCGCAGCGCGTTGGTGGTGTCCACCACCCCCTGCCGGAGCCGGTAGTCGAACACCATCTTCCCGTCCTCCAGGTGGTCGCGGAAGTGCACATTCACCACGTGCGAGTCCTTCTCATCCGCCAGCACCGCCAGGGACAAATCGTGCGTCGTCACCGCGCCACAGGCGCCGGAGGCGAGCAGCAGGCGCAGCACCTCGCGCGAGGCAATCTGCCGCTCGCGGGTGTTGGTGCCCAGCAGGATCTCATCCAGCAGGAAGAGGGCTTGGCCGTGGGCGGCCTTCGCTGCGTCCAGCACCATCTTCAGTCGCTGCACCTCCGCGTAGAAGTACGACACGCCGCGCTCCAGCGAGTCCTTCACGCGCATGCTGGTGAGCACCTGCAGCGGTGACAGGCGCAGCGTGGCCGCGCACACGGGGGCTCCCGCCAGCGCCAGCACCACGTTGGCGCCCAGCGCGCGCATCAGCGTCGTCTTGCCGCTCATGTTGGAGCCGGTGATGAGCAGCGCGTGACGCGCGCCGGGCAGCGAGACATCGTTCGCCACCGGCGCGTCCAGGAGCGGGTGCCCCAGCGCGGTGGCCTCCACGCGCGGGCCCTGGGACTCCAGTTGGGG
The DNA here is from genome assembly GCF_003612055.1 of Corallococcus llansteffanensis. Lineage (GTDB taxonomy): Bacteria > Myxococcota > Myxococcia > Myxococcales > Myxococcaceae > Corallococcus > Corallococcus llansteffanensis. The sequence continues at coordinate 7,733 of NZ_RAWB01000237.1, forward strand.
CCATGAGAAGGCGGGCCGGTCATGCGCCAGGCCTCCCATGCAGCAGAGGGCCTCCAGCTCCGACAGGCCCTCGAACCACTGGCGCACGTGCTGGCCGTGCGCGGCCCTCCAGCCCTCCAGCGCGAAGAGGGCGTGGATGTCCCAGAGCGTGAGCCAGTGCACCAGGGCGTGGAACTGGTGCCGCTTGAACTCGATGAGCGAGTACAGCCGGCTGAAGCGCCGGAAGAGGTCCGACACCTGGGGGCCCTGGCCTGGGTGGAGCCCGGCCTGGAGCTGCTTCAGGCGCGGGTGTTCGAAGGTCTGCTTCTCCACGCGCTCGAAGAGGGCCGCGTAGCGCACGAAGCCGCGCTCGCCGCGCTCCACGGCCTCGTCCATCCGCTTGAGCGCGGGGCGCGTGGCCACCGCGACGCCGAGCTGCGCGAGCAGTCCCAGCCACACGAGGCTGTCTGGAATCACCCCCACGGTGCCCAGGATGAACAGGGTGAGCGTCACCACGGGCAGCACCACGGCGAGGGGCCGCGACCAGCGGATGGAGTCCAGGGCCGGGCCGGACTCCGCCCATTGGATGAAGAGGGCCGGGTCCGCCTTGTCCTTCGCCACCACGCGGGCGTCCACGCAGAGCTCCTGGCGGAAGTCCACGCGCGGGGCCAGCTCCCGGGCCGCGCCCTGCCGCGTTACGACCGTGTCGGCGTCCGCCGGCGCGGACAGCCACGCCGCCAGCCGCTCCTCGCCCGCGCGGGTCGCCGTCTCGTTGATGAGCTGGAAGAGGCTGCCCTGGCCAAAGACATCCAGGTCCGTGGCGTACAGGTGGTTGGCGGACAGGAACCGCTCGCCGGTGTCCGTGAAGGCGTGCCAGCCGCCCTCCAGCCGCGCCAGGCCCCGCTCGTTGAGGAGGACGAAGTGCCGGGCCCGCTGCTCCTTGAGGAACACCTGGTGGTGCAGCACGGCCAGCAGACCGTAGATGGCGAGCGCGCCCGCCGCCGCCCACCACCACGGCTTCGGCAGCCGGCCCAGCAGCGTGAGCAGCCCCACCCCCGCGGCGGCCACGAAGGCCACGGTGCGCAGGTTGGCGTACCTCGCGCTGATGCGGTCCAACACCGTCAGCTCCGCCTGGGCGGCAGCGCGACGGTCGGTGTACGTGCGGTGGGGACTCAGGGACTCGGTAGGGGCGGGCACGGTGGCCGCGCATGCTGAGCGGCCCCCCGTCCGAGGGCAAGCGCGCAACGCGCCCCGCGCGGCTTCCGGTGCGAACCGAGAACCGCCACCGCTGCTGGAATAACGCTGAATCCGTTAGTTGCCGTTCTAGGGCTGATACGGTGTTTCGCTGTCTCGCGCGTCCTCCCGACGCGTGGAGGGACGGGGCACATGGCAATGACTGGCTGGAAGCGTGGTGCGTGGATGGCGCTGCTGCTGTGGGCGCAGGCGGCCTTCGCTGGCACGGCGACTGTCTATTATTACACGCCCTACAAGGCCTGGAGCGCGGCCTACCTCCACAACGATGCGGCAGGCACCTGGACGACCGTGCCGGGCGCTCCCATGTCCGCGGCCTGTACCGACTGGGTGATGCGGGTCGTCACCACCGGCACGGCCACCACCTTCCAGGCGGTCTTCACCGACGGGCAGAACCACTGGGACAACGCGGGCACCTCGTCCGGGAACTACAGCGTGCCGACGTCCGGCACGCACCAGGTGAAGAACGGCCAGCTGCTCGCGAACGCGGGCTCCCCCTGCACGACGACCGGGAACAACAGCGCGGAGGTCTTCTATTACACGCGCACGCGCGGCTGGAGCGCGGTCAACCTCCACTACGCGCCCACGGGCGGCACCTGGACGACGCCACCCGGGATCGCCATGAACGAGACGGCCTGCACGGACTGGGTGAAGAAGACCGTCTCCCTGGGGACGGCCACCGGGATGAAGGCGGACTTCAACAACGGCAGCGTCTGGGACAACAACAACGGCGCGGACTACACCCTGGGGACGGGGCGCATCACGGTGAAGGACGGCGTCGTCACGGCCAACGCCGCCTCGCCCTGCGTGGTGCTGCCTCCGGACACGACGCCGCCGTCGGTGCCTTCGGGCGTCACCGCCACCGCGTCCGGGACGTCCATCAACATCGCCTGGAGCGCGTCCACCGACGACCGCGGCGTCACCGGCTACACGCTCACCCGCACGGGCGGCACGCAGGGGACGAAGAGCTTCACCGTCACGGGCACGGCGTTGGCGGACAGCGGCCTGGAGGCCCTGACGACCTACGGCTACACGGTGAAGGCCTTCGACGCGGCGGGGAACACGTCCACGGCGAGCAGCGCGGCCTCCGCGAAGACGGGCTCGGCGCCTCCGCCTCCCGCGCCGGGCGAGCCCCTGGGCGGCGACATCCGCGAGGACTCCATCTACTTCGTGATGACGGCGCGCTTCTACGACGGCGACGCGAACAACAACCGCGGCGGCAGCATGCACGTGAAGTCCGGCAACGCGGCGAACAACGACCCGATGTTCCGGGGTGACTTCAAGGGCCTCATCCAGAAGCTCGACTACATCAAGGCGCTGGGCTTCTCCGCCATCTGGATCACCCCCGTGGTGCTCAACCGGTCCGACTATGACTACCACGGCTACCACGGCTGGGATTTCTACCGCGTGGACCCGCGCCTGGAGTCCAGCGGCGCGACCTACCAGGACCTGATCAACTCGGCCCACCAGAAGGGCCTCAAAATCATCCAGGACGTCGTCTACAACCACTCCAGCCGCTGGGGCGCGAAGGGCTTGTTCTCCGCGAAGGTGTTTGGCGTCCGCGACAGCCAGTGGAACTGGTACTACGACGCGCCGGTGTCTGGCTTCGAGTACGACGGCCTCACCGTGGAGCCCACGTCCGGCAAGTCCTATTACAACGGGGACCTCTGGTCGACGGCGGAGCCCGCGGGCAACACCTGCCGCAACTGGGGCGTCCCCACGTCCTCCACGAGCCAGGAGGGCTACCGCATCTACAACTGCCAGTGGCCCAATCCCACCTCCGGCATGTTCCCCTCGAACCTCTTCCACCAGTGCTGGATTGGAAACTGGGAAGGGGAGGACTCGCGCAGTTGCTGGATCCACGAGGACCTGGCGGACTTCAACACGGAGAACGCCACCGTCCAGGCGTTCCTCGTGGACGTCCACAACCGCTTCATCGACCGGGGCGTGGATGGCTTCCGCGTGGACACGGCGGTGCACATCCCCCGCGTGACGTGGAACCGCCGCTTCCTGCCGGCCGCGCATGCCCACGCCGAGGCGAAGTTCGGCGCCAAGGGCCGCGACTTCTTCATGTTCGGCGAGGTGGGCTCGTTCGTGAACGACAAGTGGAACCGGGGCTCACCCAACCACTCCGCGCAGTTCTTCACCTGGAAGGAGCGCAAGACGTACAGCAGTGACGACGTGGCGGCGGCGCTGGAGCAGTACAACTACGAGCAGACCCAGGGCACCGCCAACCAGCCCACGTCCACCAACGCCTTTCTCCAGGGCAATTCCTGGCACGCCCCGGACGCCAGCCAGTTCTCCGGCATGAGCGTCATCGACATGCGCATGCACATGAACTTCGGCGAGGCGAGCAACGCCTTCTGGAACGGCAAGGACTCCGACGACAGCTACAACGACGCCACCTACAACGTCGTGTATGTCGATTCCCACGACTACGGTCCCAACAAGTCATCCACGCGCTACGCCGGAGGCACCGATGCCTGGGCGGAGAACATGAGCCTGATGTGGACCTTCCGGGGCATCCCCACGCTGTATTACGGCTCGGAGATTGAGTTCCAGGCGGGCAAGCCCATCGACTGCGGGCCCACCTGCGCGCTGGCCACCACCGGCCGCGCCTACTACGGCGCGAACCTGGACGGCAGCGTCACCGCCGGCGACTTCGGCGTGGTGGGCAGCGCGTCCGGCGCGGTGGCCACGACGTTGGGCAAGCCCCTGGTGAAGCACGTGCAGCGGTTGAATCAGATCCGCCGCCGCATCCCCGCGCTCCAGAAGGGGCAGTACTCCACCGAGGGCATCACCGGGAGCATGGCGTTCAAGCGCCGCTTCACGGACTCGGCCAAGGGCGTGGACAGCTTCGCGCTGGTGACGGTGTCCGGCAGCGCCACGTTCAGCGGCATCCCCAACGGTACCTACAAGGACGCCATCACCGGCGACGTGCGGACGGTGAGCAACGGCACGCTGGCCGCGACGGTGTCCGGGAAGGGCAACCTGCGCGTGTACGTGCTCGACCTGCCGGGGAGTCCCGCGCCGGGCAAGGTGGGCGTGGACGGGCCCTGGCTGAAACCCTGAGCGCACCGCGATGACGCAACGCCGGGGGCGCGCGGATTTGACTTTCCGTGCGCCCCCGGGATTTGAATGCGCGCGTGAGGGACGGACAGGCCGGGCCGCCCTTCACGGACAGGGTCACCCCATGTCGTTGCCCAAGGTCTTTCTGTGCGGGGGGCTGCTCGTCGGCACCCTCGCCGCGCCTCCCGCCGAAGCCCGCTTTGGCAAGCACTCGGATTCGTCCTCGTCTTCTGGCGACGCGAAGCCCGCCCACAAGGCCACGGCCATCGGCGTGGACGACGACGACGATGATGACGCGAAGCCGGACGAGAACGAGAACCGGGGGCTGAAGGCTCCCGTGACGGTGTCCTCCTCGGACGACTGCTGTCGTTACAGCGGGTCGGACGATGTCGCCGCGGTCATCCTCGGAGCTGTCTTCGAGCTGATCCTGAGTGGCGTGGGCGAGGCCATCGCCAGCACCGGCACCCACCACGGGGCCCAGCCCGCCGACGACCCGAACGAGGTGCCCCTGCCGGGCTCACTGCGGCACGCCGTTCCGTTCTCCTTCCGCATGGGCGCGCAGGTGTCGCCCTTCCAGCAGCGCGGCACGGGGCTCGACTTCAACCTCGGCTGGGACCTGCGCCGCTTCGGCGCGGACCTGCGCGTCATCCGGTTGGACCTCACGAGCGGGGCAAGCTCCCGGGGGGAGCGCACCCTGGGGACTGTCCACGTGACGTACGCGCCCATCGTCCAGGAGAACGTCCGGGTGCGCGCCGAGCTCGGCGTCTCCACCGCGGACCTGCCCCAGGGCCTCTACGTGGGCCCCAGCCTGGGCATGTCCCTGGAGGCGTGCGTGCTGGGGCCCCTGGACGTGGAGGCGCGCATGCAGGTGACGCCCTTTCCCTACCGGCAGGCCGACCTGCGCACCGGCCTCGCGCTGCACCTGGGCAGCTTCATGCTGCGCGGCGGCGTGCACGGCCTCTTCCTGGACCCCGACGTGAGCATCACCAGCCGGGACCGGCTCTTCGGCCCCGAGTTCGGGATGGGCTTCACGTTCTAGAATCGCGGTCCCTGGAAACACCACGGGCCCGGCCGCGGGGGTGTACGCGGTCAGGCCCGTTGGACGTCTTGAGCCCGCCGCGAGGCGGGCCGTGCGGCCTACTTCTCCTTGGAGGCCAGCTTGCGCAGGGCCTTCTGGTCACGCACGCAGAGGATGCGGCCGACGTTGCCGAGCACGCCCTCGCGCTTCATCTCGTTGATGAGCGTGGACACGAAGGAGCGCGAGGCGCCGACGAGGTCCGCCAGGTCCTGCTGGGTGATGCCGCGCAGGTCCGTCTCGCCGCCGTGCGGGCAGCGCTCGCCGTGGGCTTCCACCAGCGTCAGGAGGGTGTCCGCCAGCCGGGCCGGCACTTCCTTGAAGGTCAGGCCGAGCACGCGCTTGCGCAGGGAGCGCACGCGATCCGCGTAGGCGCGCACCACGTCCACCGCCAGGGCCGGACGGGCCTCCAGCTGGGCGCGGAAGTCACGGCCCTCGATGCTCCACACCTCGGCCTCGCCCGCGGCCACCGCCATCTCCTCGATGGGCGTCCCCTCGGGGCGGAACAGCTCGCCGAACAGGTCGCCCGGACGCAGGATGGACACCACCGAGCGGGTGCTGTTCTTGCCGATGCGCATCAGGCGCACGCGGCCGGACTTCAGCAGGTACACGCGGTCCGACGTGTCGCCGGGGCGGTAGATGGTCGAGTTGTGCGGGAAGGACTCGACCTTGAAGTAGCCCTTGAAGTCGATCGCTTCCTGGCCGGGCACCAGCTTGTTCGCCGTCACCATCATCCCGGAGCTCGTCGCCTGCAGGGGCGCCACGACGTTGGAACCGATGGGGCCGAGGGGGCGATTGAAACCGTGCATGGGGACTCTCCTGGAAACGAAAGGAAGGAAGCGTGGGGAAGGTTGGCTGGCCTGTCTGCGGCGAGCTGACCTTGCTCTTTCCAAGAGCCGTGCCAGGGACACTTCAACTATTCCCAGGGGAACAGTTCCAGGAATGCCGGGTACTTAGCGCTACACCGTGGTTCCAACCCCCCAAGTGTGTCCGAAACCTGAAACAAAACGTTCAAACAGTCTGATCAATTTGAACGAAACGTTCAAGGGGGGGCGGGGGACTGTCCGGCCAGGGACAGTGTCAGGAAGCATCCTTCACCGGGTAAGGGTGCACCTGTGGACCCTGGCCCTGTGCAAGACCGAACTTTTGAAGCTTTCGTTCAAGGGTCGGACGGCTGATGCCGAGAATCTGACAGGTCCGGCCCTTGTGGCCCTTGGTGACGGCCATGGCGCGGGCGATGAGCTGCCGCTCGGCCTCCTCCAGGGTGGGGATGAGGCTGGGGTCGTCCACGGCGGGGGCGGCGAACATGGGGCCGGTCTGGCCGGG
>NZ_RAWB01000238.1 GCF_003612055.1 Corallococcus llansteffanensis
GAAGAAGATGACCTCCGAACCGAAGGACAAGTCCGCCCCGGAAGACGTCGTCGCCGCCACCCGCGCCTGGCATGCGAAGCGCCTGGAGCGGCTGTCGTCGGAAGAGGGCTGGCTGACCCTGGTGGGGCTCACCTGGCTGGAGGAGGGCAAGCAGGCGGCCGGCTCCGCGCCCGACCTCGAGGTGCCCCTGCCCGCGCCCGTCCCGAGCCAGGCAGGCACCTTCGTCCGCACGGGCGACAGCGTGAGCTTCCAGCCCGCGCCGGGCGCGGCCTTCACGCTGGAAGGGAAGCCCTTCACGGGGGGGGCGCTGAAGACAGACGAGAAGGGCGCGCCGGACGTGCTGCGCCTGGGCAGCGTGAGCTTCCAGGTCATCCGCCGGGGAGACCGGCTGGGGGTGCGCGTGAAGGATTCAGCGGCCCCGGCGCGCAAGCAGTTCCACGGCATCCCGACGTATGCGCCCAGCGCCGCGTGGAGGGTGGAGGCGAAGCTGGTGCCGGACGCCACGCCGCGCACCATCACCGTGCCCAACGTGCTGGGCATGCAGGAGGAGATGAAGTCGCCCGGCACGCTCGTCTTCACCGTGGCGGGCAAGGAGCACCGCCTGGTGCCGGTGCTGGAGGACGGCTCGGACGAGCTCTTCATCATCTTCGGCGACGAGACAAACCGCGACACCACCTATGGCGCCGGCCGGTTCCTCTCCACGCCGCTGCCGGACAAGGACGGGCGCGTCGTGGTGGACTTCAACCGCGCCTACAATCCGCCGTGCGCCTTCTCCCGCTTCGCCACCTGCCCGCTGCCTCCCCGCGGCAACCGTCTGGCATTGCGCGTGGAAGCCGGCGAGCAGCGCGCGGGCGAGCACTGACGGAGCATCTCCGGGGTCGGGGCTACTCCTCGGCCGCGGACTTGCCCTTGCCGCCGCTGCTGGCCTTGCCCTTGCCCTTGCCGGCCTTCGGCGCCTGCGCCTCCTTGCCCTTGCCGGCGCCCTTGCCCTCCGAGGCCGCCGAGCCCGCCTTGCCCGGCTGGGCCGCGGAAGCCGACTCGTCGCCCTTCTTCACGGGTTCGCTCGCGGACACGGACAGGGAGGCGGTGACGAAGAGGACGGCGAGCAGACGCGTCTTGGACCTGGACATGGGGTGACTCCGGCAGCCGGATGTCGCGGGGTTGCGGCATCGTGAGGCAGGAGTCCCACCATGGCATGCCCGTGCGCCAGCATCCAAGATGTCTGGCATTGCACGAGCGGTACGACTCAAACCTGGAGGGTCTTCTCCAGCTCCGCCAGACGGAAGCGCGCCATCGCCAGGTTCGCGCTCGAGCGGTGCAGCGCGATGTAGAGGAACAGGCCCTCGCGGGTCCCGAGCGGACGGATGATGTGGTACTGCTCGCCCAGGGTGATGAGGATGTCCTCGATGCGGTCCTTGATGCCCACCGCCTGCATTGTCTTCATCTTGGCGCGCACCACCTCGGTGTTGCCCGCGGCCGCCGCATCGATGTTGAACCCCGCGGAGCCGGCGCTGCCCAGGGTCATCCCGCTCTTCGCATCCGCGAGACACACCGCGAACGCTCCATCGATCTTCAAGGCATCTTCCAGCGTCTGCTTCACGTTCGCCATGACTTCTCTTTCCAGTAGGACGGGGGGAGTGGAGGAAGGTTGCGACCGCGGTGCTTCAGCAGCCGGTGCGGCGGAGGCCAGCTCGTCCAGCACGAAGGTCATCTCGCTGGAGTAGGAGCGCGGCTGGGGCACGAAGAGGGCCTGCGCCTCCGACACGGACAGGAGCGCGTCCAGCTGGCTCCCCAGGTGCCGGCACAACAGGTCGCGCAACGTGGCGCGCTCCACCAGGCCCCAGGCCACCAGCGTCTCGCAGAAGTTGCCGCCACTCTTGCGGCACTCCGCCATCACCTGGGCCACGTCTTCCCGGGTCACCAGCCGCGCTTCGACGAGCTCCGTGGAGAAGCTGCGCGCGCCGGGGCCCGTGAGGACCGTCCAGGCCACCTTGCGCTCCACCACGAAGATGCGCCCGGAGACGGAGGGGGACTTCACCACCACCTCGCCTCCGAGCTTGCTCTCCAGCGCCTCGTGGAGCACCGCTCGCACAACCTGTCGAGACGGAAGGGTCACGGTTCGGGAAGCCAGGGTCATGGAGGGGGGTCCGCTGGCACCGCATGGCTGCGGCGCGTCCGAGTCGCTTCAGGTCGGACCATATACAGCAATGCTGGATAATGGCAACTCAGGTGTAAAATCCAGGAAAGGGCGGACGATCCTGGGGTACGGGAAACCCACTAAAGATGTTTTTGACCCCTCCGGCAAGAAGCATCTGACGGAACAATCCCAGAACAACGGAAAGACAACCCTTGAGGTTACAGCGCGGTGCGTCGCCGAGAGGACATCCGAAGCCCCCGGGCGCGTGGCGCGTCCCGAGGGCCTGGGTCCTTCCGTTCCGGACGGCGGTAGGCGGTGCGGATCAGTGCACGGGCGGTGCGCGGTCCGCGGTGGCCTCCGGGGCCTGGGGCGTGCCGAGGCGCGGGGCGATGCCGTTCTGCACCTGGCGCAGCAGCGCGGCGCAGAAGGCCTCCAGGTCGCCCGGCTTGCGCGAGGTGATGATGTTGCCGTCCTCCACCACCTCGCGGTCCACCCAGCGCGCGCCGGCGTTGATGAGGTCCGTCTTGATGGAGGGGAACGACGTGACGGTGTGCCCGTCCGCGATGTCCGCCTCCACCAGCATCCACGGCCCATGGCACACGGAGGCGATGGGCTTGTCCTCCTTGAAGAAGTCGCGCACGAAGCCGACCATCGCGATGTCCATGCGCAGGTGGTCCGGCGAATAGCCCCCGGGAATCACCAGCGCCTGGAAGTCGGCGGCCTTCAGCTCCTTCACCGCGCGCTCCGTCTTGATCTCCGTCCCCTTCTTTCCCTTGAGGGACTTGCCTGCCTCCAGGCCGATGATGACGGCCTCGTGCCCCGCCTGCCTCACCTTGTCGTAGGGGACGCTGAACTCCGAGTCCTCGAAGTCGTTGGCCACGATGAATGCGATGCGCGCCATGGGAATGCCTCCTGCCAGGATGGAATGACTTTGGGTGCTGATGACCCCGCCCGAGCAAGGTGCCCACGAAGGGGACCAAGACAACGCCGCTGGGGTCGCATTTCCCCGGAGGGCGCGCCCGCCTGCCCCCTTTCCGGGTCCGTGGCGTGCGTTCACCGAGCGCGGCGGGCGTTAGATTCCCCTGCATGCGCTCCCGCCGCCTGCTGCTGTCCGCCCTCGTCGTGCTCGCCGCCTCCGCCTCCGCCTGCCGCAAGAGCCAGGCCCAGGGCACCGCCTCCCCCGCGGACTGCGTCCTGGTGGAGGACGGCTGGGGGCAGGACGGCACCGTGCCCATCACGGTGGACGTGGTGGCGGAAGGGCTGGAGGTCCCCTGGGGCGTGGCCTTCCTGCCGGGCGGCGACGCGCTCCTCACCGAGCGTCCCGGCCGCGTGCGCCTGCTGCGAGGGGGCACGCTGCAGCCCCAGCCCGTGGCCACGCTGTCCATCGCGAGCAGCGCCGAGGGGGGCCTGCTGGGCATCGCCGCGCACCCGGACTTCGCGACGAACCGCCAGTTCTACCTGTACGTCACCACCGAGGCGGACGGGAAGGCGCAGAACCGGGTGGAGCGCTGGACGCTGTCCCCGGATGGCACGGCCGCGACCTTCGAGCGCGTCATCTTCGGCGGCATCCCGTCCGCGACCTACCACGACGGGGGACGGCTGCGCTTCGGCCCGGACGGCATGCTGTACGTGGGGACGGGGGACGCGCGCGAGCCGGACTTCGCGCAGGACCCGGCGAACCCCGCGGGCAAGCTGTTGCGGCTGACGCCCGACGGAGAAGTGCCCCAGGACAATCCCTTTCCCAACTCCCCCGCGTTCCTGCTGGGCGTGCGCAACACGCAAGGCTTTGACTGGAAGGACGCGAGCACGCTGTACCTCACCGACCACGGGCCCAGCGGCGAGACGATGCGCCGCGCCCACGACGAGGTGAACGTGGCGAAGGCGGGCGACAACCTGGGCTGGCCCGGCATCTACTCCTGCGAGACGCAGGAGGGCCGCATCACCCCGTCGCTCACCTTCGACGACGCGATGCCCCCGGGCGGCGCCGCCGTGTACACGGGCACCTCGATTCCGGAGTGGAAGGGCTCACTGCTCGTGGGCAGCCTGGGCGCCACGCACCTGCACCGGGTGGAGTTCGACGCGCAGGCGCCGCGCCGGGTGGCCCGGCACGAGGTCTACCTGCGGGGCACCCATGGCCGCCTGCGCGACGTGCTGATGGGCCCCGACGGCCACCTGTACGTCACCACCAGCAACTGCGACGGCCGGGGAAGCTGCGGCGCGAAGAAGGACCTGCTGCTGCGCATCCGGCGCTGAAGCGTCAGGTGACACTCTCCGCGCTGTAGCGGGCCAGCAGGCCCGTGCGCACCGCGTAGCGGTAGACCCACTGGAAGCACAGGCCCGCGAGGATGATGTCCAGCACCGCCAGCCCGAAGCCCCACCCGAGCGTGGCGCCGGAGAACTCTCCTCCGGCCACCAGCGTGCGCACGCCCTCGAAGACATACGACGGGGGCAGCGCGCGGGCCACCCACTGCATCCACTCCGGCAGCGTGGACAGCGGATAGAAGACGCCCACGAAGGGCGACAGCAGGCTGGGGATGGGCCAGACGAACCACTCCGCCGCCGGGCCCAGCCGCAGCACCAGCGCGCTGCTGAAGATGCCCAGCGCGATGCCGAACAGGAACAGCACCAGCACGAAGGGCACGAACATCACGCCGTAGGCCGCGAAGGACAGGCCGAACACCGTGGTGGACAAGAGGAGCATGACGACCAGGCCGATGGTGCTCGTGACGATGCTCGTCAGCACGAGCCCGCTCACGTACTCCGACAGGGTGAGCGGCGTGGCGAAGACGTTGAGGAAGTTGCGCGACCAGACGTCCTCGAAGAACCCCATGGTCACGCCCTGCATCACCCGCGCGAAGAAGTCCCACAGCAGCACCGCGCCCAGGAGCGCCGGCACGAAGTCGTAGCCGGCCGGGCTCACGCTGTTGAGGTACCGGGTCATGAAGCCCCACAGCACCATGTCGATGGCCACCCACGCGAACAGCGGCACGACGCGCGCGAAGTTGCCCCTGTAGAGGTAGTACTGGCGCAGCGCGATGCCCGCGACCCGGCTCGGCTTCATGGCAGCGGCTGCCTTTCCAGGGCGAGGGGTTCGTTGGCCACGGCGATGAACAGCTCCTCCAGCGTCGCGTGGCCGTGCTCGCGCGGGAGCGTCTTGGGGTCACCCTGGAGCAGCACCCGGCCGCGCGCGAGGAAGAGGACGCGGTCACAGACGGCCTCCACCTCGTACATGTTGTGCGACGTCCACAGCACGCCGCTGTCCCCCCGCGCGGCGAAGGCCTGGATGCGGGTGCGGATGTCCACCGCGGTGGCGGGGTCCAAAGACGCGGTGGGTTCGTCCAGGAGCAGCAGGCGGGGCTGGTTCAGCATCGCCTTGGCGAGCGACACGCGCGTCTGCTCCCCGGAGGACAGCACGCCGCACTTGGTGTCGCGGAAGCGCTGGAGGTCGTACTCCTCCAGCAGCGTCTGGATGCGGGCGGACAGGCCCTTCACGCCGTAGATGAGGCCGAAGACGCGCAGGTTCTGCGCCACGGTGAGGTTGCCCGGCAGGGGCGCGTAGACGGCGGCGAAGTTGGTGCGCTCCAGCGCCTGCACGCGGTGCGACGCCAGGTCCACGCCTTCGATGTGGATGGTGCCGGAGGAGGGCTCAAGCACGCCCAGCAGCATGTTGATGGTGGTGCTCTTGCCCGCGCCGTTGGGCCCCAGCAGGCCCACGATTTCCCGGCGGCCCACGTCGAAGGAGATGCCGTCCACGGCCGCGCGCTCGCCGTACACCTTGCGCAGCGCCTGGACGGAGAGCACCGGGGGAGAGGGGGTCATCGGGGGCCCAGCTGTACCACGCGGACGCCCTCCCGCCAGGGCCCACTTCGGGAGCGGGAAGGCAGGCGGGCACGGATGACGAAAAGGGCACGGTGCCCGTGCACCCGCCCCGCGATTCTGGAAAACTCCGCCCTCCCCTGGCGCCTGATGGAGTCGACGTGTTGCTGGAAGTCCCCATCCTCATCGGCCTGATGGTGGCGGCCATCGCGCTGGCGATCGCCGCCAAGCGGGCCAGCGTGCCGTACAACGTCGCGCTCGTGCTGGGAGGCCTGCTCATCTCCGTGGGCCACCTGCTGCCCGGGGTGCCGCCGCTCAACCCGCAGGTGGTGTTCCTCATCTGTCTGCCCTTGTTGCTCTTCGAGGGTGGCATCAGCGCGGACCTCAATGGCATCCGCGCCAACGCGGTCCCCATTGGCGTGCTGTCCACGCTGGGGATGATGCTGGCCATCGGCGCCACCGGCGCCGCGCTGCACTTCCTGCTGGGATTGGCGTGGGGGCCCGCGCTGCTGCTGGGCTCCATCCTGGCCGTCACGGACACGGTCTCCATTCTGTATGCCTTCCGCCGCGCGCCGGTGCCGGGGAGGCTCGCGGGCATCATCCAGGGGGAGAGCCTCTTCAACGACGGCACCGCGCTGGTGGCGTACACGGCCATCGCGGCGGTGGTGGCCGGGGGCGAGGCGCCCACGCTGGGCTCGCTGGGCGGCCACGTGCTGCTCGCGTCGGTGGGCGGCGCGATGGTGGGCCTGGCCATGGGCCTGCTGGGCGGCTTCATCATCCGGCGCGCGGAGGATCCGCTCGCGGAGATCATGGTGACGACCGCCGTGGCGCTGGCGTCCTATGTGCTGGCGGAAGAGGTGCACCTGTCGGGCGCCATCTCCGCGGTGATCGCCGGGCTGGCGGTGGGTGTGACGCTGCGGCGCGAGGTGGCGCCGCAGAGCCAGGTGGCCATCCACTCCTTCTGGGAGTACGCCACCTTCGGCGTGAACACGTTCCTGTTCCTCTCCGTGGGCCTGGACACGCGGCCGGAGGCGCTCCAGGGGCACCTGCCGGGCGTGGGCATCGCGGTGGTGGCCGTGGTGCTGGGGCGCGCGGTGGCCATCTACGTGCCGTTCCTGCTGCTGCGCTGGCTCAAGCCCGCGGAGAGCATCCCGCTGCGCTGGCAGCACGTGTTCCTGGTGGGCAACATCAAGGGCGCGCTGTCCATTGGCCTCGCGCTGGGTCTCCCGGAGACGACGCCCGCGCGCGAGCAGCTCATCGCCATCGCGTTCGGCGTGACGCTGGTGTCCATGGTGGGCCAGGGGTTGATGCTCACGGGCGCGCTCAAGTGGCTGGGCCTGTTCCAGCAGGACGCGGTGGCGCTGGAGATGGCGGGGCAGCGGGGCCGGCTCATCGCCAGCCGCGCGGCGCACGTGGAGCTGGAGGCGCTGCACACGCAGGGCCTGCTGCCGCGCGCGGCCTATGAGCACCTGCGCAGCGAGTACCAGGTGAACATCGCGCGGGCGGAGCGGGAGCTGCGCCGCATCAGCGAGCAGCACCTGGCGGAAGGGGCGAAGGACATCCTGAGCATGCGGCGGCGCCTCATCGACGCGGAGCGCACGGCGTTGCAGGGCGCGCGGCGCAACGGGCTGATTCCGGAGGCGACGGCGGAGGAGATGCTGGCGCACCTGGACGCGCGGATGTTGGACCTGGAGAAGGTGTTGCACGGCGGCAGCGCGAGCAAGGACAGCAAGGAGCACAAGGCGTCATGAAGATCGTCATCGCGGGGGGAGGACGGGTGGGCGGCGCGCTGGCGGCGCGGCTCGTGTCGGAGCAGCACACGGTGACGGTCATCGAGCGCGATGCCGGCATCTGCGCGCGCCTCTTCGAGGAGGTGGGCGTGGTGACGGTGTGCGGGGACGCCACCAACCCGCGCGTGCTGGAGGCGGCGGGCATCGGGAGCGCGGACGTGGCGGCGGCGGTGCTGGCGCACGACCCGGCGAACCTGGCGTTCACCATGCTGGTGCGCTCGGTGTCCAGCGCGCGCCTGATGGTGCGGATGCTGGACACCAACTACCGCGAGGCGTACCGGCTGGCGGGCGTGAAGGAGCTGGTGGCGGAGGCGGACGTCGTCGTGGCGAAGATGACCACCGCCATCGACTTCCCGCAGGTGTCCGGGTCGCTGCCGCTCAGCAGCGGCGACGCGCTCCTGTTCGAGCTGGCCATCCCTTCCCGCGCGCGGGTGGCGGGGCAGACGGTGGCGCAGGTGCGGGCCCTGGAGGGCTTCCCGCGCGAGTGCATCTTCATCGCGATGGTGGATCCGCAGGGTCACACGGCGCTGCCGGAGGGCAACACGCAGCTGAAGGCCGGGAACAACGTCATCCTGGTGGCGCGTCGCACGCAGGTGGCCAAGGCGGTGGAGTTCCTCACGGCGGAGCCGCCGCTGGGCGCGGTGCTGGCGTCGACGCTGGCGCAGACGCTGCGCAAGCTGGACTTCCTGGCGCCCCTGAGTGACGAGGAGCTGGAGAACGTGGCGCGCGGCGCGGAGCTGCTCCAGATGCCCGCGGGCACGGAGCTGTTCCGCCAGGGCGACGCGGGGGAGACCTTCTACGTGGTCGTCACCGGCGAGGTGGCGATGAAGGACGGCGGCCGGCAGACGGTGGCCACGGTGAAGCAGGGCGGCTTCTTCGGGGAGCTGGCGCTGCTCACCGGCGAGCCGCGCAACGCCACCGCCGTCACCACCGCCCCCAGCGAGCTGGCCGCGGTGGGCCGCGAGGACTTCCGGGGCGTGATGATGGCCAACCCCGCCGTCGCGCTGGAGATGAGCCGCATCCTGGGGCAGCGTCTGTCGCGCGTGCAGGGCGGGCAGCAGGCCACGCCAGCCAAGCGGCGCGGGCTGTTCGGCCGCTGAAGACAGACTTCCTTCGCAAGAGAGTCCCATGACGACGAAGCACACCGCGCTGGTGCTGGGCGCCACCGGCATCATCGGCCGCAACCTCATCACGCACCTGGACACGCGGCCGGACTGGAAGGTGAAGGCCGTGTCGCGCGCCGCGCCGGACTTCGCCACACGCGCCGAGCTGCGCTCGCTGGACTTGCAGTCGCCGGACTCGCTCGCGAGCGCGGCGGAATGGCTCCGGGACGTCACCCATGTCTTCTTCGCCGCGTACCAGGAGCGCCCGGACGCCGCCGACCTCGCCCGCGTCAACGTCGCCCTCTTGCGCAACACCGTGGAGGCGCTGGAGAAGCACGCGCCGGGCTTCCGCCACGTCTCCTTCATCCAGGGCGGCAAGGCGTACGGCGCGCAGTTCGGCCTCTACAAGACGCCCGCGAAGGAGACCGACCCGCGCCACTTCCCGCCCAACTTCTACTACGACCAGGAGGACTACCTGCGCGACGCCTCCAAGGGCCGCCGCTGGAGCTGGACCGCCCTCCGGCCCGACATGATGATGGGGCTCGCCGTGGGTAACCCGATGAACCTGGGCAACCTCATCGGCGTCTATGCGTCGCTGTGCAAGGCGTTGCGCGTGCCGCTGCGCTTCCCCTCCACGCCGCGCGCGTACTCCATCCTCGCCAACGTGACGGACGCCACGGTGCTGGCCAAGGCCATGGAGTGGTCCGCCCTCAACGAAGCCTGCGCGGGCGAAATCTTCAACATCACCAACGGCGACGTCTTCCGCTGGAGCCAGGTCTTCCCGCGCATCGCGGACGCGTTCGGCATCGCGTGCGCCGACCCGCAGCCCTTCTCCCTCACCGAGGCGATGAAGGACAAATCCCCCGTCTGGGAGGCGCTGACGCAGCGCCACGGCCTGCACCCGCACGGGCTGAAGAAGCTGGCCAACTGGGCCTTCGGCGACTTCATCTTCCACGTGGAGAACGACGCGTTCTTCGACGTGAACAAGGCCCGCCGCTTCGGCTTCCAGGAGATGCACCTGGACAGCACCGAGGCCATGGTCGCGCTGATGCGTCAGCTCCAGGCGGAGAAGATCATTCCCACCTGAGGCGCCAGCTACGTGGCCCGCTTGAGGCGACCGCACACCGCGGACGCCGCCAGGAAGCCGTGGCTGAAGGCGTCGCGGAAGGCGTTGTAGAGCGTCCCCACGCCGGGCACGTTGGCGATCATGTCGCCGAAGCTCCACATCTCCTCGTGCGCGTGGATGAGCGGCAGCACCTCCCCGCCGTCCTCGCCGCGCTGGAGCGTGAAGTCGAACACCAGGATGGTGCGCAGCGGGTAGGTGTACAGCCAGGCGAACTGCTTCAGGTTCATCACCCCGTCCACGATGGCCCGCCCGCTCTTGCCGTCCGGCTCCAGTTGGACGTTGAGCTGGAAGATGTCGAAGTCGAAGCGGAGCATGCAGTGGAAGCCCGCCGCGCCCTTGCGGTAGGTCTCCTTGCCGCCGCCCTTCTGCCAGGGGTCGATGAAGGTGACGTTCTCCGCCATCAGCGGCATCAGCTCTTCGTCCAGCACCCTCGCGGGCACGGTCGTGTCGTAGAGCAGGCGCGTCACTTCCCGGAAGCGCGCCTCCAACTGTTCAATCAGTGCCTGCTCCGCCTTGCGCATACGCCCCCCTGCCTGCCCTGTTTCGGCCGTGCCTGAAGGTAGGCACGGCCTTGGGCTCGCGGAAGACGGGGTGCGTCAGGAGCCCAGGTCCGACAGGAACTGCGCCACCTGGGCCTGGAAGGTGTCATTCCCGCCCAGCGACTGCGCCTGCTTCGCGTGGCGGGTGGCCTCCGCCCGGTCGAAGGGCTGGTGGGCGCGCGCCAGGTTCAGGTGCGTGAGCGCGTCATGCGGGTTCACGGCCAGCACCCGCTCCAGCAGCGTGCGGGCCCGGGCGTGGTCCTGGTCGCCCATCAGCAGGCGCACCAGGTCGTTGGTGGGGCTGGGCTCGTTCGGCGCCGCCGCCACCGTCTCCTCCAGGAGCCGCCGCGCCTCCTCGCGATGGCCCATCGCCTCGTGCGCCTGCGCCAGCGAGTGGCGCACGTCCCACTGGTGGGGCGCGCGCTGGAGGGCCTCCTCGAAGAGGCCCTTCGCCTCCGCCAGCTCCCCCGCCAGCATCGCCGCGAGCCCCTGCAAGTGGATGTACTGGACGTGCGTGGGGTCCAGCTCGCGCAGCTCTTGGATGGTGCGCCGCGCGGCCTCCTGGCTGTTGGCCAGGAGGTACAGCCGGAAGAGGTCCTGCAGCACCGCCACGCGCGTCTTGCCCCGCGCGTGCTCCAGCGCCTGCACGCCCGCGGAGATGGCCAGGCCCACGGCGCCGTTCGACGCGTGCGCGCGCGACAACATCAGGAACGGCAGCGCTTCCTGGGGCGCCAGCGCCGCGGCCTGCTGGAAGTGCTCCGCCGCCGCCGCCGGGTCCTTGCGCTGCACCGCGATGCGGCCCAGCTCGAAGTGGGGATAGACGCTGTGGGGCGCCACCACCTGCGCGGCCTCGAAGGCGGCCTTCGCGCCGTCCAGGTCGCCGCGCTCGGCCAGGAGCGTGCCCAGGTTGAAGCGCTCGAAGTAGCCGGCGGTGGGCGCGGCGGCCAGCGCCTTGAGCGTCACCAGCGCCACCGGGTCCCCCGCCTGGGCCTTGAGCATGGCCAGGTGGGCCTGGGCCTCGGTGTTCTCCGGCTGCACCTGCAACAGGCGCGTCACGGCGCCCTGGGCCTCCTGGGCGGCGCCGGTGCTCAGGTGGGTGCGCACCAGGCCCATCAGACAGTCCACGTCCTTCGGGTCGATGGAGAGGCCCTTCTGGAAGCTCTTCACCGCCTCCGCGGGCTGGCCCTGCTGAAGCAACTGCCCACCCTCTTGCGCGTACCTGGATGCCATGGCCCCTACCTACCACGAGCCTCCTGAAAGGCAGCTTCCCCGCCTGCCTCCAGAGGGCTCACGGGTGTATCGCCGGAGCTTCAGCGTCTCAGCGCGGCCAGCGCGATGCCGGGCACCTTCCACCACGAGGGGGACTGCTCGAACTCCACCAGCCGGCGGCCCAGGCCCGCCAGGCCCTGGTGGCCCGGCACCCACGGGGGCGCGGGCAGGGACTTGAGCGGGGCGCGCAGCACGGCCTTCTCGATGTCCTCCAGCAGGAACGCGTTGTGCACCCAGCCCTGCCCGCTCTGGATGTCCCGGAGCGACGAGGACGGGTGGCCGCCCCAGGGCAGGCTGCCCAGCGCGTAGGCCGCGGCGGGCCAGGTGTTGACGGCCACGGTCCCGTACTTCAAGTCGCGCACCGCCTTCTCCACCGCGGCCTTCACCTTCGGGTCCTTGAGCGACTTCGGGTGGACGATGAGTGTCGCGTTGAGGGTGCCCCACACCTTCTCGTTGAGGAACGCCACCGCCGCGTCCAGGAAGGCCACCGGATCATCCGAGCCGGGCAGCCCCGTCTCCGACAGCACCGTGCACCAGGGCTCCTGACGGAAGACGCGGTCCTGGGTCTTCGCGGGGTCCACGTCGGGGATGAGCGCGTACGCGAGGTCGCCCTCGCCGGGCGTGCCCACGAGCCGCAGGTTCGCGCGGCCTTCGGTGAACTGGCGCCAGCGCTCGTCCGCGCCCGGGTAGTACGCGCGGCGCACGGGGGCCTGGCCCAGGCTTGCCTGGATGCGGTCCACGAAGTGCCCACGCCGGCTCCAGTCCTTCGGTTGCACCAGCAGCTTCGCCGCGTTGCAGTTGAAGGACGCGTTGTTGGCGACCATGCCGGCGATGTCGTCCGCCTGGAAGCGCAGCTCGCCGTCCGAGTACGGGCCCGGCACCACCACCACTGGGGACACGTTGCCCAGCTCGCTGGACACGTGCTTGGTCAGCAGCGGTTCGTTCTTCTGTCGGCGCGCGTCGGACTCCGGGCCGGGCGGGCCCCACACGAGCGCGTCATGGGTGCGGTCGCTGCCGGTGATGTGCACCTCGTCCACCGCGTCGTGGTGCACGAGCTGCGCGCCCTCCTCCGCGCCGCCGTACATGATGGCCAGCGCGTCGCGCGCGACGAGCGGGGCGAAGGCCTGCTCCAGGAAGGGCCCCAGGTACGCGTTGACGGGGTTCATCTTGAGCACGCAGGCGGTGCCTTCGACGAAGAGCTTGTAGAGGCAGTCCAGCGGGGGGATGGAGTTGACGTTGCCGCCGCCCAGCACCGCGCACACCCGGCCCTTGTGGGGCTTGCGGTAGAAGGACGCCTGGTGTTCGCGCAGGTTGTCGGCGGTGACGCCGGGCTGGAAGTAGACCTCGCCCACGTTGCCCGGCAGCAGCATCCCTTCCAGCGCGTCGCGGGGGAAGAGCTTCGCGGCGAGCCGCCCGTCCTCCAGCGTGCGCAGGTGCGAGCGGGGGATGACGGGCGCGCCGTGCTTCTGGATGTCGCGCAGCGAGTCCGCCAGGAGGCGCAGGCCGCGGATCACCACCATGGGCCCGGCGAGCCACTCCTCTCCCGCGAGGGGCCCGCCGGGGTCGATGCCCTTGGCCTCGCAGGCCGCTCGCACGCTCGGCTCCGCGATGGCGGCGTACGCGCGGCGCAGGTCCTCCAGGAGCCGGATGCGCTCCGTGAGGGCGAGCTTCGCCCACGCGCCCGAGCCCTGACGGACCCGGCGCACCAGGATGTCGATGGTGGTGCGAGACGTGTGCTGCGGGACGGCGGCGGACATGGCGACCTCCGGGACGGGCTTCACGACTTCACACTTGGGGTCCCGGTATAGGGAAGCCAGTGTGCGCCGTCACCGTGGGGGTCGCGCCCTCCGTCCTCAGGTGGGCAGAGGCTCGGCCAGGCCCTTGCGGATGGCCTCGTCGACGACGTTCATCACCTTCTTCAGCTGCTCATGGTGGCGGGCGGCCTGCTCCTCCGCCAGCTTCGCCTGCTGGTCACCGAGCTTCTCCTGCTCCTCGCCGAGCTTCTCCTGCTGCTCGCCGAGCGCTTCCATTTTCTTGCCGATCTCCTCCTGCTGCTTGTCGAGGCCTTCACCCTCGCGGTCGAGGTCCGCCTCGCGCTTGTCCAGCCCCGCCTCCTGGCGGTCGCGCTCGGTGTCGTCGCCGAGGGTGGCGAGCCGGGCGCGCTCCATGGCGATGTCCGCGCGCTTGGACGCGAGCGCGGCGTGCTTCGCGGCCAGCTGCGTCTGGGGATAGGCGAGCTCCGCCTGCTTCTGACCCAGCGCGGCCTGCTTCTGCCCCAGCGCGGCCTGCTTCTGCCCCAGCGCGGCCTGCTGCTGGCCCAGGGCGCCCTGCGCATCCCCGAGCTTCCCGGCGTCCTCCATCAGCTTGCGCACCTGTTCGAGCGTCTGCGGGTCGCGGATCAGGAAGGGCTTGTCATCACGGCGCACGAAGATGATGTCCTTGCCCTTCTGCTTGAACGTGCGCGCCAGGTGCACCTCGTCCGAGGAGCCGACGATCATCGTCCGACCGTCGGAGAGGTACGCGAAGGTGTCGCCGTCCTCCATGTCCATGGGCGCGGGCGGTGCGGGAGGCGCGGGAGGCCGGGGCGCGGCCGCGAGCCTGGGCAGCGCGGGCAGCGCGGGCGG
>NZ_RAWB01000239.1 GCF_003612055.1 Corallococcus llansteffanensis
GGACGACGGTGGGCTCGGGCCCCTGCCCGCGCGGCGGAGCCGGGGCCCGAGCCCACCGTCGTCCCCGCGGAGCCGCCGCCCCCCGGGCCGACCTCGGACACGATGGCGGAAGCGGACTGGCTCTTCTCGTGCGTGCTGGACGGGGCCTCCACCGGTGTCCCCGACGAGCAGTCGGAGCGGGACCTGCGCCGGTGCCTGGAACTGGACCCGGACCACGTCGCCGCGCGCTACCTGCTGGGGCTGCTGCTGGAGCAATGCGGCCGTCCCGACGCGGCGGTGCTCGAGTACCGCCGCGCGCGGGACGCGGTGGACTCCGGCCGGGCGCGGCCGGTGCCCTTCTTCCTGAACCTGCCCCGGCTCCGGGTGGCGTGCGCCAGGGCCGTGGAGCGCCTGGAGGGCGCAAGCCCCGGTTGAAGGCAGGGGGCGGGTCGCCCGCCTGGACGGCGACGGGGGACAAACAGAAGCGGCACGCGGAGGGCTTTGGACCTAGGATGTCGGCCCCATGCGCAGGCTCGTGCTCGTCGCCTTGTTGACCGCCGCCGTTCCCGGATGTTTCTACCCCGCCGACCGGGGCCGTGCCCTTGAAGCCAAGGTGGACAAGCTCGGGGCGGACAACGCCCGGCTCGAAGCGGAGCTGAAGGAGGCGCGCTCGCAGCTCGCCGCCACCCTGCCGAAGATCGACGAGAAGGTCGCCCAGGTGACCCAGGCCCTGCAGAGCCTGGACACCGCCGCGCGCCGCAAGGACGCGGACATCGGCGTGCAGTTCCAGAAGACGGTGGAGGACCTGTCGCAGCTGCGCGGACAGGTGGAGACGTACCTCTACAAGATTGGCGAGCTGGAGGCGGCGCTCGGCAAGAGCACCGAGGAGACCAACCAGCGGCTGCTGGCGCTCCAGGGCACCGAGGCGGTGAAGGAAGCCGAGGCGAAGAAGAAGGCCGACGAGCTCCAGCGCCCCACGGAGAAGAAGGAGTTCCTCGCGCTCGCGCAGGAGAAGTCCAAGGCGGGGGACGTGCTGGTGGCGCGCCAGCTCTACAACGAGTTCGTGAAGAAGTGGGCCAAGGACGCGCTCGTCGGCGAGGCGCACTTCGGCCTGGGTGAGACGTACTTCACGGAAGCGAAGTGCCGCGAGGCCCTCTTCGAGTACGGCAAGGTGGTGCAGGACTTCCCGAAGACGGCCTCCGCGCCGGACGCGTACCTGCGCTCCTCCGACTGCTTCCAGAAGCTGAAGATGAAGGAGGAGTCGAAGCTCGCGCTGGAGGAGCTGGTGAAGAGCTACCCCAAGTCGGACGCCGCGAAGGCGGCCAAGACGAAGCTGGCGGAGCTGGACAAGAAGGCCGCGCCCGCGCCGAAGAAGGGGAAGAAGTGAGCCCCCGCCGGCTGGCCGCGTTGGCGCTGCTACTCCTGCCGCTGGTGGCGGGCGCCGCGCCGAAGAAGCTCGTGCTGCTCTTCACCGGAGACAACGGGGGCGAAATCGCCCCCTGTGGTTGACGCCACAACCCGTCTGGCGGTCTGGCCAGACGAAAGACGGTCCTGAATCAGGAGCGCGCCAAAGGCGTGCCGGTGCTCGCGCTGGACGCGGGCAACGCGCTCTTCAAGGGTCTGGCGGACGGCCAGGATCCCACGGCGAAGCTGCGCGCGGGGCTCTTGCTGGAGCAGCTGGGCGCGCAGGGCTACACGGCCATGGCCGTGGGCCAGCGCGACCTCGTGCTGGGCGTGGACTTCCTGAAGAAGAAGACGAAGGGCTCGAAGCTCAAGCTGCTGTCCGCGAACCTCGTGGACGCCAAGGGCCAGCACCTCTTCCCCGCGTCGGTGGTGACGACCGCGGGAGGCCTGAAGGTGGGCATCGTCGGGGTGTCGCCCGCGTCGCCGGACCCCAAGGTCCCGGCGGGAGGGACGGACGGCTCCGCCCTGCTGCCGGAGGGGGTCCAGGGCCAGCCCGTGCAGCCGGCGGTGGCGGCCGAGGTGAAGCGCCTGCGGGAGAAGGAGCAGGTGCAACTGGTGGTGGTGCTGGCGGCGGTGCCCTACGTGGAGGCCGTGCGGCTGGCGCAGGGCGCTGACGGCGTGGACTTCGTCGTCCAATCGCACGACGGACGGGGCGTGGGCATGGCGCAGCGCCAGGGGGTGTCCACGCTGGTGCCGCCCGGGGAGCGGGGCCGGCAGGTCGCGAAGCTGGAGGTGTCCGTGGAGGGCACCAGCCCCTTCACCGACCTGTCCGAGTCGAACCGCGCCCGCGAGAGCCAGCGCCTCGTGGAGGCGAACATCGCGCGGGTGAGCGAGCGCCTCAAGGCGGAGAAGAACGAGGACACGCGCCGCTCGCTCCAGGAGACGCTGGCCTCCTTCGAGGCCCGGCGCGACGCCCTGGCACGCACGGCGGCGGCCAGTGGTCCCACGGGGGGCCGCACCTACCTGCTGTCGTACGTGCAGCTGGGCGCCGACGTGGCCTCCGATCCCGGGGTCCAGCAGCAGGTGGAACGCGTCGAGCCACCCGGCTCCGCGGGTCACTGACCTTCCTCGCGGCGCCCAACTCCTCAAGTTCTGAGACCCGTGCGTGAAACATGTTGTTTCACGCACTTGTCACGGGCGCTTCCGGGCTGCGTCCGGCCCACGGGGGAGCGGGCAAGCCGTGCCGTTCGTGAACGGGGCGTGTGCGCGTGGCAGGCCGCTACACGAGCGAATAATGTGAACAGCAGGTTTCCCGGCCACCCCACGCCGCTCGTTCCAGAGCGGTGGGCCGCGCGTGCGCGACAACAGCCGACGCAACGTTGAGGGACCCAGGGTGCCCGGAGTTCCGGGCGTCCTTCGCGGGCCGTGTCGCGTCCAGAGTGCGGAGTAAGTTCGATGAGCAGCAGCGACCTGTCGAAGCGAATCGCGAACCTGTCTCCGGAAAAGCGCGCGGAGCTCCTGAAGAAGCTGGCCGCGCAGAAGCTGGCCACGGGCAACACGGGTCGCGGCCTGCTGATGGCGAGGGATCGCTCGCAACCGGCGGCGCTGTCGTTCGCGCAGCAGCGGCTGTGGTTCATCGATCAGTTGGAGCCGGGCAGCCCGCTCTACAACGTGCCGGTGGCGGTGCGGCTGGAGGGCGCGCTCGACGTGGCGGTGCTGGAGCGCTCGCTCCTGGAGGTGGTGCGGCGGCACGGAGCGCTGCGCACGACCTTCCACGGCGGTGACACCGGGCCGGTGCAGCACTTCCTCGACACGCCCGTGCTGGAGCTGGAGCGGGTGGACGTGTCGGAAGGGGACGCGGCGGAGCGCGAGGCGCAGGCGTGGCGCCGGGTGGAGGCGGGGGCGCTGCGCCCGTTCGACCTCGCGAAGGGCCCGTTGATGCGCGGGCTGCTGGTGCGGCTGGGGGAGCGGGAGCACCTGCTGCTGGTGTCGATGCACCACATCGTCTCGGACGGGTGGTCGCTGGGCGTGTTGGTGCGCGAGGTGGCGGTGCTGTACGACGCCTTCGCGCAGGGGCAGCCCTCGCCGCTGCCGGAGCTGGCGGTGCAGTACGCGGACTTCGCGGCCTGGCAGCGGGACAGCCTGCAGGGCGCGTTGCTGGACAAGCAGCTCGGGTACTGGCGCGAGCAGCTGCAGGGCGCTCCGCCGGCGCTGGAGCTGACGACGGACAAGCCGAGGCCCGCGACGAGGAGCTTCCGCGGCGCGCGGCACCCCTTCCAGTGGTCGCGCGGGCTGTCGGACGCGCTGAAGGCGCTGGGGCAGCAGGAAGGCGCCACGCTGTTCATGGTGCTGCTGGCCGGCTGGCAGACGCTGCTGTCGCGCTACTCCGGGCAGGACGACGTGAGCGTGGGGTCTCCGATGGCGGGCCGCACCCGCTCGGAGCTGGAAGGCCTCATCGGCATGTTCGTGAACACGCTGGTGCTGCGCACGCGCTTCCAGGCGGACCCCTCGTTCCAGGCGCTCCTGCATCAGGTGCGCGAGACGCAGGTGGGCGCGACGGATCATCAGGACCTGCCCTTCGAGCGACTGGTGGAGGCGCTCCAGCCGGATCGCGACCTGGGGCGCAGCCCCTTCTTCCAGGTGATGTTCGCGTTGCAGAACGCGCCTCGCGGCCCCGTGGCCGTGCAGGGCATGAAGCTGCATGCGATGGAGGTGGATACCCACACGTCGAAGTTCGACCTGCTCCTGCAACTCGCGGAGACGGAGCAGGGGCTGCGCGGCTACCTGGAATACGACACCGACCTCTTCCACGCCGCCACCCTGGCGCGGATGGAGGAGCACCTGCGCGTGCTGCTGGATGGCGTGGCGGCGCATCCGGAGGTCCCCGTCTCGCGGCTGCCCTTGATGGGCGACGCCGAGCGCCAGCAGCTCGTGGTGGACTGGAACCGGACGGCGGCCGAGTACCCGCGAGAAGAGTCCGTGCATGCGCGCTTCGCGGCGCAGGCGCGCAGGACGCCGGAGGTGGTGGCGCTCAAGCAGGCGCAGGGCGGGCGGACGCTGACGTACGGGGTGCTGGATGCACGGGCGAACCAGTTGGCGCACCACCTGCGCGGCCTGGGGGTGAAGCGGGGCACGCGGGTCGGCGTGTACGTGGAGCGCTCGTTCGAGATGGTGGTGGGGCTGCTGGCCATCCTGAAGGCTGGCGGTGCGTACGTGCCCGTGGACCGCAACTACCCGGCGGAGCGCATCGCGCTGCTGCTGGAGGACGCGGGCGTCGAGGTGACGCTGACGCAGCAGCCGCTCCTGGAGAAGCTGCCCGCGGGGGCAGGCGCACCGCTCTGCGTGGACACGGCGTGGGAGCAGCTTGCCCGCCATCCGGAGACGGCGCCGGACGTGGAGGTGGACGGCGACGACCTGGCGTATGTGATCTTCACGTCCGGTAGCACGGGCCGCCCGAAGGGCGTGTGCATCCCGCACCGGGGCATCACGCGCCTGGTGCTGGGCAATGACTTCATGCGCTTCGGCGCGGACGAGGTCTGGTCGCAGCTGGCGCCGGTGGCGTTCGACGCGTCCACGTTGGAGGTGTGGGGCGCGCTGCTGCATGGCGCGAAGCTGGTGCTGGCGCCGCCGCACACGCTGGCGCTGGACGAAGTGGGCGCGCTGCTGAAGCAGGAGGGCATCACGGCCCTGTGGCTCACGGCGGCCCTGTACGAGCAGATGGCGCTGCATCAGGCCGAAGCCCTGGCGCTGACGAGCCAGGTGCTGACGGGCGGTGATGTGCTGCCGGTGCAGCGCCTGCGCGAGCACGTGGCCCGGTTGAAGCCGGGCATGGTGCTGGTGGCTGCCTACGGCCCGACGGAGAACACCACGTTCTCCACTACCCATGCGCTGCGGCAGGGCTCGGAGCTGGAAGCCTCGGTTCCCATTGGTCGGCCCATCGGGAACTCGTCCGCGTACGTGCTGGATGCGCACGGAGCCCTGACGGGCATCGGTATCCCGGGCGAGCTGTACGTGGGCGGCGAAGGCATCGCCTGGGGCTACTTGAACCGACCGGAGCTCACGGCGGAGCGCTTCGTGCCGCACGGCTTCAGCACGGAGCCGGGAGCGCGGCTGTACCGCACGGGTGACAAGGCGCGGTGGAAGGAGGACGGCACGCTGGAGTTCCTGGGGCGCACCGACTTCCAGGTGAAGGTGCGTGGCTTCCGCATCGAGCTGGGCGAAGTGGAAGCGGCGCTCACCCTGCACGCCAGCGTGGCGGAGGCGGTGGTGGTGGTGCGCGTGGTGGGCGCGGACAAGCAGTTGGTGGGGTACGTGGTCGCGAAGGCGGGTGCGCCGCTGGATGCGATGGAGTTGAAGGCCCACCTGCGTCAACGGCTGCCCGAGTACATGGTGCCCGCCGTCTTCATGGTGCTGGACGCGCTGCCGGTGAGCGCCAACGGCAAGGTGGACCGCAGGGCCCTGCCTCAGCCGGAGGCCCCGCGCTCGGAGCAGGAGTACGAGGCGCCACGCACGGAGGTGGAGGCGAAGCTGGCGGCCATCTGGGCGGAGGTGCTGCGGGTGCCGCGCCTGGGCGTGCACGACAACTTCTTCGAAATGGGAGGGCACTCCCTGCTGGCGACGCAGGTCGTGTCCCGCGTCCGCACGGAGCTGGGCGCGGAGCTTCCCCTGCGCGCGCTGTTCGAAGCGCCCACGGTGGAGGCCCTGGCCCGGCGCCTGGAACAGGCGTCCCGCCCGAACCTGCTGGCGATGGAAGCGACGGAGGGGGAACACGCCCGACCGTTGTCGTTCGCGCAGCAGCGGCTGTGGTTCATCGACCAGTTGGAGCCGGGCAGCCCGCTCTACCACGTACCGCTGGCGGTGCGGCTGGAGGGAGTGCTGGAGGTGCCCGCGCTCCAGTCGGCGCTCGACGAGGTCCTGCGTCGGCACGAGGCGCTGCGCACGACGTTCAACGTGCGCGACGGAGCGCCCGTGCAGGTCGTGCACCCGCCGTCCGCGATGTCGTTGGAGACGGTGGACCTGCGCGGCTTCGACGCGGGGCTCCGGGAGGATGAAGCCCGTCGTCAGGTGATGGCGCAGGGGGTTCGGCCCTTCGACCTGGCGCAAGGGCCCCTCGTTCGCGCGCAGTTGCTCAGGCTGGATGAACGAGACCACCTGCTCGCGATCACGATGCACCACATCGTGTCGGACGGCTGGTCCCTGGGCGTGCTCGTGCGCGAGGTCGGCGCGATGTACGCCGCGTTCGTGCAAGGCCAGACGCCGGCGCTGCCGGAGCTGCCCGTGCAGTACCCGGACTACGCGGCCTGGCAGCGCGGCTGGCTTCAGGGCGACACGCTCGAGCGGGAAGTGGACTACTGGAAGCAGCGGCTCGCGGGAGCGCCGCCGGTCCTGGAGCTGCCCACCGACTGGCCGAGGCCCGCGGTGCGGGGGCAGGCGGGCGCGATGCACTTCTTCCACTGGTCCCCCGCGCTGACGCGAAGCTTGAAGGCGCTGGCCCAGCGCGAGGGCGCCTCGCTGTACATGGTGCTGCTGGCGGGCTGGCAGGTGTTGTTGTCGCGCTACTCGGGACAGACGGACCTCAGCGTGGGGTCGCCCATCGCGGGCCGCACGCGCTCGGAGCTGGAAGGCCTCATCGGCTTCTTCGTCAACACGCTGGTGTTGCGCGCGCAGGTGGAGGGAGACCGGTCCTTCCGTGCGCTGTTGAAGCAGGTGCGAGGCACGGTGCTCGAAGCCTACGAGCACCAGGAGGTGCCGTTCGAGAAGCTGGTGGAGGTGCTCCAACCCGACCGGAGCCTGAGCCATTCGCCCCTGTTCCAGACGCTGCTGACGCTGCAGAACGTGCCGCAAGGGGACCTGCGGCTGCCGGGCATGACGCTCAAGCCGGTGCTCCTGGAGAGCCGCACCGCGAAGTTCGACCTGAGTCTCTTCTTCGTGGAAGAGGACGAAGGGCTCCGGGGAACGCTCGAGTACAGCACGGACCTGTTCAAGGCCGTGACGGTGCGCCGGATGGTGGAGCACCTGCGCGTGCTGCTGGAAGGCGCGCTGTCACGACCCGAGGAGGCGGTGACCCGCCTTCCCATGTCGGATGCGCAGGAGCGCGAGCAGGTCCTCAAGGCCTGGAACCAGACGGCGGCCGAGTACCCGCGAGAGGCGCCGGTGCATGCGCGCTTCGCGGCGCATGCGCGCAGGACGCCAGAGCTGGTGGCGCTCAAGCAGGCGCAGGACGGGCGGACGCTGACGTACGGGGTGCTGGATGCACGGGCGAACCAGTTGGCGCACCACCTGCGCGGCCTGGGCGTGAAGCGGGGCACGCGGGTCGGCGTGTACGTGGAGCGCTCGTTCGAGATGGTGGTGGGGCTGCTGGCCATCCTGAAGGCTGGCGGCGCGTACGTGCCGGTGGACCGCAACTACCCGGCGGAGCGCATCGCGTTGCTGCTGGAGGACGCGGGCGTCGAAGTGACGCTGACGCAGCAGCCGCTCCTGGAGCGACTGCCGGAAAGCGCTGGCAGGCGGCTGTGCCTGGACACGGTGTGGGAGCAGCTTGCTCGCCATCCGGAGACGGCACCGGACGTGGAGGTGGGCGGCGACGACCTGGCCTACGTGATGTTCACGTCGGGCAGCACGGGTCGCCCGAAGGGGGTGTGCATTCCGCACCGGGGCATCACGCGCCTGGTGCTGGGCAATGACTTCATGCGCTTCGGCGCGGAGGAGGTCTGGCTGCAATTGGCGCCGGTGGCGTTCGACGCGTCCACGTTGGAGGTGTGGGGCGCGCTGCT
This sequence comes from Corallococcus llansteffanensis, assembly GCF_003612055.1. GTDB lineage: Bacteria > Myxococcota > Myxococcia > Myxococcales > Myxococcaceae > Corallococcus > Corallococcus llansteffanensis. Next base: position 8,157 of record NZ_RAWB01000239.1, read on the forward strand.
GCATGGCGCGAAGCTGGTGCTGGCGCCGCCGCACGCGCTCACGCTGGACGAAGTGGGCGCGCTGCTGAAGCAGGAGGGCATCACGGCCCTGTGGCTCACGGCGGCCTTTTACGAGCAGATGGCGCTGAATCAGGCCGAGGCCCTGTCACTCACCCGGCAGGTGCTCTCGGGTGGGGACGTGCTGCCGGTACAGCGCATGCGCGAGCACGTGGCCCGGTTGAAGCCTGGGATGGTGCTGGTGGCTGGCTACGGCCCGACGGAGAACACCACGTTCTCCACCACCCACGCGTTGCGGCAGGGTTCGACGCTGGAGTCCTCGGTTCCCATTGGCCGGCCCATCGGGAACTCGACCGCGTTCGTGCTGGATGCGCATGGCGACGCGGTGGGCGTGGCCGTGCCGGGTGAGCTGTACGTGGGCGGAGAGGGCCTGGCCTGGGGCTACCTGAATCGACCGGACCTGACGGCGGAGCGCTTCGTGCCGCACGGCTTCGGCACGGAGCCGGGAGCGCGGCTGTACCGCACGGGCGACAAGGCGCGGTGGAGGGAGGACGGCACGCTGGAGTTCCTGGGGCGCACCGACTTCCAGGTGAAGGTGCGCGGCTTCCGCATCGAGCTGGGCGAAGTGGAAGCGGCGCTCACCCTGCACGCCAGCGTGGCGGAGGCCGCGGTGGTGGTGCGGGACGTCGGCGGAGACAAGCGGCTCGTGGCCTGGCTCGTGGCGAAGCCGGGACAGGAGCTGGATCCGAAGGCGGTGGAAGCAGCGCTGCGGCAGCGGCTGCCCGAGTACATGGTGCCGTCCGCCATCGGTGTGCTGGACGCGCTGCCCCTGAGCGCCAACGGCAAGGTGGACCGCAAGGCCCTGCCCGCGCTGGACGTGCCCCGTGAGGGCGCCCACTACGAAGCACCTCGCACGAAGACGGAGGAGCGCCTGTCGGCCATCTGGGCCGACGTGCTGCGTGTTCCCCGCGTGGGCGTGAAGGACGACTTCTTCGCGCTGGGAGGCCATTCACTGCTGGCCACGCAGGTGGCCTCACGCCTCCGCTCGGAGCTGGGCGTGGAACTGCCGTTGCGCACGCTGTTCGAGGCGCGGACGTTGGAGGCGCTCGCCCAGCGGATCGAGGAGGCCGCGGTCTCCAGCACGAAGGGCCCTCGGCCGGTGCGAGGTGACGCTCCGCGCCCCCTGTCTTTCGCGCAGCAGCGGCTGTGGTTCATCGATCAGCTGGAGCCGGGCACCGCGCTCTACAACGTGCCGGTGGCGGTGCGGCTGGAGGGCACGCTGCGCCAGGAGGTGCTGGAGCAGGCGCTGCATGAAATCGTCCGTCGCCACGCGGCCCTGCGGACCACGTTCGCCGAGGAGAACGCGCAGGCCATCCAGGTTATCCACCCGAACACGGTCCTGCCGCTGGAGCTGGAGGAGCTCCAGGGGCTCGGGAAGACCCAGCGGGAGGAGGCGGCACGGCGTCAGCTCGCGCAGGAGATGCTGAAGCCGTTCGATCTGAAGCAGGGGCCGCTGGTCCGAGCACGGCTGTGGAAGCTGGATGTGCAGGAGCACGTGCTCGTCATCACGATGCACCACATCGTGTCGGACGGCTGGTCGGTGGGCGTGCTCGTGCGGGAGGTGAGCGCGCTGTACGCGGCGTTCGCGCAAGGACGGCCGTCGCCGCTGCCGGAGCTGCCGGTGCAGTACGCGGATTACGCAGCCTGGCAGCGACAGGAGTTGCAGGGCGAGACGTTGCGGCGCGAGGTGGACTACTGGAAGCGGCAGCTCGTGGGAGCGCCGCCCGTGCTGGAGCTGCCCACGGACCGCCCGCGGCCGGCGGTGCGAGGCAATGCTGGCGAGTCCTACCGCTTCCGATGGTCGCACGCGCTTGAACAGGGATTGCGCGGCCTGGGTCAGCGCGAGGGTGCCTCGCTGTACATGGTGCTGCTGGCGGGGTGGCAGACCTTGATGGCGCGCTACTCGGGACAGCCGGACATCAGCGTGGGTTCCCCCATCGCGGGGCGCACGCGCTCGGAGGTGGAGGGGCTGATTGGCTTCTTCGTCAACACGCTGGTGTTGCGTGCACAGGTGGATGGGGCCTGGTCGTTCCGGAAGTTGCTCGGGCAGGTGCGGGAGACGGTGCTGGGGGCGTACGAACACCAGGAGGTGCCGTTCGAGAAGCTGGTGGAGGCATTGCAGCCGGAGCGCAGCCTGAGCCACACGCCGCTCTTCCAGACGATGCTCGCGGTGCAGAACATGCCCATGGAGGAGGCGAGGCTTCCGGGGCTGGTGCTGAAGCCAGTGGAGCTGAGCTCGGGCACGTCGAAGTTCGACGTGAGTGTCTTCTTCACGGAGACGCCGCAAGGGCTGAGCGGCGTGGTGGAGTACAGCACCGAGCTGTTCGAGGCCGGGACGATCCGCCGGATGGTGGAGCACCTGCGCGTGTTGATGGAGGGCGCGCTAGCGAAGCCAGAAGAGGCCGTGGGCCGACTGCCGATGCTGACGGAGGCAGAGCGTCAGCAGGTGCTGGTGACGTTTAACCAGACGCAGGCGGAGTACCCGCGCGACGCGACGATTCCCCAGCTCTTCGAGGCACAGGTACGGAAGACGCCCGAAGCCATCGCGGTGGTGAGCGGCAAGCAGCGGCTGACGTACCGGGAAGTGGAAGCGAAGGCGAACCAGTTGGCGCACCGGCTGCGCAAGCTGGGCGTGGGTCCCGAGTCGCGCGTGGGCCTGTGCGTGGAGCGCACGGCGGACGTGGTGGTGGGGACGCTGGGCATCCTCAAGGCAGGCGGCGCCTACGTGCCGCTGGACCCCAGCTACCCGAAGGAGCGCCTGGGCTGGCTGCTGGAGGACGCGCAGGGCCCGGCACTGGTGGCGCATTCGCACCTGCTGGAATCCCTGCCGGCCTTCTCCGCGCAGGCGGTGTGCCTGGACACAGACGCGACGTTGGCGACGGAGTCGGACAGGGCGCCGGACATCCAGGTGCAGCCGGAGAACGTGGCGTACTTCATCTACACGTCGGGAAGCACGGGCCGTCCGAAGGGCGTGGCGGTGACGCACCGGAACGCCGTGGCCTTCCTGACGTGGGCGCAGGAGACGTTCGAAGAGGAAGAGACAAAGGCGGTGCTGGCTGCGACGTCCCTCAACTTCGACCTCTCCGTATTCGAGCTGTTCGCGCCGCTGGTGCGAGGCGGCAGTGTGGTGGTGGTGCGCAACGCGCTGCACCTGGCCGAAGAGAAGGTGGAAGCCGAAGTCACGCTCATCAACACGGTGCCGTCGGCGATGGCGCAGTTGGTGAGGCTGGGCGCGGTGCCGCCGTCGGTGCGCGTGGTGAACCTCGCGGGTGAAGCGCTTCCAGAGACGCTGGCGAAGCAGGTGTACGGCGTCCCCACGGTGCGCAAGCTGTACAACCTCTACGGCCCCTCTGAAGACACGACGTACTCGACGTGGTCGCTGGTGGGACGAGAGGAAGTGCCGAACATCGGCCGTCCTCTGACGAATACCCGTGCGTACGTGCTGGACACGTACCTGCAACCGGTGCCGGTGGGCGTGGCGGGAGAGTTGTACCTCGCGGGTGAGGGCCAAGCGCGTGGCTACCTGCTGAGGCCGGAACTCACGGCGGAGAAGTTCCTGCCGGAAGTGCACGGCCCCGCGGGCAGCCGGATGTACCGCACGGGAGACCGGGTGCGGTACCGGGCGGACGGAGTGCTGGAGTACCTGGGCCGGGTGGACTTCCAGGTGAAGGTGCGGGGCTTCCGCATCGAGCTGGGCGAAGTCGAGGCGGCCTTGCGCCAACAGGAGGCGGTGAAGGACGCGGTGGTGGTGGCGAAGGGGGAGGGCGGGGAGAAGCGGCTCGTCGCGTACGTGGCGGCGAAGCCCGGAGCGACGCTGGAGGCGGAGTGGCTGAAGGCAAGCCTGCGTCAGCGACTGCCAGAGTACATGGTGCCCGGGACGGTGGTGGTGCTGGAGGCTTTGCCGCTCAACGCCAACGGCAAGGTGGACCGCAAGGCGCTGCCGGAGCCGGAGGCGCCGCAGGCTGGCAGTACCTACGAAGCACCGCGCACGGAGCTCGAAGCGAAGCTCGCGGCCATTTGGTCTGACGTGCTGCGAATCCCGCAGGTGGGCGTGAAGGACGATTTCTTCGCGCTGGGTGGCCACTCACTCCTGGCAACGCAGGTGGCGTCACGGGTGCGGACGGAGATGGGTGCGGAGCTGCCGCTGCGCGCCTTGTTCGAAGCGCCCACGGTGGAGGGGTTGGCCCAGCGTCTGGAGAAGACGTCTGGCTCGAACACGGTGAAGCTGGAGAGGGCAGCGCGGGAGAATGCCCGGCCGCTGTCGTTCGCGCAGCAGCGGCTGTGGTTCATCGACCAGTTGGAGCCAGGCACTTCTCTGTACAACGTGCCGGTGGCGGTGCGCCTGGAAGGCGAGCTCCGCCAGGAGGTCCTGCAGAAGGCGCTGCGCGAAGTCATGCGACGTCATGAGGCGTTGCGGACGACCTTCGCGGAGGAGAATGGCCAGCCCATCCAGGTCATCCACGCGGAGGCAGACCTGCCGCTGGACGTGGTGGAGCTCCAAGGGCTGGAGGCGTCACGGCGGGAAGAAGAGGCTCGGCATCAGCTCGGGCAGGAGTTGCTGAAGCCTTTCGATCTCCACGCCGGTCCCCTGGTCCGAGCCCGGTTGCTGAAGCTGGATGAACAGGAACACATCCTCGCGATCACGATGCATCACATCGTGTCGGACGGATGGTCGCAGGGCGTGCTCGTGCGGGAGGTGAGCACGCTGTACTCCGCGTTCGCGGAAGGGCGTCCGTCCCCGCTGCCGGAGCTGCCGGTGCAGTATGCGGACTACGCGACGTGGCAGCGGAGCCGCCTGCAAGGCGAGACGTTGCAGCGTGAGGTGGACTACTGGAAGCAGCAGCTCGTGGGCGCGCCGCCCGTGCTGGAACTGCCTACGGATCGCCCCCGGCCGGCGGTGCGCGGCAATGCTGGCGCGGTCCAGTCCTTCAGATGGCCGCAGGTGCTTGAGCAGGGATTGCGCGACCTGGCCCGGCGCGAGGGTGCCTCGCTGTACATGGTGCTGCTGGCGGGCTGGCAGGCCTTGATGGCGCGCTACTCGGGGCAGCCGGACATCAGCGTGGGTTCCCCCATCGCGGGGCGCACACGCTCGGAGGTGGAGGGCCTCATCGGCTTCTTCGTCAATACGCTGGTGCTGCGGGCGGACCTGTCGAGGGGGCCTGGTTTCCGCGAGCTGCTCGGGCAGGTGCGGGAGACGGTGCTAGGGGCGTACGAACACCAGGAGGTGCCGTTCGAGAAGCTGGTGGAGGCATTGCAGCCGGAGCGCAGCCTGAGCCACACGCCGCTCTTCCAGACGATGCTCGCGGTGCAGAACATGCCCATGGAGGAAGCGAAGCTTCCGGGGCTGGTGCTGAAGCCAGTGGAGCTGAGCTCGGGCACGTCGAAGTTCGACGTGAGTGTCTTCTTCACGGAGATGCCGCAAGGGCTGAGCGGCGCGGTGGAGTACAGCACCGAGCTGTTCGAGGCCGGGACGATCCGCCGGATGGTGGAGCATCTGCGCGTGCTGATGGAAGGAGTGGTGGCGAAGCCGGAGGAGGCCGTGGGCCGTCTGCCGATGCTGACGGAGGCAGAGCGTCAGCAGGTGCTGGTGACGTGGAACCAGACGCAGGCGGAGTACCCGCGCGACGCGACGATTCCCCAGCTCTTCGAGGCGCAGGCGCGCATGACGCCCGACGCGGTGGCGGTCATCAGCGGCAAGCAGCGGCTGACGTACCGGGAAGTGGAGGCGAAGGCGAACCAGTTGGCGCACCGGCTGAGGACGTTGGGCGTGGGGCCCGAGTCACGCGTGGGCCTGTGCGTGGAACGCACGGCGGACGTGGTGGTTGGCACGATGGGCATCCTGAAGGCAGGCGGCGCCTACCTGCCGCTAGACCCGAGCTACCCGAAGGAGCGACTGGGCTGGCTGCTGGAGGACGCGCAGGGCCCGGCGCTGGTGGCGCATTCGCACCTGCTGGAATCCCTGCCGGCCTTCACCGCGCAGGCGGTGTGCCTGGACCGTGACGAGGCTCTGGCGGAGGAGCCCATTTCGCCGGTGTCGGTGGAGGTACAGCCGGAGAACGCGGCGTATCTCATCTACACGTCGGGAAGCACGGGCCGTCCGAAGGGCGTGGCGGTGACGCACCGGAACGCCGTGGCCTTCCTGACGTGGGCCCAGGAGACGTTCGAAGAGGAAGAGACGAA
>NZ_RAWB01000023.1 GCF_003612055.1 Corallococcus llansteffanensis
CACCTCCGCCTCGCGACGCGGGCACCTGGGCGGACGCGGTCCTCACCTCCGTGTCCGCGCCCGTCTACGGAGAGCCTCTACCGGAAGACGTGCTTCGCCTGGAAATGTCGGAAGAACAGGTGCGGCTGGGCACGGAGGCCTTCGCTCCGGCGCGTGCCCCGGACGCGGCCCGGCTCGCGGAGCGGGTGCGGGGGAAGGACGTGCTCCTCGTGAGCGACGACGCCACGTTCCTCGCGCAGGTGTCCGAACTGCTGGCGGTGCTCCAGGCCCACGCGGCGTCCGTGTGGCTCCAGCATCCGGACGCAAAGGTGGCGTACCGGCTGGTGCTGCGCGACGAGGCGGGCTTCCGGGCGTGGCTCGCGGAGGTGGCGCCCGGGAAGCTGCGCATCATCCAGCGCGCGGACGGCTTCGAGTTGACGACGAGCGTGGGCAAGCTGCCGGGGCCGGACCGCAACGGCCCGTCCGTTCCGGTGCGCGGCGGGCGCCAGGACATCGCCGCGCTGAGGCGGGAGCTCACCCGGTTGAAGGGGCGCTTCACCACGTCGGACGACCTGTGCCTCGTGCCCTCTTTCGGCACGGAGCTGGTGCAGGTGGCGCGGGCGCTCGGCGGCACGTACGTCGCGCCGGAGCGCGCGTTGTTCGACACGCTCTGCCTCGTGTACCCGACGCCCGCGGGCGCGCGGGATGGGGGTTCCCCGCATTCGCGGTGAGGGAAGTCTCCCGCCTGGCTGCCGGGCACGCGAGGTCTCCGCAAGCCGGGTGGATGGGGCGCGCATTGGCTTGAGCCCATGCGCACCGCTCGCTACTACCCCCCGCGTGCCGCGCGCTCTACAGTGCCGCGCGCCTTTGATTCCTGAAGGATATGGAGGGCGGTGTCCCTCCCCGGAGGTTGTAGATGGTCGCCGTAACCGAGCCCGCTGCCCGTCCCCAGGATGTCCTCGCCGGGGGCACGTTCCTCTTCCAGGAGGTGGGCGCCACCCGCATCCTCACCCCGGAGGGTTTCTCCGAGGAGCAGCGACTCTTCTTCAAGACGGCGCTCCAGTTCTGCCGTGAGCAGGTGCTGCCGCTGGCCACGCGCATCGAGGCCAAGGACAACGCGCTCCTGCGCGACCTGCTGCGCCGCGCGGGCGACCTGGGTCTCTTGAGCGTGGACATCGCGGAGACCTACGGCGGCACGGGCCTGGACAAGACGACGTCGCTCTTACTCGCGGAGGCCATGAGCCTCTTGGGCTCCTGGTCGGTGACGTCCAGCGCGCACACCGGCATCGGCACGCTGCCCATCGTCTGGTTCGGCAACGAGGCGCAGAAGGCGAAGTACCTGCCGAAGCTCGCCACGGGCGAGTGGGTGGCGGCGTACGCGCTGACGGAGCAGGGCAGCGGCAGCGACGCGCGCGGGGCGAAGACGAAGGCGGTGAAGAGCGCGGACGGCAAGCACTACCTGCTCAACGGCTCCAAGCTCTACATCACCAACGCGGCCTTCGCGGACGTGTTCGTCGTCTTCGCGCAGGTGGACGGCGACAAGTTCACTGGCTTCATCGTGGAGAAGGACACCCCGGGCCTCACCGTGGGCCCCGAAGAGCACAAGATGGGCATCCGCGGCTCGTCCACCTGTCCGCTCTACTTCGAGGACGCGAAGGTGCCCGCGGAGAACCTGCTGGGCGAGCTGGGCAAGGGCCACCGCATCGCCTTCAACATCCTCAACTACGGGCGGCTGAAGCTGGGCGCGGCCGTCATCGGCGGCATGAAGCTGCAGCTGCAGAACGCGCTCAAGTTCGCGCAGGAGCGCAAGCAGTTCAAGGCGCCCATCGCCACGTTCCCGCTCATCCGCGAGAAGCTCGCGCGCATGGCGACGCTCGTCTACGCGGTGGAGAGCATGACGTACCGCACCGCCGGCCTCGTCGACGGGCGGCTCGCCACCAAGGAGCGCACGGACGCGGACTACGACGCGCACGTCATCGCCGCGATGGAGGAGTTCGCCACCGAGGCCTCCATCATGAAGGTCTTCGGTTCGGAGGCCCTGAACTCCGTGGTGGACGACGCGGTGCAGGTGCACGGCGGCGCCGGCTACATCGAGGAGTACCCGGTGGAGCGCGCCTTCCGCGACGCGCGCATCAACCGCATCTTCGAGGGCACCAACGAGATCAACCGCATGCTCATCACCGGCATGCTGCTCAAGCGCGCCGTGAAGGGCGACCTGCCGCTGTTCGCGCAGGGGCGCTCGGTGTCGGACGAGCTGAACCGGGGCGAGCGTCCGCGCGCGGGCCGGCAGGACGCGCTCGCCAACGAGGAGGTCGCCGCCGAGTGCGCCAAGCACCTGGCCATCCACGGCATGCGGCTGGCCGCGGAGACGTTCGGCACGGAGCTGGACAAGCACCAGGAGGTCATGGCCGCGCTGGCGGACGTGGTGATGGACGCCTACGCGTTGGACTCCATGGTGACGCGCACCCGGCAGGCCGCCGCCAGCGGCGTGCTGGATCCGCTGCGCGTGGCGCTGGTGCGGCTGTACGCGATGGAGTCCACCGCGCGCGCCTTCGAGCGCACCCGCCGCGCGCTGTGCTCCACCCTCAAGGGCGACGTGCTCGCGCTGGAGCTCAAGCGGCTGTCCGCGCTGGACGCCTTCACGCCGTACGACCCGGCGGAGCTGCGTGAGACGGTGGTGGCCGGCCTGGAAGAGGCGGGCGGCTACCCGTACAACCCGCTGTAGCATTCCGGGCCTGGGACCCTGGGGCCTCGGAGCCCCGGGGCCTCAGGGCATCCGCGACACGGCATCCAACCCGAAGCTGACCCGTGCCCGCCAGGGCGCGGGCGGCAGGTGCTCCAGCGCCATCAGCGCTTCCAGCCGCTGGAGCATGTCCGGCCGCAGCCGGCCGAACGTCGCGCCGAAGCCCGGGGTGACGGCCTCCGTGGAGCCCTTGCGCGGCAGGGTGGACGTCCACGCCACCTCGCCGTGCAGCAGCAGCGGGCCCTCCTTCATGTCCATCTCCAGGAGGAAGGGCACGCCCACCTGCACCTCGCGGGGCAGGGCGGGGGCCTCCACCTCCAGGCCCACGCCGCCTCGGGAGATGTCGCGCACGATGAAGGACGGGGCCTGGGTGTCCACCTCCTGCGCCCGCAGGTGCAGCGGCATGCGCGGGAAGCGGCGCAGTCCGTTCTGCTCCTCCTGGGCGAAGATGTGCTGGAGCACCGCGTCCAGGCCGCTGCGATCCTCCGAGCCGTCGTAGCGCACGGTGAGCAGGAAGCGCTCGCCCGGGCGGGGCTCCACCTTGACGACCTCTCCCAGCACCTCCACCGGGCGCGGCATGCCGCCCGCGTGCATCTCGAAGGTGAACCGGGTGCCCAGGGGCAGCGCCTTGCGCGTCTCCAGGGTGACGCCGCCCTGGCCCACGCTCCGGGTGTACTCGCCGACCAACGACTGCGGCGTCTTGTAGGCCACCTTCAGTCGAACGTTCGTATCCACGTACCCACCACTCTCCGGCGGGCGGCGGGAAAACTCAAGCTCACCCCACCGTCAAGGGTAGGGCCGCGCCCCCCGCACCTCCTGGACGTCCGGGGATGTCCGGCGCCGAGCGCGCGGTGTTCCAACCTGTTGCGCTTTCTTGACCCCCCTGGGGGGGGCGCGTATGTATGCCGGCCGCAGAGGGGTAAGAAGTGGGAAGGAGTGGTGGTCCGTCCCGCGTCAGGCCGAAAAGGTGGATCATCCCGCGTGTTCCGAGGCGTCTATGAGCACCAGATCGACGCGAAGGGGCGCACCAGCCTCCCGGCGAAGCTCCGGGAGACGTTGGTGGGCGCCTACGACGAGCGGCTCATCGTCACCACGGCCCTGGACCCCTGCCTCCACGCCTACCCGGGGCGGGAGTGGGAGGCGTTGGAGACCGCGCTCGCCCGGCGCAACCCCATGGAGCCGGGGGTCAAGACGTTGATGCGGCTGTACGTGGCCAGCGCGCAGGAGTGCCCGCTGGACAAGCTGGGCCGGCTGCTCATCCCGCCGTCGCTCAGGACGTACGCGAAGCTGGAGAAGGACGTGGTGTGGGCGGGGATGGTGAAGGTGATCGAGCTTTGGAGCCTGGATGGTTGGGCGAAGGCGCAGGCGGATGCGCGCCAGGAAGCCACCTCCCAGGACGTGTTGCGGGTGCTGGGCGAACTGCGCCAGCCGTAGCCAGGAAGTCGACAGCAGCCGGAAGTCCTCCAAGTAGTTCTCCGTGGAAGGGTGGCAGCGCATGGACCAGGTGCAGGAGGTTCGACGGAACAGGGCGGCGCTGGCGGGCTCCGAGCGCGTGGAGACGCTCATGCTGGAGGGCGAGCTGGGCGAGGACGACCTCACCCGGCTGTGCGAGGACCTGATGCACCGGCTGCACCGGGGCATCCGCCAGGTGGTCCTGGACTTCGCGGACGTGTCGCACCTGAACTACCGGGGCGTGCGCCCGCTGGTGGCCCGCACGGAGGCCTTCCGCCGCGCTGGCGGTGACGTGAAGCTGTCCGGGCTGTCGCCGTACCTGGCCGCCATCTTCCGCGCGGCCGGCGCCCACGAGGCCTTCGAGCTGTACCCGCACATGAACGACGCCCGGGCCGCCTTCTCGCTCTCGCGCGCTCCCTTCGTCTGACCTCGCCCGGGACCCCCTCGTGGACTTCCAGCACCAGACCGTCCTGCTCCACGAGACGGTGGAGGTCCTGCTCCCGGCGGAGGGCAAGGTGATCCTCGACGGCACCCTCGGCGGCGGCGGCCACACCGAAGCGCTCCTCGCCCGGGGCGCCACGGTGGTGGGCGTGGACCGCGACCCGGTGGCGCTCGCGGCGGCCACGGCCCGCATGGGCACGAACGCGCGCTTCCAGGCGCGGCAGGGCAACTTCGCGGAGCTGTCGCAGGTGGCGAAGGACCTGCTGCCCGTGGACGGCGTGCTGGTGGACCTGGGCGTGTCCTCGCCCCAACTGGACGTGGCCGAGCGCGGCTTCTCCTTCATGAAGGACGGCCCGCTGGACATGCGCATGGGCGACAGCGGCCCCACCGCCGCGGAGCTCATCGCCTTCACCGACGAGCGCGACCTGGCGCAGCTGCTGCGCGACTACGGCGAGGAGCCCTTCGCGCGGCCCATCGCCCGGGAGCTCAAGCGCGCGCTGCCCCAGCGCACGCTGGAGGCCGCGGAGGTGGTGAAGCGCGCGGTGCCGCGCAAGGCGTGGCCGGACCGCATCCACGTGGCCACCCGCACGTTCCAGGCGCTGCGCATGGCGGTGAACGGGGAGCTGGAGGCGTTGGACGCGCTCCTGGCCTCGCTGCCGTCGCTCCTGAAGGTGGGGGGCCGCGCCGCCGTCATCTCCTTCCACTCCCTGGAGGACCGCAAGGTGAAGGAAGCCTTCAAGGCCCTCGTGGGGGGCTGCACCTGCCCGCCGGGCTTCCCGGTGTGCGTGTGCAACAGCCAGGGCGACTTCGCCCTCGTGTCCAAGAAGGCCGTCGCGGCTTCCGATGCGGAAGTCGAGGCCAACCCCCGCTCTCGTAGCGCGCACCTGCGCGCGGTGGAGAAAGTCCGATGAGCAAGGCCCTCTCGCGCAACACCGTCTCCGTGGCCGGCGTGCTGATGCACCTGCTGCCCGCCGTCGCGCTCTTCGCGCTGTTCACCGCGGTGGGCATCCTCCACGTGACGAGCCGCGTGCTGGTGGTGGACATGGGCTACCGGCTGTCCAACGCGGAGGGCGAGAGCCGCTCGCTGACCCGGGAGAACGACCGGCTCAAGCTGGAGCTGGCCACGCTCAAGGCCCCCGGCCGCCTGGAGCGCGTGGCGCGCGAGCAGCTGGGCATGGCGATGCCCCGGGGCGGCGCCGTGGTGTCCGTGGCCGATGAGCGCGTGAAGGACTCGCGCACCGCGCAGGCCCGTTCGTCGGCGCCGGCCGTCCGCGTGGCGGAGCGGGGTGCCCAGCGGTGAGGGACTTCAAGAGCGCGCGGGCGCCCGAATCCAACGCGAAGTGGCTCAAGCTGCGGGTCCAGCTGCTGTTCGGGCTGTTCCTCACGCTGCTGGGCACGGCGTTCGCCCGCGCGGTCTACCTCCAGGTCTTCCAGCAGGAGAAGCTGCGGGGGCTGGCGCAGGACCAGTACGTCCGGCAGATCGACATCCCGGCCCGCCGCGGCGACATCTTCGACCGGCGCGGCACGCCGCTCGCCCAGAGCGTGGAGGTGGACTCCATCTGGGTGGACCCCTCGCTGCTCCCGGACGTGCGGCAGGCGTCGCGGCTGCTCGCGAAGGCCGTGCACCTGGACCCCAACGACGTCGCCTCGCGCCTGGGCCGCGCCAAGCGCTTCGCGTGGGTGAAGCGCCAGGCGAAGCCGCAGGAGGTGGAGGCGGTGAAGGCGCTGGGGCTTCCGGGCCTGGGCTTCACCAAGGAGCCCAAGCGCTTCTATCCCCAGCGCGAGCTGGGCGCGCACATCGTCGGCATGGTGGGCACCGACGGCCACGGCCTGGAGGGGCTGGAGCTCGCCTTCGAGGACGAGCTGTCCGGGCAGAACTCGCGCACCTCCGGCTTCCGCGACGCCAAGGGCCGCAAGCTGATGGTGCAGGGCGCGTTGGATCCGCTGGAGCGCCAGGGCGCCGCGGTGACGCTCACGTTGGATCGCCACCTCCAGTACGTCGCGGAGAAGGCGCTGGCCAAGGCCGTGGACGACGCGAAGGCCATCGCCGGCATGGCGGTGGTGCTGGACCCGCGCACCGGTGAGCTGCTCGCGCTCGCCAACAACCCGCGCTTCAACCCCAACACGCCGGAGGACGGCGTGAAGAACGCCATCCGCAACCGCGCCGCGCTGGACGCCTTCGAGCCCGGCTCCACGATGAAGGCCTTCGTGGTGGCCGCCGCGCTGGAAGAGAAGGCCATCACGCCGGAGTCGCTGTTCTTCTGTGAGAACGGGGCCTGGCGCATCGGCCGCCACACCATCAACGACACCCACCCGCACGGCTGGCTGGCCCCGGAGGGAATCCTCCAGGTGTCCTCCAACATCTGCGCCGCCAAGGTGGCGGAGGCCCTGGGCCGCGAGAAGCTGGTCGCCGCCTACCACGCCTTCGGCTTCGCGGAGCGCACGGGCCTGGCGCTGACCGGGGAGAGCCGGGGCAGCATCCCGTTTCCGAAATCGGACATCTCGCTGGCCACCCAATCCTTCGGCCAGGGCATGACATCCACCGCCGTGCAGCTGGCGGCGGCCTACGGTGCGCTGGCCAACGACGGCGTCCTGATGCGCCCGTACCTCGTCTCCAGGGTGGTGGACCCGGACGGCGTGGTGCTGATGGAGAACCAGCCCACGCAGCTGCGCCGGGTCGTTTCCCAGAGGGTGGCGCGGCAGGTCGTGGGCATGCTCGAGAGCGTGGTCGTCAAGGGAGGGACCGCCCCCAAGGCCGCCATGGAGGACTACCGCGTGGCCGGAAAGACGGGCACCGCGCAGAAGGCGGACCCGGTCGCGCGTGGGTATTCCGACAAACGCATCGCGTCTTTTGCGGGCATGGTGCCGGCCGAGGCCCCGCGCGCCGTGATTCTCGTGATAGTGGACGAACCGAAGACGGACGTATACGGGGGGAACGTGGCTGCCCCTGCCTTCAAGGAAATCGCTACCGCCGCCATGGCCCACCTGGCCGTGCCCCCGTCCCGTACGGTGGCACCCGCCGAGGTGGCCGCGGCCGCTGCGCCTCCGGTGCCCCCTCCGGCATCGAAGGCGTCGGCGAAGGCCGTCCCGGTACGGGCGGTCCTGGCGGAAGCGGTGACCGAGACTCCGGAGCCCGGCACGGTGCGTGTGCCGGACGTCCAGGGTCAGGCGGGTCGCGAAGCCGTGGTGAAGTTGCTTGCCGCGGCGTTGGAGCCACAGCTGCAAGGCAGTGGACGAGTGGTGTCTCAGACCCCCCCCGCCGGTGCGCTGGTGGAGAAGGGGGCCCGGGTGACGCTGGAACTGGCGACGCGGCAATGAGGCCGTGTCCTTTCCAGGCCCCGCATCAGCAATGCGTGTGAAGGGGAAGAGATGAAGCTGACGGATGTCCTCGCAGGGTGTGGAGCCGAGCAGACCTCGGGCGGCCGTTCCGCGGTCGACGTCACGGGAGTGACGCAGGATTCGCGGCGCGTGAAGCCGGGGGACCTCTTCATCGCCGTGCCCGGCCTGAAGGAAGATGGGGCCCAGTTCATCGGTGAGGCCGTGTCTCGCGGCGCCGTGGCGGTGGTGTCGGAGAAGCAGGGGCAGTCCTCGCAGGTGCCGTTCTTCAAGGTGAGCAGCGCGCGCAAGGCGCTGGCCCTCATCGCGGCGAACTTCTACGGCCGCCCCGCCGACAAGCTGACGCTCCTGGGCGTCACGGGAACGAACGGGAAGACGACGACGACGTACCTGCTGGAGGCCATCCTCGCCACGGCCGCCATGTACTCGGGCTCCTCCGCTCCCGGCGTCATCGGGACGCTGGGCTACAAGTTCGGCGGCAAGACGACGGAATTGGCCAACACCACGCCGGACCCGCTGGAGCTGCACCGCATCTTCCGCGAGATGGTGGATGCCGGGGTGGAGACGGTGGTGATGGAGGTGTCCAGCCACGCGCTCGCGCAGGAGCGCGTGCACGGGCTCACGTTCAAGGCCGTGGGCTTCAGCAACCTGTCCCGCGACCACCTGGACTACCACAAGGACATGGAGGAGTACTTCCAGGTCAAGCGCAAGCTCTTCGCGGAGAACCTCGCCGCCACGGGCACCGCGGTGGTGAACGGCGACGACACCTTCGCCAGCCGCATCTACAACGAGCTGCGCGGCCAGAAGCGCATGGCGTGGAAGTTCAGCCGCCTGGGGCCCGGTGAGATCTCGGCCTCGGACGCGACCTTCTCGCTCAAGGGCATCGAGGCCACGCTCAAGACGCCCGCGGGCGACATCAAGATCAAGAGCAAGCTCCTGGGTCCCCACAACCTGGAGAACATCCTCCTGGCCACGGGCATCGCGCTGGGCGCGGGCATCTCGCGCTCGGACGTGAAGAGCGGCATCGAGCTGGTCTCCAAGGTGTCCGGCCGCATGGACCGCGCGGAGAACCACCGCGGCGGCCCAGCGCCGGCCGTGCTGGTGGACTACGCGCACACGGATGACGCGCTCAAGCGCTCCATCGAAGCGGCGCGCACGCTGGCCAAGGGCCGCGTCATCGTCGTCTTCGGCTGCGGCGGCGACCGCGACAAGGGCAAGCGCCCGCTGATGGGCGCGGTGGCCGCGGAGGGCGCCGACCTGGTGATGGTGACCAGCGACAACCCGCGCACGGAGGACCCGGAGGCCATCATCGCGGAAGTCACTCCGGGCCTGGAGAAGGGCGGCCTGCGCCGCATCTCCGCGGGCAAGGCGAAGGTCGGGGAGAAGGGCTACCTCGTGGACGCGGATCGCCGCGCCGCCATCGAGCAGGTCATCAACCTGGCCAAGGACGACGACGTCGTCCTCATCGCCGGCAAGGGCCACGAGACCTACCAGACGGTGGGCAGCGAGAAGCACGCCTTCGACGACCGCGAGGTCGCCGCCAAGGCGCTGGCCAACCGCATCCCGGGCTGAACCGAAGGTCCACCGCCACCTCCCGCTCCTCCCTTCATGGCCGCTCGATTCTCCGACGATGAGGTGCTGCAGGCGACCGGTGCGACCCGTCGCGGGGACGCTGTCCCCGCGGGGTTTCCCGCCGTCTGCACCGACACGCGGTCGCTCACCCCGGGGTGCCTCTTCGTGGCGCTCCAGGGCGAGCGCTTCGACGCCCACGACTTCGTGGACGGCGCCCTGCGTGGAGGAGCCGCGGGGGCGGTGGTGAAGCGGGGCAGGGCGCTGCCGGCCCTGCCCGCCCACGTCACGCTCTACGAGGTGGACGACACCCTGGCCGCGCTCGGCGGCCTGGGCGCGCTGCACCGCCGCCGCTTCCGCATCCCGGTGGCGGCGGTGGGGGGCTCCAACGGGAAGACGACCACCAAGGAGATGGTGGGCGCCATCCTCGCAACGCGGGGCCCCGCGCTGAAGACCGAAGGCAACTTCAACAACGAGGTCGGCGTCCCGCTGACGCTCTTCCGGCTGGAGCCGTCCCACGTGGCGGCGGTCATCGAAGTGGGGATGAACCAGCCGGGCGAAATCGAACGGCTGACGCGCCGGGTGCAGCCCGACGCGGGCGTCATCACGGTGGTCCAGCCCGAACACCTGGAAGGGCTGGGCAGCCTGGAGGGCGTGGCCGAGGCGGAAGGCGAGCTGTTCCGCGAGCTGCTGCCCCAGGCGACGGCGGTGGTGAACCTGGACGACGCGCTCATCGTGCACCAGGCCGCGCGCAGCGGCGCGAAGCACCTCACGTTCGGCCGGGCGGAGGGCGCCGACGTGCGCCTCACCGACATCCAGACGCTGGGGCGCGACGGCATGGTGGCCACGGTCCGCCATGCCCAGCAGGACTGGCCGGTGCGCCTGCACTTCGTGGGGCCGCACAACGCGCAGAACGCGACGGCGGCGTTCGCGACGGCGCTGGCGCTGGGCTACTCCCCCGAGGAGTGCGTGCGCGGGCTGGAGACGGCGCGGCCGTACGCGCGGCGCCTCAACATCCTGGACGGCGCGAACGGCGTGATGGTGGTGGACGACTGCTACAACGCCAACCCCGCCTCCATGGAGGCGGCGCTCGTCACGCTGGGCACGCTGGTGCCGAAGGGTGGCCGGGCGGTGGCGGTGCTGGGCGACATGCTGGAGCTGGGCGCGGGCGAGTTCGAGGCGCATGCCCACCTGGGCGAGCTCGTCGCGCGTCATGCCTCGCTGGTCGCGTTCTTCGGGCCCCGGTCCTCCGGTGGCCACCAGAGCGCGAAGCTGGGAGATGCTGGCGCGCACTTCACCGAGGTGGAGCCATTGGTGGCCTGGTTGACGCCCCGGCTCGTCCCCGGTGACGTGGTGCTGGTGAAGGCCAGTCGCGGCATGCGACTGGAGCGCGTGGTGGCCGCCCTGACGGGCACGGCCGCCCCCCAAGGGAGTCACTAAGTGCTGTACCTCCTGTACGAGCTCATCCAGAACACCGAGGCCGGGCGCGTCCTCAACTTCCTGCGCTACCCGACCTTCCGCATCATCGCCGCGGGCGTCTTCGCCCTGCTCCTGGGGATGCTCATCGGCCCGCGCCTCATCGCGCGGCTGCGCCTGAAGCAGCACGGGCAGAGCAACGTGCGCGAGGACACGCCGGACTCGCACCAGAAGAAGAAGGGCACGCCCACCATGGGCGGCGCGCTCATCCTGCTGTGCATCGCGGCGGGCACGCTCCTGTTCGCGGACCTGAAGAGCCGGGGTGTCTGGGTGATGATCCTCCTCACCTTCGGCTACGGCTTCATCGGCTTCCTGGATGACTGGCTGAAGCTGTCCAAGCGCAACTCCAAGGGCCTCGCCGGGCGCAAGAAGATGGTGCTGCAGACCGTCTTCTTCCTCATCGCCATCTTCGGGCTGATGTGCACCTGGACGAAGGCGGACGGCTCGTTCGGGCCCACGCTGCTCATCGACACGCGGCTGACGCTGCCGTTCGTGCCGTCGCATTGGTTCAACCCGGACCTGGGCTGGTTCTACGTCGTCTTCGCGTGGATCGTCATCGTGGGCACGTCCAACGCGGTGAACCTCACGGACGGCCTGGACGGTCTGGCCATCGTGCCGACCATCGTGTCGGCGGTGACGTTCTGCGTGCTCTGCTACGTCGCGGGCACCACGCTGCACATCGCGGACACGGAGACGGTGAACGGCGTCGCGCGCCTCACCGCCACGCCGCTGTACCGCTACCTGGGCATCCTGCAGGTGCCGGGCGGCGCGGAGCTGGCCGTGTTCTGCGCGAGCATCGTGGGCGCGGGCATCTCCTTCCTCTGGTTCAACACCTACCCGGCGTCCGTGTTCATGGGCGACATCGGCTCGCTGGCCCTGGGCGGCGCGCTGGGCGGGCTGGCCGTGTTCTCGAAGAACGAGGTGGTCTCTGCCATCATCCACGGCATCTTCTTCGCCGAAGCGCTGAGCGTGATGATCCAGGTGACCTCGTTCAAGATGACGGGCAAGCGCGTCTTCAAGATGGCGCCCGTGCACCACCACTTCGAGCTCAAGGGAATGGCCGAGCCGAAGATCATCGTGCGTTTCTGGATTGTCGCCATCCTCTGTGGTGGCGTGGCCCTGCTGTCCCTGAAGCTGCGCTAGGCGCGAAAAGGGGTCTGTCCCGCCCATGAGCACGTCGCTGTCCGGTCGGAAGGTCGCGGTGTTCGGGCTGGCGAAGAGCGGCGTCGCTGCGCTGCGCCTGCTCCTGCAGCACGGGGCGAAGGTGACGGCGCTGGACGCGCGCTCGGAGGACGCGCTCGGCGACGTGGCGAAGGAGCTGAAGGCGAAGGGCGTGACGCTCGTCACCGGCGCCACGCCCGAGGGGCTGCTCACCCGCCAGGACCTGGTGGTGGTGAGCCCGGGCGTGCCGCTGTCGCTGCCGGAGCTGGAGGCCGCGCGCACCTCGGGCGTCCCCGTGTGGGGCGAGATCGAGCTCGCGTGGCGCTTCCTGGAGCTCGGCGGCGCGACGCGGCTGCTGGGCATCACTGGCACCAACGGCAAGAGCACCACCACGGCGCTCACCGGCGAGCTGTTCGCCCGGGGCGGCCAGCGCACCTTCGTGGGGGGCAACCTGGGCCGTCCGCTGGCGGAGGCCGCGGTGTCGCCGGGTGACTGGGACGCGCTGGTGGTGGAGCTGTCCAGCTTCCAACTGGAGGGCATCCACACGCTGCGTCCGCTGGGCTCGGCCATCCTCAACCTCACGCCGGACCACCTGGACCGGTACGCGGACCAGGGCGAGTACGGCGCGGCCAAGGCGCGCATCTTCATGAACCAGGACGCGGGCCGCGACTTCGCGGTGGTGAACGCGGACGACGCGGCGGTGATGTCGCTGGCGGTCTCCGCGCGCGCGCCCGTGTATGGCTTCAGCCTCACCGGCCGCCCGGTGGTGGACGCGCCGAAGCTCGCGGGGCTCGCGGTGGCGCAGGACGGCGGCTTCCGGCTGGAGTTCTCCGGCGAGGACTTCACGCTGACGAACCGAGCGCTCCGGGGCGCGCACAACGCGCAGAACGCGATGGCCGCCGCGCTGCTGGCCCGGCTGGGCGGCGTCTCCCGGGACGCGGTGCAGGCGGGGCTCGACAGCTACCCGGGCCTGCCGCACCGGCTGGAGAGCGTGCGCGTGCTGGACGGCGTGGAGTGGGTGAACGACTCCAAGGCCACCAACGTGGACTCCGTGCTGGTGGCGCTCCGGGCGTTCGCGGGCAACGTGTGGCTCATCGCGGGCGGCAAGGGCAAGGGCGCGCCCTACGCGCCCATGGTGGAAGCGGGGCAGGGGAAGGTGAAGGGCGTGCTGACCATTGGCCAGGACGCGGACGCGCTGGCGCGGGCGTACGCGAACGAGGCGCCGGTGCACGCGTGCGGCACGCTGGACGCGGCGGTGGCGAAGGCGCGTGGGCTCGCGAAGGCGGGGGACACGGTGCTGCTGTCCCCGGCGTGCGCGTCGTACGACCAGTTCAAGAACTTCGAGGACCGGGGCGACACGTTCAAGCGCCTCGTCGGGGCGCTCTGACCGTCATGAAGACCTCTCCTCCGGCCGCCCCCGTGCGGTTCGACCCCATCCTGCTGTGCGCCGTGCTGGCGCTCGTCACGCTGGGGCTGGTGATGACGTACTCGGCCAGTGCCGTGCTCGCCCAGGACAAGCTGGGCGACAGCCTGTATTTCCTCAAGCGCCAGCTCGTCGCCGCGGGCCTGGGCGTCGTGGCCATGGCGGTGATGATGAAGCTGGGCTGGCGGCGGCTGGCGCGGCTGGCGTACCCGCTGCTCATCGTCGCCATCGTGCTGATGGTGCTGGTGGCGATTCCCGGCATCGGCACCACGGCGGGCGGCGCGCGGCGGTGGATCCGCCTGCCGGGCTTCAGCCTCCAGCCGGCGGAGGTCGCCAAGTTCGCGTGGCTCGTCTACCTGTCCTATTCGCTCGCGAAGAAGCGGGAGAAGGTGGCCACGTTCTCCATCGGCTTCCTGCCGCACCTGGCGCTGTGCGGCGTCCTGGTGCTCCTGTGCATGCTCCAGCCGGACTTCGGCAGCAGCGTGCTGCTGGTGTTCATGCTCTTCGTGCTGCTGTTCGCGGCGGGCACGAAGCTCAGCTACCTCGTGGGGTCGGTGCTGCTCGCGCTGCCCCTGGCGTACGTGGCCATCGCGACCAGCCCCTACCGCATGAAGCGCATCCTCGCGTTCATGGACCCCTGGGCCCACCGGCACGACGTGGGCTACCAGGTGGCGGAGTCGCTCATGTCCATCGGCTCCGGCGGCATCACCGGCCTGGGGCTGGGCGACGGCCGGCAGAAGCTGTTCTTCCTGCCGGAGGCGCACACGGACTTCATCTTCTCCATCCTCGGTGAGGAGCTGGGCCTCATCGGCGTGGGGCTGCTCGTCGCGCTGTACGCCATCGTCCTCTGGCGCGGCATCCGCGCGAGCCTCGCGGCGGGGGAGACCTTCGGCACCTACCTGGGGCTGGGCATCAGCTCCATCATCGCGTTCCAGGCCACGGTGAACATGTGCGTGGCCATGGGCCTGTTGCCCACGAAGGGCCTGACGCTGCCATTCGTGTCCTACGGCGGCACGTCGCTGGTGGTGCTGATGGGCTCCGCGGGCGTGCTCTTGTCCCTGAGCGCGAACACCCAGGGCGCGTCGCGGCCGGTGCGCGCGGGGACGACGGACCTGCGGGAGGTGACGGCGTGAAGGTGCTCATCGCGGGCGGCGGCACCGGCGGCCACCTGTTCCCGGGCATCGCGCTGGCCGAGGAGGTCGTCACGCGCCACCACGCCAACGAGGTCGTCTTCGTGGGCACCGAGCGGGGCCTGGAGGCCCGCGTGGTGCCGAAGGAGGGCTACCCGCTGGAGTTCGTGAAGGTGCAGGGGCTCAAGGGCAAGGGCTTCTGGGGCCTCATCAAGGGGTTGCTCGCGCTGCCCCTGGCGTTCCTCGCGTCGTTCCGCATCCTGTCGCGCCAGAAGCCGGACGTGGTGGTGGGCGTGGGCGGCTACGCGAGCGGGCCGGTGGTGCTGGCCGCGTGGATGATGGGGATTCCCACCGCCATCCAGGAGCAGAACGCGCTGCCGGGCCTCACCAACAAGGTGCTGGGCCGCATCGTGAAGGTCGTCTTCACCGCCTTCGAGGAAGCCAGGGCGTTCTTCCCCGAAGCCAAGGTGCAGATGATTGGCAACCCCATCCGCCGCAAGCTGATGGACAACTACCTGCGCAGCAGCGCGGCGCACGAGAAGTTCTCCGTGCTCATCTTCGGCGGCAGCCTGGGCGCGCGCGGCCTCAACAACCGCATGCTGGACGCGCTGGACTCCCTGGGCGACCTGAAGGACCAGGTCTCCTTCGTGCACCAGACGGGCAAGAACGACCTGGAGACGGTGAAGAAGGGCTACGCGGACAAGGGCTTCGGCGCGCAGGCCACGGTGGTGGAGTTCATCGACGACATGTCCTCCGCCTACGCCCAGGCGGACCTGGTCATCTGCCGCGCGGGCGCGACGTCGCTGGCGGAGCTGACGGTGTGCAAGAAGGCCAGCATCCTGGTGCCCTTCCCGCACGCGACGGACAACCACCAGGAGGTGAACGCCCGGGCGCTGGTGGACGCGGGCGCGGCGCTGATGTTCCGCGAGTCGGAGCTCACCGGCCAGAAGCTCGCGGAGACACTGCGCGGGCTGATGACGGACCCGGCGAAGCTCAAGCAGATGGCGAAGAAGGCCGGCATCCTGGGCCGGCCCGCGGCCGCGAAGGAGCTGGCGGACGTGTGCGTGGACCTGACGACGCAGGCCTGGGGTCCCCAGGGCCGCGACCGCGGGCCCAAGGACGTGAAGAAGGCACCCGGGAGCAAGGCATGAGCAAGTCCGTCAGCAACAAGCCCGGCAGCCTCTACAAGACGCGCCACGCCGCGCACGTGCACTTCGTGGGCGTGGGCGGCATCGGCATGAGCGGCATCGCGGAGGTGCTGCTCAACCTGGGCTACCGCGTGTCGGGCTCCGACCTGCGCGAGAGCGACATCACCCGCAGGCTCGCGAAGCTGGGCGCCACGCTCTACGAAGGCCACCGGGCGCAGAACCTGGTCCACGCGGACGTGGTCGTGATTTCCTCCGCGGTGCGCAAGGACAACCCGGAGGTGGTGGCGGCGCGCCAGCGCAAGATTCCCGTCATCCCGCGCGCGGAGATGCTCGCGGAGCTGATGCGCCTGAAGTACGCGGTCGCCGTCGCCGGCAGCCACGGCAAGACGACGACGACGTCTATGGTGGCCACGGTGCTGTCCGCGGCGGGCCTGGACCCCACGGCGGTGGTGGGCGGCAAGGTGAACGTGCTCGACTCCAACGCCAAGCTGGGCAAGAGCGAGCTGATGGTGGTGGAGGCGGACGAGTCCGACGGCAGCTTCCTCAAGCTGCACCCGTCCATCGCGGTCGTCACCAACATCGACCCGGAGCACATGGACCACTACGGCAACCTGGAGACGCTCCAGTCCGCCTTCGTGGAGTTCTGCAACCGCGTGCCCTTCTACGGCCTCAACGTGCTGTGCCTGGACAACCCCAACGTCCAGGCGCTGCTGCCCCGCATCGAGAAGCGCTTCGTCACCTACGGCAGCTCGCACATGGCGGACTACCGGCTGGAGGGCATCAGCCTGGACGGCTTCACCACCACCTTCCACGCGTACCGCCGGGAGGAGGACCTGGGGGAGTTCCGCGTGCGCATGGTGGGCGCGCACAACGCCTTCAACGCCCTGGCCGTCGTGGCCATCGCGGAGGAGATGGACATCCCGCTGGAGACGGTGCGCGGCGCGCTGGCCGAGTTCGGCGGGGTGCAGCGCCGCTTCACCGTGCGCGGCGAGGTGGGCGGCATCACCGTGGTGGACGACTACGGGCACCACCCCACGGAGGTCATGGCCACGCTGTCGGGCGCGCGAAGGGCCTTCGGCCGCCGGGTGGTGGCCGCCTTCCAGCCGCACCGCTACACGCGCACGCATGACCTGATGAAGGAGTTCGCCACCGCGTTCAACGACGCGGACGTGCTCTTCGTCACCAGCGTGTACGCGGCGGGCGAGGAGCCCATCGCGGGCGCCACCGGGGACGCGCTGGCGGAGGCCATCCGCGCGCACGGGCACCGCGACGTCACGTTCGTGGAGAAGCGCGTGGATGTGGCCAAGGCGCTCCAGGAGCGCGTGCGCGAGGGCGACCTGGTGCTGACGCTGGGCGCGGGCGACATCACCCAGGTGGGCCCGGACCTGTTGACCCTGATGGGCGCGGCGAAGGGCGGGTAGGGCATGGAGGCGGGGGTCGCGACACCGCTCGCGGCGCGCGTGGCGCGGCTGCAGGGTCTGGACGTGAAGCCGGGCGAGCCCCTGGCGCCGCTCATCAGCGTGCGCGTGGGTGGCCCGGCCGAAGCGCTGGTGCGGCCCCGCTCGCCGGAGGCGCTGGTGGAGCTCTTGCGCTTCGCCCGCGAGGAGGGCGTGCCCGTCACGGTGCTGGGCGGCGGCGCCAACACGCTGGTGGGGGACGGCGGCGTGCCGGGCATCACCGTAAAGCTGCCGCCGGATTTGTTCCCGGAAGAAGTCGACGTCGGCCCGGACGCGGGGCGGGTGACGCTGGGCACGGGCGCCGCCATCGCGCGGCTCGTCAACGTGATGCGGGCGCAGGGGCTGGTGGGCGCGGAGTTCCTCGCGGGCATCCCTGGCACCCTGGGCGGCGCGGTGACGATGAACGCGGGCACGAAGAACGGTGAGTGCTTCCGGGTGGTGGACGCCATCGAGGTGGCCACGGTGGACGGGGTGGGGTGGCTCGCGAAAGCGCAGGTACCGCACACCTACCGTCACGCCACGCTGCCGCCTGGAGGTATCGTCACGCGCGTGCGCTTCGTGCTTCCCAGGGGTGACGTGGTGGCGAGCAAGGCCGCGATGGACGCGGACCTGGGCTACCGCAAGCGCACGCAGCCGTTGAGTCAGCCCAACTTCGGCAGCGTGTTCACCAACCCGCCGGGCGACCATGCCGGGCGGCTGATTGAACTTGTTGGCCTGAAGGGGCACACCCTGGGGCGCGCGCAGGTGTCCCCGCTGCACGCCAACTGGATCGTCAACCTGGGCGGCGCCAGCGCCCGCGACGTGCGGGGCCTCCTCACCCTGATGCAAGCGCGGGTGCTGGAAGCCACGGGCGTCACCCTGCAACCCGAAGTCAAGTGCGTCGGAGTGTTCCTGCCATGAGCAACGGTCCCCGAGGCTTCACCCTGGAAGAGTTGAAGGCGAAGCGCGTGGGCGTGCTGTACGGCGGCCTCTCCTCCGAGCGCGAGGTGTCCCTGCGCACCGGCGCCGCGGTGGCCGGCGCGCTCCGGGGGCTGGGCTACGACGTCGTCGACATCGACGTGGGCAAGGACCTGCCCGCGCGCCTCATCGCGGAGAAGGTGGACGTCGCGTGGCTCGCGCTGCACGGCCGCTTCGGCGAGGACGGCTGCATCCAGGGCCTGCTGGAGGCCATGTTCATCCCCTACACCGGCAGCGGCGTGATGGCCTCCGCGGTGGGTATGGACAAGGTGTACGCGAAGGAGATCTTCCTCTCGCGCGGCATCCCCACGCCGCCCTACCGCGCCTTCGCCACGGCGGAAGCCGCGCTCGCGGAAGCGGACCGCCTCCCGTTCCCCTTCCCGGTGGTGGTGAAGCCCAGCCGCGAGGGCAGCAGCGTGGGCGTGCACATCTGCAAGACGCGCGAGGACTACACGGCCGCCGTGCAGGACGCGGCGAAGCACGCAGGCACGCTGCTCGTGGAGCAGTTCATCAAGGGCCGCGAGGTGCAGGGCGGCGTGCTGGACAACGAGGCCCTGGGCGTCATCGAGGTCAAGGCGGCCCGCGAGTTCTACGACTACGAGGCCAAGTACAAGGCGGGCAGTGGCACCCAGTACCTCTTCCCCGCGCCGCTGCCTCCGGACCTGTACGCGCGCGTCAACGCCGTCTCCCTCGCCGCGCACGTGGCGCTGGGGTGTTCGGGCGGGTCGCGCTCGGACGTCATCGTCACCGAGGCCGGCGACGTGTTCCTGCTGGAAATCAACACGCTGCCCGGAATGACGGCCTCCAGCCTGCTGCCGAAAATCGCGGCGGGGCGGGGCATCGACTTCCCGGCGCTGTGTGAGCGGCTGCTCCAGGGCGCTTCACTCAAGGCTTGAGCCGTTCCCCGTCTTCTTGGAGTTCCGGCCCCTTGGCGGGCCGGGGTGTCCCTGTCGGGCGCTACAGCGACGTGCCTGTAGCCAAAAACTGGCGTGGAGCGATCTCCGCACGCAGCATGCGCCTCCCTACTCATGGCCTTCGGCAAGAACAAGAAACGCCGTCAACTGGACGCCGCATCGCGCAACAACGCGGTGAAGGGCGCCGTCCGCTCGCACGGACCGACGGTGGCGAAGGCGCTGGGGCTGACGGTGGTGACGGCCGCGCTGGTGTGGGGCGGCATCGAACTGCGCGCCTGGGCGCGGGTGTCTCCGCGCTTCGCGCTGGAGTCGGTGTCCTTCACCGGGCTGGAGCGGGCCTCGCGCGCGGAATTGCTGAAGTTGTCGGGGCTGACGGCGGGGCAGAACCTCTGGTCGCTGGACCCGGCCGCGCTCGCGCGGGCCATGGGGCAGCACCCCTGGGTGCGCACGGTGGAGGTGACGCGGCGGTTTCCGCGCGGGGTGTCGGTGGAGGTGGCGGAGCACGCGCCCGCGGCGCTGGCGGTGCTGGGGGACCTGTACGTGCTGGACGAGGAGGGCGAGCCCTTCAAGCGCGTCACCCCGGGGGACGGGCTGGATTTGCCGCTCGTCACGGGGCTGGAGCGGGATGCCTACGTGGCGGACGCGGATGCGGTGCGTGCGCGCTTCCGCGAGGCGCTGGATGTAACCCGTGCTTATGCGCGGCTGTCGCCCGGGCGATCGGAGCGGTTGTCCGAGGTGCGCCTGGAGAACAGCGGGCTTGCGCTGGTGACGGCGACGGGGCAGGAGGTGCGCCTCGGCGTGGGCGATACGGAAGTCAAGCTCCAGCGACTGGCGCGCGTTCGTCGCGAGCTGAGCACGAGAGGGCTTGCAGCCGAGATCATTCGCCTGGATAACCGTGCCCGACCGGGTTGGGTGGCGGTGAGGCTTTCGAGCGGGTCCGACTCCGAGAGGAGCGGGGGCTCGACGCAGTGAGGATGCTTCCTTCACGAAAGTGAGGGGGCCTGGGAGGTTTCAATGGCGAAGCAGAAGTCGGGGGAGATCATCGTCGGCCTCGACATTGGCACGACGAAGATCTGCGCCATCGTGGGCGAGCTGACTGATAGCGGCATCGACATCATCGGCATCGGCACGCACCCGTCGAAGGGTCTGCGCAAGGGCGTCGTGGTCAACATCGAGGCCACGGTGTCGTCCATCCGTCGCGCGGTGGAGGAAGCCGAGTTGATGGCCGGGGCGGAGATCTCCCACGTGTACACGGGGATCGCCGGCGGCCACATCAAGGGCTTCAACTCCCAGGGCATCGTCGCGGTGAAGGACAAGGAGGTCCGCGAGGCGGACATCGCGCGCGTCATCGACGCCGCGAAGGCGGTGGCCATCCCCCTGGACCGGGAGGTCATCCACGTCCTGCCCCAGGAGTTCATCATCGACGACCAGGGCGGCATCAAGGAGCCCCTGGGCATGGCGGGTGTGCGCCTGGAGGCCAAGGTGCACATCGTCACGGGCGCCGTCTCCAGCGCGCAGAACATCGTCAAGTGCGCCAACCGCACCGGGCTCAATGTCTCCGACATCGTGCTGCAGCCGCTGGCCAGCGCGGAGGCGGTGCTGAGCGAGGACGAGAAAGAGCTGGGCGTGTGCCTCGTCGACATCGGCGGCGGCACCACGGACATCGCCATCTTCTCCGGCGGCTCCATCGTCCACACGGCCGTGATTGCCCTGGGCGGCAACAACCTGACGAGCGACATCGCCATCGGTCTGCGCACCCCCGCGCACGAGGCCGAGCGCATCAAGCAGAAGTACGGCTGCGCGCTCGCGTCGATGATCAACAAGGACGAGACGATCGAGGTCCCCAGCGTGGGCGGCCGTCAGCCTCGCGTCCTGGGCCGGCAGATCCTCTCGGAGATCCTGGAGCCGCGCGTGGAGGAGATCTTCCAGCTCGTCCACCGTGAGATCCAGAAGTGCGGCTACGAGGACCTGCTCGCGTCCGGCATCGTCATCACGGGTGGCTCCACGCTGCTCGCGGGCATGCCGGAGCTGGCTGAAGAGGTGCTGGGCCTGCCGGTGCGTCGGGGCATGCCGCGCGGCATCGGCGGTCTGGTGGATGTGGTGAAGAGCCCCATGTACGCCACGGGCGTGGGCCTGGTCGTCTACGGCGCCAAGCACATGGACCGGCGCATGTTCCGCATCCGCGAGGACGGCAACGTCTACAAGAAGGTGAAGGGCCGGATGCGCGAGTGGCTGGAAGAAATCTTCTGAAGTCCGCGGGCGTGATGCCGCGCTGAGTCAGGGCTCCCTTCGGGGGGCCCTTTCGCGTTTCTGGGGACCCGGTCCGGGGCAGGGCGGACGCGTCAACGGTGCACGCTGACGCGTCAGGTGGGAACGCCGGGGGCTTTCCAGTTTCTGGAATCTGGATCCAGCTTCCGGACGCCGCTCGTAAGCATGGAGGGCAAGCCGCACAAGTGTCCGGATTTGGAGGGAATGAAAATCCGACAGACGATGGCGCCCGGCTTGCTAGGGGGGCCTGTGGCTCCCGGAACCATCCCGCTGTTCGCGTGAGCCCTGACCCTATGACCCCACAAACGACTTCGCGGTTGCTGACGCCCCTCCCGGGAGCTCGCAGATCCGCCGCAGGCCTCCTGGCCCTGCTGTGCACCGTGCTCGCCGCTCCCGCCGCGATGGCTGAACCGGACACGTTCGGCCTGGGCAATGGCCACAACGGTGCGCTGACCGTCAACGCGCCCGGCACGGTCATCAACACGTACGCCCGGCTGACGGCGAACGTGACCGCGACCACGAACACCGGCGTGACGGTGACGGACACGACGGGCTTCGCCGTGGGCGACCTGGTGATGGTCTACCAGTCCACCGGCTACTCGGGCACGGCGGCCTCCGGCAACCAGGGGCCGTTCGACTACTCGGCGGAGGCGGGCGGCCGCTGGCAGTTCGCACGCGTGACGTCGCTGACTGGCGTCCGCCTCAACTTCGGTTCGCCCCTCACGGTGTTGTTCACCGGTGGAACGTCGGCGGCGGCGATCCGGACCTCGGCGCAGGCCATCCGGGTGCCCGAGTACACGACGGTGACCATCAACGCGGGCGCCAGCATCGTGGCGAAGGCCTGGTCCAATGACGTGGACCACACGGACAGCCTGGGCGGCATCGTGGTGTTCCTGGCCCAGGGCGCGGTCATCAACAACGGCGCCATCTCCGCCAACGCCGCAGGCTTCCGCGGTGGCGAGTACTTCAACGGGGACGGCGACAACTGCTCGCAGGACGATCAGGCGTATCCGGGTGGCGCCATGAAGGGCGAGGGCATGGTTCCCGCCCGCTACAAGCTGCCCGAGGCGTTCCCGGTGCCCGCGGGCACGACGGGTAAGGGCAACATCCTCAACGCGGGCGGTGGCGGCATCTGCCACAACTCCGGCGGTGGCGGCGGCGGCAACGGTGGCCAGGGCGGCGTCGGCGGTCGGACGTGGACGGGTGACACTGCTCCGGCGCGAGCGGTGGGCGGCCTGGGCGGCGCGAAGATGAACTTCATCCCGACGACGCGCGTTCTGATGGGCGGCGGTGGCGGTTCGGGTCACGGCAATGACGGCGTGGGCGGCGGCGGCGGCAACGCGGGCGGCATCGTGTTCGTCCGTGGCGGCTCGCTGGCGGGCGCGGGCCTCGTCAGCGCGGACGGTGTGGCGGGCGTGAACTCCCAGAACGACGCCGCGGGTGGTGGCGGTTCGGGCGGTACGGTGTCGCTGCGGTTCAATGGGGCGCTGAGCTGCATCACCGGCAACGTCTCCGCGAAGGGTGGCAACGGTGGCAGCAGCTCCGCGGAAGAGCACGGCACGGGCGGTGGCGGCGGCGGCGGCAACATCTTCCTCCAGGGCGCGACCCTCAGCTGCACGACCACGCCCGCCACGGCGACCTCGGGTGGCGCGCCGGGCACGCAGGCGCTCGCGACCTCCGTCTATGACGGTGCGACGTACGGCGCGGCGGTCGGCAACGTCGGCGTTGTCAACACGCTCACGTCCGCGCTGACCACGCCCGCGGCGCCGGTCGTCGTCACGCCGGCCAACGGCTCCACCACGACCAACCGGACGCCTCCCTTCACCGGCACGGGCCCGGCGAACACGACCATCGTCGTCATCGTGGACAACCTGGAGATTGGCCGGACGACGTCCGATGCCTCGGGCAACTGGACCTTCACGCCCACCACGCAGCTCACCGTCGCGGCCCACTCCGTCTACGCGTACGCGGAGACCAACGGCCAGGCGAGCCCCAAGAGCAACACCAACACCTTCACCATCGTCGCCGGGCCGACGGTGGCCATCACCGCTCCGGCCACCGGCTCCACGGTGACGAACCCGAACGTGACGGTGACGGGCACGGCCACGAACGCCACGACTGTGACGGTGACGTTCCAGGGCACGAACTACGGCCCCATCACGGTGACGGGCGGCGCCTGGAGCCAGGCGCTGCCGGGCCCGCTGGCCAACGGCACGTACACGGTGACGGCGGTCTCCCGTAACGCCGCGGGCAACACGAGCACCACGGCGTCCTCCACCTTCACGGTGGCCGTCCCGGTGCCGACGGTGGCCATCAGCACCCCGGCCAACGGGTCGACGACGACCAACCCGAACGTGACGGTGACGGGCACGGCCACGAACGCGACGAGCGTGACGGTCACCTTCCAGGGCACCAACTACGGTCCCATCGCGGTGACCGGTGGCGCCTGGAGCCAGGCACTGCCCGGCCCACTGGCCAATGGCACGTACACCGTGACGGCGGTGTCCACGAATGGCACGACGAACAGCACCACGGCGTCCTCTACCTTCACGGTGGCGGGGCCCACGGTGGCCATCACCGCTCCGGCCAACGGCTCGACGGTGACGAACCCGAACGTGACGGTGACGGGTACGGCCGCGAACGCGACGAGCGTGACGGTCACCTTCCAGGGCACCAACTACGGTCCCATCGCGGTGACCGGTGGCGCCTGGAGCCAGGCGCTGCCCGGCCCGCTGGCCAATGGCACGTACACCGTGACGGCGGTGTCCACGAATGGCACGACGAATAGCTCGACGGCGTCCTCCACGTTCACGGTGAACGTGCCGGCGCCGACGGTGGCCATCACCACCCCGGCCAACGGGTCGACGACGACCAACCCGAACGTGACCGTGACGGGTACGGCCGCGAACGCGACCACTGTCACGGTGACCTTCCAGGGCACGAACTACGGCCCCATCACGGTGACGGGCGGCACCTGGAGCCAGGCGCTCCCGGGCCCGCTGGCCAACGGCACGTACACGGTGACGGCGGTGTCCAGGAACAGCGCGGGCACCAACAGCACCACCGCTTCCTCCACCTTCACGGTGGACCAGACCCCTCCGACGGTGGCCATCAGTACGCCGGGCAACGGGTCGACGATCAACACCCCCACGGTGACGGTCACCGGCACGTCCACGGGCGCGACGTCCGTGTCGCTGACCTTCGAAGGCACGAGCTACGGCCCCATCTCAGTGGATGCCTCCGGTAACTGGAGCTTCCCGCTGCCGGGCCCCCTGCCTGAGGGCTCCTACACCGTGACGGCCGTGTCCAAGGACGCGGCGGGCAACAACAGCCCCCCCGCGACCTCCACCTTCACCCTGGACCTCACGGCTCCGACGGTCG
This sequence comes from Corallococcus llansteffanensis, assembly GCF_003612055.1. GTDB lineage: Bacteria > Myxococcota > Myxococcia > Myxococcales > Myxococcaceae > Corallococcus > Corallococcus llansteffanensis. The sequence goes on from NZ_RAWB01000023.1 coordinate 24,836, forward strand.
CCATCAGCACGCCGGCCAACGGTTCGACGATTGGCACCTCTGCGGTGACGGTCGTGGGTACCTCCGCGGGCGCGACGTCCGTGACGCTCACCTTCCAGGGGACGGACTACGGTCCCATCTCCGTGGATGGTTCCGGCAACTGGAGCTTCCCGCTGCCGGTCAGCCTGGGCGAAGGCACGTACAGCGTGACGGCGGTGTCCAAGGACGTGGCGGGCAACACCAGCACCCCCGCGAACTCCACCTTCACGGTGGACCTGACCGGCCCGCAGGTGGCCATCAGCACCCCGGTGAACGGCACCTCGGTGGGCACCGGCACGGTGACCGTGACGGGTACGTCCTCGGGCGCGACGTTCGTGACGCTCACCTTCGAGGGCGCCAGCTACGGCCCCATCTCGGTGGATGCCTCGGGTAACTGGAGCCAGGCGCTGCCGGGCCCGCTCGCGGAAGGCACGTACACCGTGACGGCCGTGTCCACGGACGGCGCGGGCAACACCAGCGCCCCCGCGACCTCCACCTTCACGGTGGACCTGACGAAGCCGACGGTGGCCATCACCACCCCGGCCAACGGCTCGACGATTGGCACCGACACGGTGACGGTGACGGGTACGTCCACGGGCGCGACGTCCGTGACGCTCACCTACAACGGCACGAACTACGGCCCCATCCCGGTGGATGGCGCGGGTAACTGGAACTACACGCTGCCGTTCAGCCTGGGCGATGGCACGTACACCGTGACCGCCGTCTCCACGGACGCCGCTGGCAACACCAGCCCTCCTGCCAACACCACCTTCACGGTGGACCTGACGGCGCCGACGGTCGACATCACCACGCCGGCCAACGGATCGACGATCAACACCCCCACGGTGGCGGTGACCGGTACGTCCACGGGTGCGACGTCCGTGACGCTGACCTTCGACGGCACGGACTACGGCCCCATCCCGGTGGACGCCTCGGGCAACTGGACCTACACGCTGCCGGGTCCGCTGGCTGAGGGCACGTACACCGTGACCGTGGTCGCCGAGGACGGCACGGGCAACACCAGCCCTCCCGCTTCCTCCACCTTCACGGTGGACCTGACGAAGCCGACGGTGGCCATCACCACGCCGGCCAACGGCTCGACGGTGGGCACCCCCACGGTGACCGCGACGGGTACGTCCACGGGCGCGACGTCCGTGACGGTGACCTTCCAGGGCACCAACTACGGCCCCATCGCGGTGGACGCTTCGGGCAACTGGAGCCAGGCGCTGCCGGGTCCGCTGGCCGCGGGTACGTACACCGTGACGGCTGTGTCCACGGACGCCGCGGGCAACACCAGCACCACGGCGTCCTCCACCTTCACGGTGGACCTGATGAAGCCGACGGTGGCCATCACCACGCCGGTCAGCGGCACGACGGTGAGCACCTCCACGGTGACCATCGTGGGCACGTCCACGAAGTCGACGTCCGTGACGCTGACGCTCGATGGGACGAACTACGGCCCCATCGCGGTCGACGCCTCGGGCAACTGGAGCTTCCAGCTGCCCGTGACCCTCACGGACCGTCAGTACACCGTGACGGCGGTGTCCTCGGACGGCGCGGGCAACACGAGCGCTCCAGCTTCCACCACCTTCCGGTGGTCCGACTCGGCCGACTCGGACAATGACGGCCTGACGGACGCGGAGGAGGGCACCATCGGCACGGATCCGAACGACCCGGACACCGACGACGACGGCATCCCCGACGGCGTCGAGGTCAAGGTCGGTGGGACGGACCCGCGCGACGACGACTCGGATGATGACGGCATCCTCGACGGCAACGAGGACAAGGACCACGACGGCGTCGTGGACGCCGACGAGACGGATCCGAAGGACTCGGACTCCGACAGCGACGGCCTGACGGATGGCGTGGAGTCCGGCCTCACCACGCCGCAGGGCTCGGACACCGACCCGGCGAAGTACGTGGCGGACAAGGACCCCGCGACGAAGACGAACCCGCTCGACGACGACTTGGATGACGACGGTCTGCTCGACGGCAACGAGGACGCCAACCACGACGGCGCCGTGGACCCCACGGAGACGGACCCGAACAAGGTGGACACGGACGGCGATGGCCTGACGGACGGCCTGGAGTCGGGCCTCACCACGCCCCAGGGCACGGACACCGACCCGGCCATCTTCGTCAAGGACGAGGACCCCACGACCAAGACGAACCCGCTCGACCGCGACACCGACCACGGCAGCGTGTTCGACGGCATCGAGGACGCGAACCACAACGGCCGCGTCGACGTGCGCGAGACGGATCCGAACAACCCCGCGGACGACAAGGACGCGGACGGTGACGGCATCGACAACGCCACGGAGCTGGAGAAGGGGACGGATCCGTTCGACTCCGACACCGACGACGACGGCGTGATGGACGGCACCGACGGCCTGACGGACACGGACGGCGACGGCACCATCGACGCACGCGACCCGGACAGCGACAACGACGGCATCCTCGACGGCACCGAGCTGGGTGTCACCGCGGAGACCGCGCCGACGGGGACCAACCGCCAGTCGCCGAACTTCAAGCCGGACGCGGATCCGTCCACGAAGACGGACCCGAAGAAGGCGGACACTGACGGTGATGGCCTGAAGGACGGCGATGAGGACGCCAACCACGACGGCCGCCGCGCCGACGCGGAGACGGATCCGAGCCAGAAGGACACCGACGGAGGCGGCATCGACGACGGCGTGGAAGTGCAGGGCGGCTCCAACCCGCTCGACGCCAACGACGACTTCCTCGTCGTGGGCCATGGCTGCAGCACGGGTGGGACGGGCTCGCTGGCGCCCTTCGCGCTGATGCTCCTGGCCGTGCCGTTCGTGGGCCGCCGCTTCCGCAAGGGTGGGCAGCTCCTGGCCCGCGCGGGCGGCGTCTTCGCCCTGTTCGTGACCGCGCTCTTCGCGGCCCCGGACGCCCGGGCGCAGGCCACCGCTGTCTCGCAGGCCATCGACGTGCAGCAGTACAAGCCGGGCCCGGGCATCTCGGACGTGCTCGCCGTGCAGGGCGCGCAGGTGCAGCGGCACCTGGGGTGGAACGTGGGGCTGTCGGTCAACTACGCCGACAAGCCGCTCAACTTCTTCGACCCCCGCTCGGACACGTACGTCACCTCCCTGGTGAAGAGCCAGGTGGGCGTGGACCTGATGGGCGCGGTGGGCTTCCTCGACCGCTTCGAAATCGGCGTCGTGCTGCCCGTCACCATCCAGAGCTCGGAGGCTTCGCCGGGCGTGGACTCCTCCTTCTCCAACGGCGTGGGCGGTGGCGGCATCGGCGACCTGCGGCTCATCCCGAAGGCGCGGCTGCTGGACCGGGAGAACTTCGGCCTGGCGCTGGCGGTGCCGGTGTCGCTGCCCACGGGCGGCGCGTCGGACTTCCTCGGCGGGTCGGGCGTCTCCGTCAACCCGCGCCTCGTCGCGGAGTACGGTCGGCGCTTCCGGGTGCTCGCCAACCTGGGCGTGGACCTGCGCAAGTCGGAGCAGCTGCGCAACCTGAACACCGGCAGCGCGCTGGCGTACGGGCTGGGCGCGGAGCTGCCCTTCGAGCTGGGCAAGGTGCCCCTGGCGCTGGACGCCACGCTGGCGGGCACGCTGGGCTTCAAGCAGCAGGACGAGGAGGAGCGTCCGCTGGAGCTGCTCGCGGCCCTGAAGTACCGCCCGACGACGGGCGGGCTCGCCGCCCACGTGGGCGCGGGCCCGGGCCTGACGCACGGCTACGGCACGCCCACCTTCCGCGTGCTCGCGGGGCTCAGCTACAGCACGCCCGAGCGTGCCCCGGCGCCGCCCCGGCCGGTGTGCCCTGAGGGCCCGGAGGACTTCGACGGCTTCCAGGACGCGGACGGCTGCGCGGACCCGGACAACGACAGCGACGGCATCCCGGACACGGCGGACAAGTGCCCGCTGGAGCCGGAGACGGTCAACGACTTCGAGGACGCCGACGGCTGCCCGGACACGAAGCCCCTGCCGCCGCCTCCGCCGGTGGACACCGACGGCGATGGCCTGATGGATCCGGACGACAAGTGCCCCAACGCGCCCGAGGACAAGGACGGCTTCCAGGACGAGGACGGCTGCCCGGACCCGGACAACGACCGTGACGGCATCGCGGATGTGGCGGACAAGTGCCCGCTGGAGCCGGAGACCATCAACGGCGTCACCGACGAGGACGGCTGCCCCGACAAGGGCAAGGTCAAGGTGCTCGTCGAGGGCGAGCGCATCCTCATCCTGGAGAAGGTCTACTTCGCCACCGGCAAGGACGTCATCCTGCCGCGCTCGTTCCCGCTCCTGAAGCAGGTGGCCGCCGTGTTGCGCGCCAACCCGCAGGTGGAGCTGCTCAGCGTGGAAGGCCACACGGACGACCAGGGCAAGGACGCCGCCAACCTGGACCTGTCCAAGCGCCGCGCCGCCAACGTGCGCACGTTCCTCGTGAACGACGGCATCGCCGCGGAGCGCCTGCAGTCCGAGGGCTTCGGTGAGACGAAGCCGGTGGACACCAACAAGACGTCCGCGGGCCGGGAGAACAACCGCCGCGTGGAGTTCAAGATCCTGAAGATGAGCAAGGTCGAAATCGAGCGTCCGGCCCCGTAGTCCTTCACCGTCGTGCTGAAGTACGAAAGGCCCGGTTCCCATCCAGGGAGCCGGGCCTTTTCGTCATCCGGGCCCCACCGCGCCACGTCAGGCCGCGCGCGAGGCACGCACGACCGACCAAGGTGAGTCAGGCGCGCGAGTCAAGAGGGCGTTTCGCCTACCGCGTCGCACGCATGCATGCCGAAGCCGTGCGCGTAAGTGGGCGTCAGGACTCGACACCGCAGCAGGGCGCTACAGGCTGGTAGCGGAATACTTGCCAAAGCGCCCGACTTCCTGATGATTGTCGAAGGCGGCAGTCATCGCGGACGGCGCCGTTGGGCTTCCGCCAAGAGGATCGACATGGACCAGTTCGAGCAGAACAAGCAGGCCGCGAAGATTCGTGTCGTGGGCGCGGGCGGGGCGGGCTGCAACGCGGTCAACACGATGATTCTGTCGAAGCTCGACCGCGTCGATTTCATCGCCGCCAACACCGATGTCCAGGCGCTCGCCGCGAGCAAGGCGCCCACCCGGCTGCAGCTGGGCCAGGCGCTCACCAAGGGGCTGGGTGCCGGCGCCAACCCGGAGATGGGCCGCGAGGCCGCGCTGGAGTCGCGCGATCAGATCGCCGCGGTGCTGGAAGGCGCCGACATGGTCTTCGTGACGGCCGGCATGGGCGGTGGCACCGGCACGGGCGCCGCGCCCATCATCGCGGACATCGCCAAGAGCCTGGGCTGCCTCACGGTGGGCGTCGTCACCAAGCCGTTCCTCTTCGAGGGCAACAAGCGCCGCAAGCAGGCCGAGCAGGGCATCGTGGAGCTCAAGGCCGCGGTGGACACGCTCATCACCATCCCCAACCAGCGCCTGCTGTCGCTCTCCAACGAGCCCATGCCGCTCTTGGAGACGTTCAAGCGCGCGGATGAGGTGCTCCTCAACGCCGTGCAGGGCATCAGCGACCTCATCCAGTACCACGGCTACATCAACGTGGACTTCGCGGATGTGAAGACCATCATGAGCGACAAGGGCCTGGCGCTCATGGGCACGGGCAACGCCTGCGGCGACCGGCGCGCCGTCATCGCCATGCAGCAGGCCATCTCCAGCCCGCTGCTGGAGGACGTCTCCATCGATGGCGCCACGGGCCTGCTCATCAACATCACCGGCGGCCGCGACATGACCCTCCAGGAGGTCAACGAGGCCCTGACGCTGGTGCACGACGCGGCGGACGGCGAGGCGGAGATCATCTTCGGGTCGCTCATCGACGAGCAGATCCAGGACGAGGTGAAGATCACCATCATCGCCACGGGCTTCGTGCACCGCGAGGCGGCCAAGGCGCGCCCCATGACGCAAGTCGTCCAGGTGCCCATGTCCATGCCCATGTCCAGCCGCCCCGCGCCGTCGTCGGTGCTGTCCTCGTCGCGCGAGGAGGTGGCGAGCCTCGTCCCCGCGAAGAGCACGCCCCGTCCGACGATGTCCACGGTGGAGAACCCGAAGTCCTCCATGCAGAGCGCGCGCACGGCCGTGGTGAAGGACGCGGCGCTGCCCCTGGACGAGGATCAGTTCGACATCCCGACGTTCCTGCGCCGCCAGGGTCAGACGGAGCTGCCGTAGGGCAAGAAGGCCGTCAGTTGCGGGGGAGGCGGGCCACGCTCGCCGTGCCCCGGCCCGTGAGGCGGTCGCAGCGGGCGAACAGGCCGTCCACCTCGTCGTAGAGCGCGTCGATGCGCTCCGACGCACGGGGGGCGGGCAGCAGCCCGGTTCCGGACAGTTCCTCCATCCGGGTGCCGGCGCGCTGCAAGAGCTGCAGGGCCTTCAGCAGCGAGCGGCCCCGCTTGGTGCCGTCGGGCGTGAAGAGGGTGCCGCCCTCGTAGAGCGTCACCAGGTTGGCGCGGGTGGCCTGGAGCCGCTCATTGAGCCGGCTCCGGTACAAATCCAGACGGCGAGCGCGACGGGCACCATGCAGGTCCACGACGCCTTCCGTTCCTGTCGAGGGAGGCTTCACGTCGGGCAAGGTACGCCAGGGGCTCGTAGACCCGCAAATTTACGGGACTGTACGGACCTGTTGCGCGCCTGTCCGAGCGCTTGTCAGGCAGGGGGGTGGGGGTTAGTTTGGCCGCCCTTCGCAACGCCGGGGTACCGCCATGTTCCAGAAGCTGCTCATCGCCAACCGGGGTGAAATCGCGCGCCGCATCGGGACGGTGGCCCGGCGGATGGGCGTGAAGACCGTGGCCGTGTACTCGGACGCGGACGCCACGCTGCCCTTCGTGAAGGAAGCGGACGAGGCGGTGCGCATCGGCCCCGCGCCGGCGAAGGACAGCTACCTGAGCATCCCCGCCATCCTGGAGGCGGCGAAGAAGACGGGCGCCCAGGCTGTGCACCCCGGCTACGGCTTCCTGTCGGAGAACGGCGAGTTCGCCCAGGCGTGCGCGGACGCGGGCCTGGTGTTCGTGGGGCCGCCGCCGGAGGCCATGGCGCGGATGAAGGACAAGAGCCAGGCGCGCAAGCTGGTGTCCGCCGCGGGCGTGCCGGTGGTGCCGGGCAGCGACGGCGTCCTTCCGGACGTGCAGAGCGCCCTGGAGGCCGCCGAGCGCATCGGCTACCCGGTGCTGTGCAAGGCCGCCAGCGGCGGTGGCGGCATCGGCATGGCGGCGGCGAACAGCCCCGCGGAGCTGGAGAAGGTGTTCCGCCAGTGCACGGACCGGGCGAAGGCCGCCTTCGGCCGTGAGGGCGTGTACCTGGAGCGCTACTTCCCGGCGCCGCGCCACATCGAGGTCCAGATTCTGGGCGACACCCACGGCCACCTCATCCACGGCCTGGAGCGCGAGTGCTCCATCCAGCGCCGGCACCAGAAGGTGGTGGAGGAGGCCCCGTCGGTGCTGTTCGCGAACGGGAAGAACGCGGCCCTGTCGGAGCAGCTCTTCACGGCGGCCGTCACCGCGGCGAAGACGTTCGGCTACGCCAACGCGGGCACGGTGGAGTTCCTGTACTCGGACGGGCAGGTGTACTTCATCGAGATGAACGCCCGGCTCCAGGTGGAGCACCCGGTGACGGAGCTCACGACGGGCCTGGACCTCATCGGCTGGCAGCTGCGCATCGCCGCGGGCGAAAAGCTGACGGTGAAGCAGGAGGACGTGAAGCGGAAGGGCGCGGCGCTGGAGTTCCGCATCTACGCGGAGGACCCGGTGAAGTACTTCCCGTCCCCCGGCCCGCTGAAGGTGTTCCAGCCGCCCACGGGCGAGGGCGTGCGCCTGGACTCGGGCTACGCCGAGGGCGACGTGGTGACGCCGAACTACGACCCCATGATTGCGAAGCTCATCATCTCCGGCGCCACGCGCGACGAGGCGATTGCCCGCGCGGTGAAGGCGCTGGAGGACTTCCGCATCGAGGGCATCAAGACGAACATCCCGCTCCACCTGCGCATCCTGAAGGCTCCCGCCTTCAGCGCCGGGGAGCTGGACACGCACTTCCTGGATCATCACGCGAAGCCGTAGGGAGCGCGGCAGGCCGCGCTTCATTTTCACACCCGAGGAGGGACTGGTTCATGGCGGACGTTGCGGCGCACATCACGGGAACGGTGTGGAAGATCGAGGTGAAGGTGGGTGACCCGGTGAAGGCCGGGGACACGCTCGTCATCCTCGAGTCGATGAAGATGGAGATGCCGGTGGAGACCACCGAGGACGGCACGGTGAAGGAGATCCGCTGCAAGGAAGCGCAGCCCGTGAACGAGGGTGACGTCCTCGTGGTGCTCGGCTAGGCAGCGGGGACCCGGACGGTGACGGCGCCCACGCTGGGGGTGGAGGACCGCGAGGGCGGTGTGCGGGTGCTCACCGTCTCCAACCCCTCCCGGCGCAATGCCCTGGACGACGCGCTGCTGGCCCGTCTGGACGTGGCGCTGGAGCCCGCCCCCCATGTCCGTGCGCTGCTGGTGCGCGGGCAGGGCGGGCACTTCTGCGCGGGCTATGACTTGACGCACCTGGGGCCGCCCGGCGCGGACGGACGGCTGCCGGACGACGCGCTGGTGGCGTGCCTGCTGAAGCTGGAGCGGCACCCGGCGCCATCGGTGGCGCTGGTGGAGGGCGGCGCGGTGGGCGCGGGCTTCGACCTGGCGGCCTCCTGTGACTTCCGCGTGGGCGCGCCCGACGCGTTCTTCCTCATGCCTCCGGCCCGGCTGGGCATCGTGTACTCGCCGGAGGGGCTGGCGCGCGCGGTGCGGCTGGTGGGGCTCTCACGGGCCAAGCAGCTGTTCCTCACCGCGCGCAGGCTGCCCGCGCCGGAGGCGCTCGCGTGGGGGCTGCTGGACGAGTGCCCGGAGGACGCGGAGGCGCGTGCGCTGGCCTTGTGCGAGACGCTGGCCGCGCAGGCACCGAAGGCGGTGTCGGGGATGAAGGAGGCGTTCGGATTGCTGTCGCGCTCCGCCCTGGCCCCGGAGGACGTCGCGCGGCTGCGCCAGGTGCGCGGCGAGGCGTTTGGCAGTGAGGATGCGAAGGAGGGGCGCGCGGCCTTCCTGGGAAAGCGCGCGCCCCACTTCAACGGTCGCTAGGTGTCGCCGAACAGCTCGCCCATGCGCAGCTGCAGCGCGGAGGCGATCTTGTAGAGCGACGAGATGGACGCGGAGGATTCCGCGCGTTCAATCTGCGACAGCAGGGACACGGACAGGCCGGTGCGGCGGGCAAGCTGCTTGAGCGTGAGCTCCTGCGTCTTGCGGGCGTCGCGGATGGTGCGGCCAATGGCGCGGTGCAGGTCGGCTTCCGGGTCCTGCGACAGACCCTTCTTCTGCAACGCGTTGCGCACGGCGGCCGTGAACTGCTCCGGCTCCATGGGCTTCTTCACGTAGTCGGACGCCTGCGCCTTGAGGGAGGCGACAGCCGTGTCCACGGTGGGGTAGGCCGTGGCGACGATGACCGCGATGTCCGTGTCGTACTTGCGGATCAGCTCCAACACTTCGGTGCCCGACATCTGCGGCATCATCATGTCGAGGATGACGAGGTGGAAGTCGGAGCCCCGGAGGATGTCCACCGTCTGGGTGGGGTCGGTGGTGGTGACCACCTCGTAGCCCTCACGCGTCAGCACCAGCTTGAGGTAGTCGCAGTTGTCCTGCTCGTCATCAACTACCAGGATGCGAATCTGCACAGCGTCTCCTCGCTGCAAGGTTGAGGGAAGTGCTGCGGGGGGGATTACTGGAGGTTCTTCTCGCCGGGCGGATTTTGGGCCTGCGATTCCGCTTCGCTCGGCTTGCTGCTGCTGAGGCTCAAGAGCTCGATGACCCGGGCCCGTCGGGGATGATCCTTGGGTGCAATCTGGAGGAAGAGCCCGTAGTGCTCCTCGCTCTTCTTGAACCTCTGGTCCCTGGCGTAGAGCACCCCGAGCATCAGGTGGCACTCCGGAACCTTGGGGGCGATCCGGGCGCAGTCCTCGGCAATCTCCAGGGCTCCAGGGACGTCCTTCGCCTTGGTCAAGCGCTGGACCTCCTTCTGGATCTCCAGGATGTCGTCCTGGACGCTGGCCGCCGTCTTTCCGCGCATGTACTCGGACGTGGGCGCCGCGGAGGCTTTCTGCACCGAGGTCGTCCCCTCCGGGGCTTCCCCTGAAGGCGCGCGCTGCGCCTCCTGGAGCTGCTTCTTCAGGTCCTCGAAGCGGCTGGCGAAGACGGTGCTCGCGGGGACCGCGCTGAAGGCCTTGACGGCCTCGTCCACCTTGCCGGCGCTCAGGGCCGTCGCGGTGGTGGTGAGGTTCTTGTCGGCCCGGGTCTCCGCGTCCAGTTGCCGCTGCAGCCCCTCCAGCGCCTTGGGACCGGGGCCACCCTTCGTCTTGCGCAGCGTGGCCAGATGCTCGCTGGCGGCGGTGAGGTCGCCTGCCTGGAGCGCGGTCTCGAAGTCCTGCTCCGTCACCTTGGGCTCGGCAGGGGTCTCCGGCGCCGGGGTCTCCGGGGTCTCGGGCGTCGTGCCCTGGACGACCGCCGCCGGCTTGTCCGGGACGGGCGGCGGATTCTCGACGACCGCGGGCGGCGGCGGCTGCGGGTCGGCCGGCGTGCTCACCAGGTCCTGGCCCTTGATGACGAAGAGCGCGGCGCCCGCGGCGATGGACAGGAACGCGACGACCATTCCCACCACGAGCTTCTTCGAACCCGGGCGGCTCCCCTGCGCGGCGAGGTCCTCCGCCAGCGTCCCCGGGCCCACGAAGCGCAGCTTCACGTGGCCCATCTCGATGATGTCGCCGTGGGACAGCGTGGCCTGGGCGTAGCTCTCGCCGTTGACCGTCATCCCGTTGGCGGACTGCATGTCGATGACCCGCCACTCGCCGGTCGCCTCGCGCACGACCTTCGCGTGCGTGCGGGACAGCGAGCGGTGGTCCAGGGCGATGTCGTTCTCCGACGTGCGACCGATCCGCAGCTCGGTGCGGTTGCAGTCGTACTCCTGGCCCTTGAACTCGTTGGGGGCGAGCACCAGCAGCCGGGGCTGCTCGTCCTCCGGGACGCGCTCCACCTTGCGGGGGCGGTCCGCCTCCATCTGGTCCATGCGGATGATGGACGTGGCGTTGCGCCGCACCTCCGCGGAGGGCGGGGTGTGGTCGTGTTCGTCGCCGTCCGCGTCGTCGTCGTCCTCCTCCTCCTCGTCGTCTTGCGACGCGGTGGGCGCGGGGGCATCCACCTCCTCGTCCGGTTCTGCCCGGCGGGAGGCGGGTACCTTGGCGGTGATGGCGCCAGTGGGGGCGGCTGCAGCCGCGCCCTCGACCTGCAAGGCCAGATCGTAGTCGCCGATCTGGATGAGGTCGCCTTCCTTGAGAGGAAGCTGGCCTGCGACGCGCTCGCCGTTGATCCGGGTGCCGTTGTAGCTCCCCAGGTCTTCGAGCACGACGTTTCCATTGAGGCGTACGAGGCGGGCGTGTCGACGTGACACGTTCCGCTCGGTCAGGCGGATCGTGTTGCCCTCCTGACGTCCAATGGTGATTTCGTCGCGCACGAAGGGAACAACGGTCTTGCGCCCCTCGTCGTCTTCGATGATGAGCTTCAGCACGGGTCCGGTCCGAGTACAGCTATAGCAGAATGCCCTTTGCCGAGACAAGCCATGTATCCCCCGAGAACAACAGGGTTTTTTGCCCATCCCACGGTCAGGGGGGCACTGTTGTCCATCGGTCGATTGGCCGGAAGGGGCGGGGAAGGCAGGGTACCGTGGCTGACGGTGGCCCTGGTAGGGGTGCAGGCGATTCTGTACGCGGCCCTGGCGTCCGGGGGGCCTCCGGGGGTGGACGCGCTGGTGCGC
>NZ_RAWB01000240.1 GCF_003612055.1 Corallococcus llansteffanensis
GCGTCAGGCCCAGGTCCCGGTGCAGATCGCGCCCCCGCCGTCGGGTTCGGCCGCGCAGGTGGCGGCGCAGCGGCGCGAGGCGGTGGACGTGCCCGCGGCGCTGAAGCTGGGGCACCAGGCCCTGTCGTCGCAGAACGCCGTGGGCGCCACGCAGCAGTTCCAGCTGGTCCTGGCCCAGGACAAGAACAACGCGTCGGCGCTGACGGGGATGGGCGTGGTGAACTTCCTGCGCAACCAGCAGGTGGAGGCCCTCCGGTTCCTGGAGGCGGCGCGCGCGGTGGGCAACCAGCAGGCCCGGGCGGAGGCGTCCTTCTGGATGGCGTGCGTGCGGCGCGCGGACCGGCAGCCCAAGCCCGCCCAGGACGCGCTGCGGCGCGCGGTGAAGGAGGGCTGGTCACCGCCGGAAGGCAACGCGCTGGTGGACCGGGAGCTGCAGCGGCTGTCGGGTGAAGGCCCGCTGTTCGAGCAGCTGCTGAGGGAGGCGCGCGGTCGCAAGCGGGCCCAGGGTCGGGAGCCGCAAGGAGCTGGAAGCGTCAGCCCGTGACCGCGCCGACCCCCATGTCGAAACCCGTCCGGGTCTTCGGCAATTACGAGATCCTGTCGTTGCTGGGCAAGGGCGGCATGGCCGAGGTGTACCGCGCGCGCGTGCGCTCCGGGCCCCACGAGGGCTGGACGGTGGCGCTCAAGCGGCTGTTGCCCGCGCTCACCCGCGACCCGGCGTCGGTGGACCTCTTCGCGCGCGAGGCGCACCTGTCGCGCCAGTTGGATCACCCCAACATCGTGAAGGTGCTGGACGCGGGCATGTTGGAGGACGTGTCCTTCCTGGTGATGGAGCTGGTGGACGGGCGCGACCTGGGCCACATCCTGCGGCGCTGCAAGGCGCGCGGGATTCCGCTGCCCCTCGACTTCGCGGTGTACCTGGCCAAGGTGCTGCTGGAGGCGCTCGCGTACGCGCACACCGCCACCGGGCCGGACGGCGAGCCGCTGGGCATCGTCCACTGCGACGTGTCCCCGTCCAACCTGTTCATCTCCCGCGTGGGGGAGATCAAGCTGGGCGACTTCGGCGTGTCGCGCGTGCTGGTGGACGGCAAGCTCCAGGGCGGTGAGGTGCTGGGCAAGCCGTACTACCTGTCCCCGGAGTCGCTGCAGGGCGCGGTGACGCCGGAAGCGGACCTGTGGGCCGCGAGCGTCGTGCTCTACGAACTGCTCACGCTGGGGCGCCCCTTCGTCGGCACCACGCCCGAACAGGTCTTCGCGGGCATCCTGTCGCGCAACTACCGGCTCTTGAGCGCGGTGCGTCCGGACGTCCCCGAAGCGCTGGACGCGGTGCTCGCGCGTGCGTTCGCGGAGAACCCCGAGGACCGCTTCACGTCCGCGGAGGAGTACGCGCGCGCCCTGGCCCCGCACTACGACGAGCGCGTGGGCACGCCCCTGGCCATCGCGGCGGTGGTGCGCGGGCTGTTCGGCACCACCGACGAGGTGCCGTCAGTCCCGGAGCCGGAGCCCGCGCGCCCCGGCAACGGCGCCGAGTAGCCGGGCGGGCAGGGCCCCGGCGCGAGGCTCCCCGGACGGGAAGGGTCGCTGCGGCGTCCACCCCGGATGATGACCTTTCCTCCCGCCAGACATCCGAGGGAGGACAGCGATGGCGACCGAGCGGAAACAGCAGCAGGCCGAACAGGACAAGCCCGCGCGCGAGGCGAGCGAGGGTGAAGCGCGTCGTCCCCCGAAGGCCGACGAGGCCAAGGAGGGCATGCCCGGCTACGGCCAGCCCGACGAGGAAGTGCGCGAGGAGCGGCTGCCCGACCAGCAGTGGTAGGCGGCGGGGACCTCAGCCGACGGACGCCTCGGCCTCCAACGCGCGCACACGGGGGACGTGCGTGCACAGCGCCTCCACCACACGCGCCACCTCGGCGTCGGTGGTGGACGTGCCCAGGCTGAAGCGCAGGCTGCCGCGGGCCTGCGCGGGTGATAGGCCCATGGCGCGCAGCACGTGGGACGGGGACAGCGTTCCGGACGCGCAGGCCGCGCCCGACGACACGCAGATGCCCTCCAGGTCCAGGGCCATCAACAGCGCTTCGCCCTCGACGCCGTCGAAGCGCAGGTTGCTGGTGTTGGGCACGCGGGGGGCGCCCGCTCCATTCACCGTCACGCCAGTGAGGCGCGTGAGCACCTGCTGTTCGAACCCGTCGCGCAGCGCACCGACCCGCGTGGCGGTGGCGGACTGCTCGGTCGCGGCCAGCTCCAGCGCGAGGGCCAGCGCTTCGGCGTAGGGCACGTTCTGCGTGCCTCCGCGGCGGCCGCCCTCCTGGTGCCCCGGGGTGAGCGCGCGCACGTCCACGCCCTTGCGCACCACCAGCACGCCCACGCCCTGCGGCCCGCCGAACTTGTGCGCGGACAGCGAGAGCAGATCCGCGTCCACCTCGCGCAGCGTGAGCGGCACCTTGCCCGCGGCCTGCACGGCGTCGGTGTGGAAGAGGATGCCGCGCTGCCGACACGTGCGTGCGACCTCGGCCACCGGCTGCAGCACGCCCGTCTCGTTGTTCGCCCACATCAGCGAGCACAGCGCGGTGTCCGGGGTGAGCGCTTCCAGCACGGCCTCCAGCGGCACGCGGCCGTCGGGGGCAGGGGAGAGCCGCACCACCTGCGCGCCCTCGCGCTCCAGCCAGGTAAGGGCGCCGAGCAGCGCGGGGTGTTCCACCGTGGAGGCCACCACCCGGCGGCGCTCCTTCCCCGGGCGGGCGGCGTAGGCCCCCACCAGCGCGAGCGCGTCCGCCTCGCTGCCCGACGCGGTGAAGCAGACCTCCTTGGGCTCACAGCCGAGGAGCCGCGCCACCTTCGCCCGCGCCGCGTCCAGCCGACCGCGGGCCTCACGTCCACCGCCGTGCACGCTGGACGCGTTGCCGAAGCCGCCCTGCGTGAACGCCCGCGCGAGCAACGCGCCCACCTCCGGGCGCACCGGCGCGGCGGCGTTGTGATCCCAGTAGATCACGTGTCCTGAGCGGACAGCAGCGACACCGGCCGCTCCTCGGCGACGCCGAAGGCATCGAGGAAGCGCGCCACCAGGTCCCGCTTGAGCGCCTTGCGCTTGTTGGCGCTGCCGGACAGCGGCAGCCGCGCGCCCGCCATGCTGCCGTGGCCTCCGGACGAGCCGCCCAGGTCCTCGCACAGCTCGCGGATGAGGCGGCCCGCGTTCATGCGCCGGTCCTTCACCCGCAGGCTCAGGAAGAGCTGGTTGCGGAAGCTGCCGTACGCCAGGGACCACTTCGTCCCCTCGAGGAACATCATCCGCTCGGCGACCTCCGCCACCATGTCCGGGGAGTAGACCTCCTCCAGGTCGGTGATGATGGCGGTGCCGTAGACCTTGGCCTTCTCGATGGCCGTGTGGAAGAGCTGGAAGTAGCGGGCGGGCACCTCCGGGTGCTCGATCTGCCCCAGCAGCGATTTGTCACAGCGCGGGAACAGCCACAGGTAGCTGTCCACGTCCGTCTGGGTCGTCTCGCGGCCCAGGTCCCGCGTGTCCGCCTTGATGCCGTAGAAGAGCGCGGTGGCGACCTCCACGGAAGGCTCCAGCTGCGCGGCCCGCAGGTACTCCACCAGCATCGTGGAGGTGGCGCCAAAGTCGCCGCCCACGTCCGCGAAGGGCGCCAGCAGGCTCTCCTCGCGCAGCGGGTGGTGGTCCACCACGAGGTCGGCGCGCAGACGCGCGGGCAGCGAGTGGTTGCGCACCGGCGGCTGCGTGTCCACGAGGCCGAACAGGTCGTACTGCCCGAAGTCGATGGTGGACACGTGCGACACCGGCAACCGCAGCACCCGCACGAAGGCGATGTTCTCCGCCCGGCCGATGATGCCGCCGTAGCCCACATGGGCCTCCACCCCTGCCTTGCGCTCCAGCAGGTGGGCGAGCGAGACGGCCGCGGCGATGGAGTCCGGATCCGGGTTGTCATGCGTCAGGATGAGCGCCCGACGATGACCCTTGGCCACGCGCAGCAGACGGTCCAGCTTCTCTTTGGCGGGCAGGTTCGCCAAGCGCGCTGGCGGAGGCTCCGTGAGCTCGCCGCCAACGGGAAGCTGGGTGCGACGGCTCTGGAAGGAAGGGGTCACGGGCATGGGGGCTCTTCTTTTACTTCCTCCGGCACAGGGATTCGAGAAGTCGGATGTTCTCCCCATAACGTTCCGGAAAGGGTGTTTCCAATACCCCTATGGTGTCGACGAGGCGCGCATCCTTCACGCGGCAGCGAAAGGCCTTCAGGCCGATTGCTCCCTTGCCAGGTTCCCCGTGCCGGGCTCACGCATCCAGCAATGGATTCGTGAGCCCCGATGCGCACGGCGACTACTCGACGGTCTTGTACTTGCGGCCCAGGTCGCGGAAGTACTTCACGCCGTTGTCGAGCGAGTTCTCCATCGCGTCCATCAGCACCGTGCGGAAGATGGCCACCGGTCCCCGGAAGGACTCGTAGTAGCGCTGCCGGTCGATGGAGTGGATGACGGCGGGCATGTAGCCGTTGCGCAGCAGGATGAGGTTGCTGCACATGCGCCCCACCTTCCCGCTGTGCTCGGTGAAGGGGAAGATCTGCAGGAACTCGTGCTGCACCACCGCCGCCTGCTTGATGGGGTGGAACTCGCGGAACTCCGCGCTGGCGGTGTGGTCCACGAGCTTCTCCAGCCGGGCCTGGATCTTCGCCGGCTGGGTGATGTCGTGGAAGTAGGTGCGGTGCAGGGGCATGTCCTTGCGCAGCCCCGCGCGGTCGCGCTCCTTGGCCAGCTCCTTCTCCGTGCGCTCGCGACGCTCCATGCGCGCGCGTTCGGCGAGCGCCTCGGGCGTGTTGCCGAGGAAGAGGTCGTGCATCCGCTTGATGGTGGTGAGCGTCAGCGCGGACTGCTTCTTCGCGCCCACGGCCTCCTCACGGATGTAGTCCGCGACCGCCTTGTGGTTGCGGATCTCGAGCACGACCGGAATCATGGACGCTTCCGCGGCGGTGCGTGCCGGGAAGAGCGCGGCCATCAACTCCTGGTGCGTGTACACGACGCCTTCGAGCGCGGCGTCGTGGTAGATCCACGACATCTCGAATCGGTCGAGGAACTCGCGTGCGGGCTGCTTGTCCTTGTAGATGTCGAGGTACTCGCGCAGCTGCTCGTTCTTCTCGTCGATGTCTTGATAGCGTTCCTTCACGGACTGCGGCTCCTTCTCGCCCCGGCCCGCCCCGGGCGCTTTTTCTCAGAGGCTGCGCCAGGCGGGTACAACGGCACGCGGATTCTAGAAATTCCGCGAGGTTGGAACAATTAAAACCCGACTAGAGATTCACCAGGAACACTTCGCACGCCTGGTCGAGGAGGTCCTTGGAGAGGGCGGGGGGAATCTGCCGGTACCTCGCCGCGTCCCGGATGAGTGACACCAGGTCCCGGGGGTGGCACGAGCGCATCTCCATGCTGCGCGGCTTGTAGTAGTGCTCCACGAGGTAGGTGATGGCCTGGTCCACGTAGGGGATGCCCGCCGCCTCGCACACCCGGCGGAAGATCTCCCGGTAGGATTCTTCATCCGGATTGCCTACTTCGATCTTGTACTTGATCCGGCGCAGGAACGCCTCATCCACCAGCTCCTTGGGGTCCAGGTTGGTGGAGAAGACGAGGAGCTGATCGAAGGGGATCTCGAACTTCTTGCCCGTGTGGAGGGTGAGGAAGTCCACCCGCTTCTCCAGGGGGACGATCCACCGGTTGAGCAGGTCCGTGGGGTGGACCTTCTGGCGGCCGAAGTCGTCGATGAGGAGCATGCCGCCGTTGGCCTTCACCTGGAACGGCGCTTCGTAGAAGCGGGTGCTCTCCGAGTAGATGAGGTCGAGCGTTTCGAGCGTCAGCTCGCCGCCCACGACGACGGCGGGCCGGCGGCAGAGCAGCCAGCGCTTGTCCATCTCGAAGGTCTGCCGGCGGCCGCCCGCGCCCGAGGAGCCCACCTCCAGGGACACCGGGGTGTGGATGATCCGGTCGTAGACCTTGATGATCTGGTTGTCGATTTCGAGGCAGTGGGGGACGTACACCTCGCCGCCGAACATGTGGGAGATGGCCTCGGCGAGGCTCGTCTTGCCGTTGCCCGGGGGGCCGTAGAGGAAGAGCGAGCGGCCGGAGTTCACCGCCGGGCCCAGCTTGTCCATCAGCTCCGCGGAGACGGTGAGATGGCCCAGGGCCATCACCAGGTCCTCCTGGCCCACGACGGGGGTCTCCTCCGTCTGGCTGCTGATGAGGGCGTTGTACTGCTCGATGGGGACGGGGGCGGCGCCCACGTAGGTGGAGCGGGTGAGGGCGTCGCGGGCGTACTCGCGGCCCTTCTCCGTGAGGGCGAACTCCACGGACGCGCGGCCAAAGCCCTTGCCGCCCCGGAGGTCCACGAGCTTCTCCGTGGCGAGGAAGTCCACCACGTGCTCGACGACGCCGGACCACGGCAGGCACATGCTCTCCGCGATGGCCATGCCCGTGCCGGTGCCGGCGTAGTAGAGGAACTTGAGGCCCAGGTCGGCCAAGAGGCCAATCTTCAGCCCGGTGTCCTCCAGCGACTTCGGCTCCGGGGGAGCGATGTCGAGGACGGACGGGTTCTCCAACTTGAACGGATTGTCTTCGTACGCGTACCCGGCGGGAGGCATCGGGTACGGGTTCTACCCGATTCCCCCGTCCGCCGGGATGTCACGTCAGTCGAGTGTTCTCAAACGTAGGTCAGCCAGTCCGCATAGCGGTCGTCCTGGCCCCGGACGACGCGGAAGTAGGTGTCCTGGACGAACTTGCCGATGGGACCGGGCTTGCCCTCGCCCACCTGGCGGTTGTCCACCTCGCGCACGGGGGTGATCTCCGCGGCGGTGCCGGTGAAGAAGATCTCGTTGCAGATGTAGAGGGCGTCGCGGGTGAACGTCACCTCCTCCACGGTGCGGCCGCTGTCGCGCAGCAGCTTGAGCACGGTGTCGCGGGTGATGCCGTCGAGGATGGGCGAGGAGAGGGGCGGCGTCTTGATGACGCCCTTCTTGTTCACCATGAAGATGTTCTCGCCGGATGCCTCCGCGACGAAGCCGCTGATGTCCAGGAGGATGGCCTCGTCGTAGCCGGCGAGCACCGCCTCGCGCTTGGCGAGGATGGAGTTGACGTACTGGCCGGTGATCTTCCCGCGCACCATGTTCACGTTCACGTGCATGCGCGTGAAGGAGCTGACCTTGGCGCGGATGCCCTCGCGGATGCCCTTGTCGCCCAGGTACGCGCCCCAGTCCCAGGCGGTGACGGCCACGCGGGTGGGGTTCACCGCGCCCAGGCCCATGGCGCCATCACCCATGAAGGCCACCGGGCGCAGGTAGGCGCCGTTGGCGAACAGGTGCTTCTGCTGGCGCAGGAGATCCAGCGTCGCCTCCACCAGTTGGTCCTCGGTGTAGGGGATGTGCAGCATGATGATGTGCGCGGAGTCGAGCAGGCGCTGGATGTGCTCGCGCAGCCGGAAGACGGCGAGCCGGCCATCGTGGGTCTTGTAGGCGCGGATGCCCTCGAAGACGCCCAGGCCGTAGTGGAGGGCGTGCGTCATGACGTGCACGTTGCCTTCGTCCCACTTCACCAGCTTCCCATCGAGCCAGATGTGTTCGGCGCGCAGCACGGAGGATGAGGTCGAGCTCATCGGGAAGTTCCTTCGTCGGGCAATGGGTGGGACGGCTTGAGGACTTCTATCCAGGCCCACCGGGGAGGCAAAGCGCGAAACGCCGGGGGCCGTCCGAACGGTCCCTGGCCTGACGCTCGCGCGATGTGCCGGCAGCCCGAGTCGCCCCGCGTCAGGCCTGGGCGATCTGCGGCAGGTTGGCGCGGGCCTTCTCGATGTCGCCCTCGTACTTGAGGACGAGGTTGAGTGTGGCGGCCACGACATCCGCCGTGAGCGATTCGGCGTTGAGCAGCGCGAGGCTCTGGGCCCAGTCCAGCGTCTCGCTGATGGACGGGGCCTTCTTGAGGTCGAGCGCGCGGATGGCGGCCACGGCCTCCACCACCTGCTCGGCCAGCACCTGGGAGACCTCCGGCAGGCGCGAGCGGACGATGCGCAGCTCGCGCTCGCGGTCCGGGAAGTCGATGTGCAGGTGCAGGCAGCGGCGCTTGAGAGCGTCCGACAGCTCGCGGGCGTTGTTGCTGGTGAGGATGACGCGCGGGATGTGCTTCGCCTTGATGGTGCCCAGCTCCGGCACCGTGACAGCGTTGTCAGAGAGCACTTCCAGGAGGAAGGCCTCGAACTCCGGATCCGCCTTGTCGATCTCATCCACCAGCAGCAGCGACGGCGTATCGGACAGCTGCGCCTGGAGGATGGGGCGGGGCAAGAGGAATCGCTCGGAGAAGAACACCGCGTCGCCCGACGCCAGCCGGTCCGCGGCCTCCGCCAGCGTCTTGGTGCCCTGGGTCATCTCCCCGATCTTGTCCTTGAGGAGCTGGGTGTAGAGCAGCTGCTTGGCGTACTCCCACTCGTAGAGGGCCTTGGCCTCGTCCAGGCCCTCGTAGCACTGGAGGCGGATGAAGCCGCGGTCCAGCGCCAGGGCCAGGGCGCGCGCGAGCTCCGTCTTGCCGACGCCGGCGGGGCCCTCCACCAGGATGGGCTTGTTCATCCGGTCCGCCAGGAACACCGCGGTGGCGATCTCCGGGGAGGACAGGTAGCCCACCGCCTCCAGACGGCGCGCCGCGTCCTCCACGCTGGTGAAGGAGCGAATCGCGGGCGTCAGGTCAGGAGGGCTCACACCCGTCAACTTAACCGACGGACTTCCGACGACTGCGGCAAAAATGCCAGGGTTGTGGGGATGGCGGCCGCACCCTTGAGCCCCTGTGGAGCTGCAACCCCCCGGAATCAGAGTGCGTAAATATTTTCGCACCCTGGGCACGCACCGTGCATCTCAGTGGCGCAATTCAGGACACGAACGAGGTCGCGGGTCATGTGGGCGTTGTTGAAGATGGCGATGGCGGTGGTGGTGGTGGTGATGCCGGGAGGTTTCCCCCTCGTGCTGGCCTACATCGCGACGCGGACGCTGCTGGAGCGCTGGCGGGTGGCCCAGGCGCAGGCCCGGGAAGAAGGGCGTCCGGTGTCGGTGCGGGACGTGGTGGGCTCGCTGCACTTCCGCGACCTCATCCGTGAGGCCCGGGCCGTGACAGCGCTGTAGTCGGGGAGGCGCCCGGCTCGAAGCCGGGCTTGAGCTGACGAACGAAGGGCCCGGCACCCCCTGGGGAGCGCGCGGGCCCTCGTCATTTCCAGACCGCGGGAAGGCTACTTGTCGAGCTCGTCGACGAGCGCCGTCCAGTCGTCCTCGCCCTCGGGGGCGGTGGGCAGCTGCATCATCACGGTGCGCTCCGGGGCGTCCTCGTCATCGCCCAGGGCCGGCACGGGGGCCGGGGTCGGGGCGGCCTTCTTCCCGGCAGGCTTGGCGGCGGCCTTGGCCGGGGGCTTGGCGGCGGCCGGGATGACCGGGTTCGCCTGGGCCGTCACGGCCAGGTGCTCGTCCTGCGCCGCGGGCTTCGCGGCGGGAGCGGCGGCGGCAGGGGCCTTGCTCTTGTAGCGGGCCAGCTCCAGCTCGGCGACCTTGAGCGCCTTGCTCTTCTCCTGGACGGACGTCTGGAGGCGGGCGACCTCCTGGGCCTTGATGGCCTCGCGGCGCTCCAGCTCCGCCTTCTGCTTGGCGTTGAGGTCGTCCAGCTCCTTGAGCTGGCGGGCCTCCAGGTCCTTGCGCTCCTTCTGCGCGGTGGCGAGCCGGGCGGCGGACTCGTTGGCCTTCGACTCGGCGGCGGTGACGCGGGCGGTGAGTTCCTTCTCCGCGCGGCTCCGGGCGCTCTGGGCGTTCTCCAGCGCGAGCTCCAGGTCCTGGGCCTTCTTGGTGCGGGCCTGGAGCTGGGCCTGGGCGTCCTTGAGCTTCGCGTCCGTGTCGGCCGCGAACTTCTGGGCCTCCTGGGCGAGCTGCGCGATGCGCTGGTCCGCCTTCGCCAGCTTCGCGGCCAGGTCGTCGGACTGCTTCTTCGCCTCGGCGGCGGCGGCCTGGGCCTGCTGGGCCTGCTGTTGCGCCTGGGCCTGGGCCTGCTGGAGCTGTCCGGCCAGTCCGTCGCGCTCGCTGGCGAGCTTCTTCTGGGACTGGCTGGCCTGCTGGAGCTGGCCGTCGCGGTCGGCGATGGCCTTGCGCGCCCCGTCCAGGTCGTTGGAGACGGCGGTGAGCTGCTGGCCCAGCGCGTCCGCCTGCTTCTTCGCCTCGGCGGCCTGGGTCTGCAGCTGGCCCTCGAGCGCCTTCACCTGGTCGGTGCGGGTGGCGACCTCGCGGTTGAGCACCTCCGCCTGACGCATCTTCTCCTGCGTCACGTGGGTGAGCTTGCGCAGGGTGTCCGAGAGCTCCTTGCCCTTGGTGTCCACCTCGTTCTGCAGCAGCTCCTCGCGGCGCTGGGACTCGTGCGTGAGCGTCTGGAAGCGGTCTTCCAGGTCGTGCCGCGCGTCCTCCGTCTGCGCGAGCGTGGAGGACAGCTGCGTGACTTCCGCCACGCGCGCGCCCAGCTCGTGCTTGGTGACGATGAGCTGTTCGGCCAGCTCTTCACCGTTCGCCTGCGCGTCGGCGAGCTGGCGGTTCAGCTCCGCCTGGGCGGAGGCCGCCTGCTGGCGGGCCTGGGCGTGGGCCTGCTCCTCGCGGGCCAGGGCGCCCTGGGTGTCGGCGAGCTGGCCCTGGGTGTCGGCGAGCTGCTGCGACGTGGTGTTGAGCTCCGCGAACAGCCCGTCGCGCTCGGTGGTGAGCGCGGCGATCTGCGCGGTGGTCTCCTCCGCGAGCCTCGCGTGCGCGCCGCGTTCGGCGTCATACAGGCCCTGCGTCTCGGACAGGTCCGCGCGCAGCTGGCCGATCTGGCCGGTGAGGTCCTGCTCCAGCGCGTCCTTGGCCTCGCCGAGCGCCTGCAGCTCCACGATGCGCGTGTCGCGCTCCTGCGTGGTGCGCGCGAGGAGGGCGTTGGTGTCCTGGAGGACGTCGCGCGTCTCGTTCAGCTCCGCGTCCAGCTCGTCGCGGTGCGTGGTCGTCTTCAGCAGCTCCGCGCGCGTCGACTCCAGCGTGTCCTGGGTCTGCGTGAGCGTCTGGCTCGTGGCCTCCAGCTCGCCGCGCGTCTCCGCGAGGGTGCCTTCGGTGCTGGAGAGCGTCGCCTGCGTGTCGGCGAGCGTGGCCTCCGTGCGCGAAAGCGTGCCCTGCGTGTCCGCGAGGGTCGCCTCGGTGCGCGCGAGCGTCTGGCTCGTCGCTTCCAGCTCACCCTGGGTGGAGGCGAGCGTCTCCTCCGTCTGCGCGAGCCGCGTCTGCGTGTCGGACAGGGTCTGGCTGGTGGCTTCCAGCTCGCCGCGCGTCTCCGCGAGCGTGCCTTCCGTGCTGGAGAGCGTCGCCTGCGTGTCCGCGAGGGTCTGGCTCGTGGCCTCCAGCTCGCCGCGCGTGGTGGAGAGCGTCTCCTCCGTCTGCGCGAGCCGGGACTGCGTGTCCGTCAGGGTCTGGCTCGTCGCCTCCAGCTCGCCGCGCGTCTCCGCGAGGGTGCCTTCGGTGCTGGAGAGCGTCGCCTGCGTGTCGGCGAGCGTGGCCTCCGTGCGCGAAAGCGTGCCCTGCGTGTCCGCGAGGGTGGCCTCGGTGCTCGCCAGCGTCTGGCTGGTGGCCTCCAGCTCGCCGCGGGTGGAGGAGAGGGTCTCCTCGGTCTGCGTCAGGCGCGTCTGCGTCTCGGAGAGCTGCTGGCTCGTGGCCTCCAGCTCGCCGCGCGTCTCCGCGAGCGTGCCCTCCGTGTTGGAGAGCGTCGTCTGCGTCTCGGAGAGCTGCTGGCTGGTGGCTTCCAGCTCGCCGCGGGTCTCCGCGAGGGTGGCCTCCGTGCTGGAGAGGGTGCCTTGCGTCTCCGCGAGCTGCTGGCTCGTGGCCTCCAGGTTCCCGGTCAGCTCGGAGATGCGCGAGTCGCGCTCGGCCACGTCCGACTGCAGGCCTTCGATGGTGCTGTCGCGCTGGGCGACGGTGTCCTCCAGCGAGGCCACGCGCGCCGAGAGCTGTTCGCCCTGGCGCTGGGCGGCGTCGAGCTGCTCGCTGAGCGCCTGGATCTGACCGGTGAGGTCCGCCTCCAGGGCGTCCTTCGCCGCGCGCAGGTCCTCGAGCTGGCTGGTGAGATCCTGCTCCAGCGCGTCCTTGGCCTGCTGGAGCGCCTGGAGCTCGGCGGACAGCTCCGTCTCGCGGTCCTCCAGGTGCGTCTTGACGGCCTCGACCTCGCCCTCCAGCTCACCGATGCGCTCACGGTGCTGCTGGATGGTGGCGTTGAGCTCCGCCTCGCTGTTCTCGTTGCGGGCGATGGTCTCCTGCAGCTCGCGGTCGAGCGTCAGGAGCTTCGCGTCGCGCTCTTCCACGCGCTGCGTGAGGTCCGCTTCCTGCTCGTCCTTGTCCAGCTTGAGCTGGTCGCGCTCGCTGGTGACGCGCGCGATGTCCGACTCCAGGTCCGCCACCTGCTGCGTGAGGCGCTGCTCCAGCGCGGCACGCTCGGCGTTGAGGCGTTCGATCTCCGCGTCGGAGCGGCTGGCGTGCTCCTCCGCGGTGGTGGCCCGGGCCTCCAGGCCGCGCACGGTGGCGTCGCGCTCCTGCTCCGTCTGGGACAGGCGCTCCTGGAGGGCCTGGAGCTCGCCGTCCAGCTCGGCGTAGCGCTGGTCGCGCTCGCTGACGGTGCGGCCCAGCTCGGACTCGAACTGGTCGCCGCGCTCGCGCAGCTGGAGGATCTCCGCCTCGTTGGCGCGCACCGTGTCCTGGAGCTTCTGCTCCTTGACCTCGAACTCCAGCGTGACGACGCCGAGGTGCTTCTCCAGCTTGTCGTACTCGTTGCGGGAGTTCTCCAGGTCCGTGCCGCGCCGGGCCAGCTCCTCGTCGCGGAGGTTGACCTCCTTGCGCAGGACGTTGATGTCCTTTTCCTTGGAGGCGACGACCTCGATGAGGTCCTTCTCCGAGGAGAACTTCTGCAGGAGCAGGTCGTCCACGGTGGCGCCGTGCTCGCGCTCCTTCTGGACGATGGATTGCTGGGCGTCGTTGAAGCGCCTGAGCAGGTCATCCACCTGCATCTTCAGGCCCTGCAGCTCCACGTCCTTCTCGTGGAGCCGGTCCTCGACGGACAGCAGCTCCCGCTCACGGACGCTCCAGATCTCCGACAGGCGCGCGAGCTGCGCTTCGCGCGTCTTCAGCTCGTCCCGGAGGATCTGGATCTTCCCCTCGGGCGTGCCCATCAGCTCGCGGCGCGGGGGTGGGCGCTTGAGCTGGCGCGACTCCGCCAGCAGCTCCGCCTTCCGGTCCGCGATGGACGAGAAGGCCCGGTCCATGAAGGTCTTGTCCTCGTCCGTCATCGCGCTGCGGCGCTCGCGCTTGGGCAGCTTGGGCGGAGCGCCGGTGCGGACACCGGGCATGGGCGGCGGGGCTTCACGCGGTGCGCCAGAGAGGGCGGCGTCCAGGTCCGCGTCCGTCTCGTCGGTGCCGGGCGGGACGATGCCCGCGCTCATCGAGGCCAGCTCTCCCATCTCGAAGGGGATGACGAGGTAGCCGTCCGCGGCGGCCGGCGTCTCACGGTGTTTGTTCAGACCCTCCACGCCGGAGTCGGAGGAGAGCAGCAGGACCTTGAGGTTCTGGCCCCACTTGCCCTTCTTGATCTGACCACAGAGGGCGAAGCCGGACTGGTCCGGCAGCTCCGCCCGGACGACGACCAGGTCGGGTCGGCGTTTCTCCAGCTCCCGCTGCGCATCTGACGCAGTGGTAGCCATGGCCGTGTTGTAGCCCGCGCTCTTGAGCACGGAGGCCATGCTGAGTGCGAAGTCGTTCTGGCTTTCGACGATGAGGACGCGACGCTCCATGAAGCCCTTCACCCAGCAAAAAGTGCAGTGAAAACCGCCACATCCTATCGGGCGGGCGCGAGGCTTGGAAAGTTTCCGAGCGGCGCTCGGTCGCCTGCCTCACGTGTTCTTGTTGCGAACCGCTCCCTGGCCGACAGGCGAGGCCGGCCCGGGGGGCTCGGCGGTCTCCGGCTCCCTCCCGGGGAAGTTGGTGGGAGGGGTGTGCCGGGCGAACCGGGCACCTTCCGGGGGACAATACCCGTGCGCGAGCTGCGCGAACCACGGGTTGAGGGTGGATCCCGGCGGCGCTGGCGGGGGGCCTTCGTCCTCGCTGTCCTCCACCGGTTCGACGTCCGCGGCCTCCACGGCGAGCGTCGGCGTCGTGGACCTCGTCGCTGCTGATCTCCTCCGGCTCCTCCAGCGCCGCGCTGGCGTTGGAAGGGGTCTGGCTGCCGTCGTCGTCCAGGGACTGGGCCTCGTCGGCGGCGATCTCCTCGGGCTCGTCGTCCGTGGGGGCGGGCGCGGAAGGCCTCAGGACCGGAGGCGCCTGCCGGGCC
>NZ_RAWB01000241.1 GCF_003612055.1 Corallococcus llansteffanensis
GGGCGGGGGCGGCGGGCGCCGGCTCGCGACAGGCGCCCAGCGACAGGCAGCACACGAACAGGAGGAAGAATGCACTGTTACGGGAGCAGTCTGGCGAGCGTAGCGGAATTTTCCACCCGGAGCGTCTGAATGGCCTCATGATAGCTTCTCGCGGTTTTCCCGAAGGTCTCCCATCCTCAGGAGCCGATTCGAACGTGCCGCAGCCTTCCGCGGGCCTCCAGTTCGGAAAGTACAAGCTGCTCGAGCGCATCGCGACGGGCGGCATGGCGGAGATCTACCGCGCCCGGATGACGGCGGTGGCGGGCATCACGAAGCCGGTGGTCATCAAGAAGATCCTCCCGGGCTACGCGGACGACCACGCGTTCGTGTCGATGTTCATCAACGAGGCCCGCATCGCGCTGGGGCTGTCGCACGGCAACATCGCGCAGATCTTCGACTTCGGCGAGGTGGAGGGCGAGTACTTCCTCGCGATGGAGTGGGTGGACGGCCACCCGCTGTCGCACGTGATGCGCCGGGCGCGGGAGAAGGGCCTGTCCGCGCTGCCGCCGCCGCTCGCGGTGCTGGTGGCCATCGACATGCTGCGGGGGCTTGCGTACGCGCACACCCGGCTGGACGACAACGGCCGTCCGCTGCACATCGTCCACCGCGACGTGAGCCCGCAGAACGTGCTCCTGTCCTACGAGGGGCAGGTGAAGCTGGTGGACTTCGGCATCGCGCGAGCGCGGCTCGCCGGGCGCGAGACGAAGACCGACGCGGTGAAGGGCAAGTACGTCTACTTCGCGCCGGAGCAGGCGCGGGGCGAGGCGCTGGACGCGCGCACCGACGTGTTCGCGGCCGGCACCGTCCTCTACGAGATGCTCTGTGGACGCCGGCCCTTCGAGGGCTCGCTGCAGGACGTGCTCCGGAAGATCTGCCAGGGCGACTTCCCCCGGCCGCGCGAGTGGACGCCGGGCATCCCGCCCGCGCTGGAGCGCATCCTGCTCACCGCGATGGCCACGAGCCCGGAGCAGCGCTACCCCACCGCGCAGGCCTTCGCGGAGGCGCTGACGCGGCAGCTCCACGTCACCGCGCCCGACGTGTCCCCCAGCGAGCTGGGGCACTTCATGGGCTACCTCTTCGAGCCGGAGCTGGTGGACGCCGGCCGGCCCGTGCAGCTGCCGCGGGAGTTCCTCGCCCGGGTGGGACGCTGGAGCGGCGTGCCCGCGGCGCCCCCGGTGCCGACGCCGCCGGACATGCCCCGCCACGGCCACGAGCCCAGGGGAGAACCTCGCGGAGAGCCCCGGGGCGACCTGACCACGCAGCCCCTGCCCCCGCAGTCCGTGCCCCCGAAGAACCTGCCGTCCGAACCGCCCTCCGCCTGGCACCGCACGCTGCGCGGCTGGGCGGTGCGGGGCGCCCCGGTGGTGGGCGCGCTGCTGGCCATGTGGATGGGCCTGCTCGTGGGAGGCACCAACACGTTCGCGGTGGAGCTCAGCTCGTCGCCCGCGGGCGCCACCATCCGCGTGGACGGCCGGGTGCTTTCGGAGACGACACCCACGCTCATCACGCAGTTGCCCTCGGACGTCGAGCACGTACTGGAGGTGTCGCTGCCGGGCCAGGTGCCCTGGAGCCAGCGCGTGAAGGCCGAGCGCGGCACCACGCTCGCGGTCCATGCCCGCCTGACGCCGAAGCGCCCGACCGCGGCGCGCGTCCCACCCCGCGCGGGCGCCGCGGAGGCCCCCACCTCCGGCGCCCGCTACCCGGAGGGCGGACCGTACGCGCTCAGCGCCACCGCGCACGCCTTCCGCGTGCCCCAGTCCGTCGCGGCGCGCATGCGGTTGGATCCCTCCCGCACGTATGGCCTGCGCGCGGAGGGGCGCGTGTCGCTGGGCGGACCGATGCCGGTGGCCCAGGCGGCCTACTTCCTGGAGGGCGTGGAGGCGCTGCCCGCCATCGACAGCTTCGGCGTGGTGGGCGAGGAGGAGGTGCTGGTGCAGAACACCTCCGTCCTCTACGTGTTCCTCTGGGACGGCCACCCCGACGACAACCGGGGCGCCCTCCATGTGCACGTGCGCGAGCAGACCAGCGGCGCCGTCACCACCCTGCTGCTGGACGCGCGCCGCTACGCCGTCGCGCCCTCCGCCCAGGAGGCCTTCACCCTGCGGGAGCTGGATCCCGCCATCACCTACCGCGTCGTCGTGCGCGCACCCGCGGAGCCGGCGCGCACGCGGGGGTTCGCCGGTGGCGAGGTGGATCAGGTGCTCGCGCTGCACGGCGCGGGGGAGGGGCCGGCCACCGGGCCCGGCACCCTGGAGGTGCTGGGGGTCAACCAGCCCACGGTGATCCGGGGCGCGCGCTGGCTGCGGCTCGCGTTCCCGGACGACGACCCGGGCGACAACACCGGCGGCCTCACCCTGGAAGTGACGCCGGTGGCGCCGCTCCACCCGTAGCGCGCGGCCTGCTCGCGCCACCGGCCGCTACAGGACGGGGGCGACCTGTCGCAGAAAAATTGATCATCCGGGCGCCGCCCCTACCCTGGGCCGCAACGGAGGACGCTCATGAAGAAGCTGATGGCGGTGCTGGCGCTGGGAGTCGCGGTGTTGTCCACGGTGGGCCTTTCCACCCGCGTGGACGCGCAGCCCGGAGGCACGGCGGACGAGGGGCCGACCGATGCCCAACTCGACGCCGTGCTGGACGCCCAGGCGCACGAAGTGATGGGGCAGCTGTTGGAAGCTCAGCGCAATGCCACCCGGATGACAAAGCTTCCCCGGTAAACTCGTGGCATCCGGCGAAGCACGGTGCTACGACCGGCGCTCGCTTCGGTGCTTATCCCACCCGCCCAACGAGGGGGCCATGCCAGAAGGGTCCGCTGCACTCCAGCTCAACGTTGGAGACCGGGTCGTCTACCCCAACCAGGGGGTCTGCCGCGTCGCCGCCATCGACGTGAAGGAGGTGGCCGGGCAGAAGCTCACGTTCGTCACCATGCGCCGTGAGGAAGACGGCGCCGTCGTCATGGTGCCGGAAGGCAAGATCATCTCCATCGGGGTGCGCAAGGTCGCGAGCGCCGCCGACGTGGAGGAGATCTACGCGTTCCTGCGCTCGGACAGCGACAAGGCCGACCTGGATTGGAAGCAACGCGCGCGCACCAACCTGGACCGCATGACCCAGGGCGGCATCCTGGGCCTGGCGGAGGTCGTCAAGGGCCTCCAGGTCCTGAGCGAGCTGCGCCCACTGCCCACCAAGGAGCGCGAGCTCTACGACAACGCCCGGCACCTGCTGGTGTCGGAGGTCGCCGCCGCGCTGGGCACCGCCGAGGCCAACGCCGAGGACTCCATCGACATCGTCCTCTTCCCGCCCGGCCGGGAGCGCCCCAAGCGCACCGCGGCCGAGTTCGCGCGGCCCGGAGGCGAGGACGAGGACCTGGACCTCGACAGCGACCTCATGGGTCTGGAGGGTGGGGAGCTGGACCTGCCCTCGGACGAGGAGCCGCCGGCCGAGCCCGAGGAGGAGGCTGCCGAGGAGGGCGCGGAGGAGGAAGGCAGCGAGGAGGCGTCCGAGGACGCACCCAAGAAGCGCGGCCGTCCCCCCAAGGCGAAGCCCGCCGAGGAAGGCGAGCCCGCGGCCCCGAAGAAGCGCGGCCGTCCGCCCAAGCCCAAGCCGGAGGTCACGGCGGAGAGCGCCGAGCCCGCCGCCCCGAAGAAGCGGGGTCGTCCGCCCAAGGCCAAGCCGCCTGAAGGCGCCGAACCCGCGGAGCCCGCCGCGCCCAAGAAGCGTGGCCGTCCGCCCAAGGCCAAGCCGCCCGAGGGCGAGTGAACCCCTGGACTTCCCGCCGAGGTGACGCCCCGTGATTCGCGTCGTGACGCTGGACCCTTTTGACGACAAGCAGCTCGCCAAGTTCAACCGCACGCTCTACACGGCCTTCGGCGTGGGCAGCGAGCACAGCGGCTCCGCGGAGGTGCCCGCGGGCATGTCCGAGCCGCTGGACGCGGAGAAGCTGCTCGACGAGGTGAAGGGCATCCGTGCCTACAAGGACGACAAGGTGCTGCTGCTCACCTCGCGCAAGCTGAAGGACCGCGAGCTGCCCAGCGGCAAGGCGCCCACGACGGGCTTCGCGCGCTATGGCAAGGACCGGGCGGTACTGACCATCGCGCCCTTCAAGGACCTGGAGACGGGCTACAAGGCCATCGCGCGCCACGCGCTGCACCAGCTGGGCACGCTGTGGGAGCTGCACCACTGCCTGGATCCGCGCTGCTCGATGTACCCGCCCTGGACGCCGTCCTTCAACCAGGGCGACCACATCTTCTGCACCTTCTGCCGCGAAAAGAGCGAGCAGAAGATCCGTCTTGCCAAGTCCTAGGCCGCTGCGCGCCCTGCCCCTCGTGGAGTTGGGGGGCCTGCTGCTCGTCGCGCTCCTGTGCCTCGTCTTCCAGCTGCGGCTGCCGGGCCGCCTTCCCTCCGACGCGGACGAGCGCGCCGTGGCGGAGGTGCTGGCCCGGGACGCGCGCCCCGGGGATGGCGTGCTGCTGTTCCCCTGGTGGACCGAGCGCGCCCGCCTCTTCGTGCCCCCCACCCTGCCCGTGTACGGCTGGCTCGACTCGGACAAGGCCGACCTGAGCGCGCACCCGCGCCTCTGGGTGCTGGGCCAGCCGGAGCTGCCCCGCTCGGACGCGAAGGCGTTCGACGCGGCCTTCCTTCCCGGACGCAAGGCGCTGGGCCCGGAGACGCGAAAGGGCCCGCTGTCCCTGCGCCTCTATGAGAATGGCCGCTACCGCCCCCGCCACTGGGTGGCCTCCGAGTCCACGAGCCGGGCGCGCGTGTACCTGGAGCAGCCGGACGGGACGCACGTCGACTGTCCCTTCGACGGGCGCGTGCACCGCTGCCCCGGCCCGCCGCACCTGTACGTCGCGCCGGAGTGGCATGAGATCCTCTACGAGCCCCGGCACTGCCTCTGGATGCACGCGCCGGGAGGGCCACAGCGGCTGGTGGCGGAGTTCGACGGCGTCCCCGCCGGAATGGGCCTGCGCCTGGAAGGCGGCATCATCTTCGAGTTCGCGCACCCGAAGGACCCTCGCCTGAGCACCTCGCACCTGGGCGTGGAGGACGCGGTGAGCGGCGAGCGCCTGCTGGACGTGCCCATTCCCCCGGGCCGCGAGGGCGTGCAGAAGGCGGAGGTGGTGCTGCCGCCCGGACCGCCGCGCACGGTGAAGGTCTTCGTGCAGGCGGACAACGCGGAGTCGCGGCAGGTGTGCCTGGACGTGATGGCGCTGGAGCCGGCGGTGGGGGTGCGGCCATGACGGGCCGGGCAGCGACGCGCGAGGAGAAGCTCGCGGCCATCGCGCTGTGGGTGCTGGCCTTCGTGGCCCTGTGGAGCACCGAGGCCGCGGTGGGCTTCACGCGCGACGAGAGCGTCTACTTCGCGGCGGCGGAGGGCTACGCGAGCTGGTTCCGGCTGCTCGTGCGCGCGCCCGCGCAGGCCTTCACCGACGACGCCATCGTGCGCGCGTGGGACTACAACCACGAGCACCCGGTGCTGATGAAGACGCTGTTCGGATTGAGCCACCTGCTCTTCCACGACGGCCTGGGGCTGCGCAGCGCGACGGCCTTCCGCCTCCCCGCGTTCGCGATGGCGGCGCTGGTGCCCGCGCTGTGCTTCCTGCTGGGCAGCGCCCTGTACGGCCGCACCGCGGGGTGGTTCGCCGCCCTCTCCTTCCTGCTCGTGCCCCGGCAGTACTTCAACGCGGAGCTGGCGTGCTTCGACATGCCGGTGGCCGCGATGTGGCTGCTCGTCATGTACTGCTTCTGGCGCGCGCTGGAGGACACCCGCTGGGGCGTCCTGTGCGGCGTGGCGTTCGGCCTGGCCATCGCGACGAAGCACAACGCCCTCTTCCTGCCCTTCGTGCTGACGCCGTTCGCGCTGTGGCGCGCGTGGACCGCGAGCGAGGGCATCCCGGAGGCCCGCGTGCGGCTGGTCCGCTTCGTGGGGCTGTTCGCCAGCGTGGCGGTGCTCTACGGGCTGCTCTTCGTGTTCCTGGGCGGAGGCGCCGCCTTCCAGAAGAAGTTCCTGCTCCTGAGCCCGCACACGCTGTTCTTCGTGGGGCTCGCGGTGGGCTGCGTGTGGCTGTTGCGGGACCTCAGGCCCGTGAGTCTCCCGGTGACACGCGCGCTGGTGCCAGTGGCCGCGATGGCGGTGCTGGGTCCGGTGCTCTTCTACCTGCACTGGCCCTACCTGTGGCACGCGCCGGTGGACCGCACCGCGTGGTACCTGGCCTTTCACGCGACGCACAACCACTACGCCTGGTTCTACCTGGGCACGCTGATGCGCGGGCCGCCCTTCCCGCTCACCTACGTGGTGGTGAAGACGGCGCTGACGGTGCCCACCAGCCTCTTCGCGCCCATGGTGACGGGGTTCATCGCGCTCGTGGGCCGCGCGCTCCTGAGCCTGAGCGCGCGCACGCGCGACTGGGTGCGGATGCCCACGGCCACCGATGCCCTGGTGGGCGTCAACGCGGTGACGTCCATCCTCGTCATCAGCCATCCCCAGGTGCCGCACTTTGGCGGCGTGAAGCACTGGTTCCCGTCCATGCCCTTCCTGGGCATCCTCGCGGGCGCGGCGGTGGCGCGCGGCTGTTTCGCGCTGTGGGAGCTGCTCAAGACGCGCCGCCCTTCCCTGCCGTCCTTCGCCGTGACGGTGCCGGTGTTCGCGCTGCTGCTCGTGCCCGCGTTGCTGGGGCTGGTGCGGGTGTTCCCGTACGGGACGGCGGCGTACTCGGAGCTTGCGGGGGGACTGCCGGGCGCGGCGACGCTGGGCATGCAGCGGCAGTTCTGGTCCAGCCACGTCACCGGCGTGCTGCCGTGGATCAACGAACACGCGAAGCCGGGTGCGCGCGTCTACCTGCACGAGGTGAACGGGTTCTCGTTCCGCGACTACCAGCGCAACGGGATGCTGCGCACCGACGTGCGCGCGGTGAACAGCCCGTTCGACGCGGACATCGTCGCGTACCAGTACCACCAGGAGTTCCGTGAGCATGAGTTCCTCACGTGGCAGGCCTTCGGCACGCGCACGCCCGTGACGGGGCTGTACCTGGACGAAACGCCGCAGGTCATCGTCTACCAGCGCCCCGAATAGGCCCCCGCCCGGGGATGACGCAGGAAGCCATGTGCACGACCGTGCACTCGGCGCCCGCGTGTGCGTGTCCCGGTGCCGCCGTGGGCTGGACGACGCGTGGCCCGGGGTAGGATTGCAGCGTCGGCCATTCCACCATCCCTGGGAGGGATTCATGACGCGCTGGACGGTCTTGCTCGCGGTGCTGGCGTTGGGCGCGGCCTGCGACGGAGCGAAGGCACCCGACAAGTCCGCACGGGTCCAGTTGAAGAAGACGGGCGCGGCGACGATGGAGGTCATCCCCGCCGAGGGCCAGCTTCCCTACTGCCTGCTGTACACGATGTCGGAGAAGGGCGTCATCCGGCAGCTGACGCTCACGCGCGAGAACCGCTCCATCCGCTGCGACGCGAACAAGCCCGTCGCGAACACCAGCTTCCGCATCCCCGTGCAGGAGGGGAAGGTGCGCGTCTACGTCTTCTTCTCCGACGAGCGCGTGCCCGCGGGCCCGGTGGCGCAGCAGCTCTATGACCTGCGCGACAAGGAGCGCGTCACCGCGATGGACATGCGCCTGCCCGGGCGCGTCTTCGTGGAGACGCTGGAGTTCGCCCCCGAGACGGGCGAGCCCGAGATGACGGGCGGCGTGGTGGGCGCGGGCGGCGTGGTGACGTCCGACGGAGGCACCGGCACCGTGGGCGGCGGTGGCAGCATGGTGCCCGTGGAGCCCCAGGACTTCTGACCCCGGACGCGAAGAAGCCCGAGGGTGGATGACCCGCCCCCGGGCTTCGGCACCGCTTCAGTTCCTGGCATCCGGTGAGTGACCTTCGCGTCGCCGGATCAGTTCAGCCAGCCGCCGTTGTAGTTCGAGTGCGCCCGGTCACGCCGCGCCAGCCGCTCGCGCTGCTGCCGCTCACGCTCCAGCCGCGCCTGCCGTTCGCGCTCCTGACGCTCACGCTCCAGCCGGGCCTGCCGCTCGCGCTCCTGGCGTTCGCGCTCCAGCCGGGCCTGACGCTCACGCTCCTGACGCTGGCGCTCCAGCCGGGCCTGCCGCTCGCGCTCCTGACGCTCACGCTCCAGCCGGGCCTGACGCTCGCGCTCCTGACGCTCACGCTCCTGACGCTCGCGCTCCATGCGGGACTGGGCCTGGCGGCTCACGAGGGGGGTGGCGCCGTGGAAGTCCGCCGCCATCACCGGGGAGCTCGCGACAATCGCCACCGCCACCATCAGCTTCTTGAGCATCGCCTTCATGACCTGCCTCCGTGAACCGCGTTGTTGCTGCGTTCTGAACCTTCTGACGGCGCAGGCCCGGCTCGATTCACTCCCCCAAGTGCGAGGGGCCACCCCGATTTCCCTCGGAGCGGCCCCTGAAGAAACAATCTGAAATCCAGCAGGCGTGAAGTCAGCTCACCACGCCTCGCGGGCCATCACGAGCAGGTCGGCCTCCGTCACCGCGCGCGGGTTGCCCTGGTGCGAAGCATCCAGGAACGCCTTCTGCGCGATGTGCTCCAGGTCCTTCTCCTGCACGCCCACGTCGCGCAGCCGCGTGGGAATCCCGATGGCCGCCGCCAGCTTGCGCACGCGGTCGATGGCGTTGCCAGCGAGCACCTCCTCGCGCGCGTTGGACGTGTCCCCCAGCGCGGTGGAGATGCGCGCCAGCCGCGCCGTGCACGCCGCGCGGTTGAACTCCATCACCACCGGCAGGACGATGGCGTTCGCCAGGCCGTGCGGCACGCCGGAGATGGGCGTGAGCGCGTGCGCCAGCGCGTGGCTCGCGCCCAGGCCCTTCTGGAAGGCCATCGCGCCCTCCATCGCCGCCGCCATCATGTCCGTGCGCGCCGCCAGGTCGCGGCCCTCCTTCACCGCCGTCTCCAGCGAGCGGCCCACGCGCATCACCCCGTCGATGGCCACCGCGTCCGCGAGCGGATGGAAGCCGTTGGCGAGGTACGCCTCGATGCAGTGCGTGAGCGCGTCCATGCCCGTGGCCGCCGTGACGGACGGGGGCAGGCCCAGCGTCAGCTCCGGGTCGATGATGGCCGCCTTGGGCAAGAGGTACGGGCTGAAGATGACCGTCTTGCGGCCCGTGTCCGCCAGCGTCACCACGCCGGAGCGCCCCACCTCGGAGCCCGTGCCCGCCGTCGTGGGAATCGCGATGAGCGGCGGCAGGTCGTCGCGCACGTACTGGTCGCCGCCCTTCGCGTCGTCGTAGCGGCTGAGCGGCGGCTCGTGCGTGGTGAGCAGCTGCACGAGCTTGCCCGCGTCCAGCGCGCTGCCACCGCCCAGGGCGATGACGCCGTCGCTCTTGTGCGCGCGGTATGCCTCCAGGCCCGCGAATACGTCGCGCTCCGTGGGGTTCGGCTCCACGCGGTCGAAGACGGCGCAGTCCAGGCCCGCGGCCTTGAGCACCTCCGTCACGCGCGCGGCGAGGCCCGCCTTCACCACGCCCGCGTCCGTCACCAGCAGCGGGCGCTTCATGTTCAACCGCGCCGCGTGCGCGGGCAGGCGCTGGAGCGCACCCGCGCCGAACACGATGCGCGTGGGCCAGGCCATCTCCGTGACACGGGGCTCCGAGGGAATGTCGAAAGGCTTCATGGGGTCCTCCTCAGATGAGTTCCAGGTAACGCTCCAGCTCCCAGGAGGTGACCGCCCGTTCGTACTGGCGCACCTCCCACTCGCGGGTGCGCACGAAATGGTCGACGAAGCCTTCGCCCAGCAGCTCCTTCGCGCGCTCGCTGTTCTTCAGGAGCGCCACGGCCTCCTTCAGGTTGCGCGGAAGGGGCTTCGTGTCCTGCGCCGCGTAGGCGTTGGAGAGCACCGGCGCGGGCGGTTCAAGCTCGTTCTCGATGCCCCACAGGCCCGCGGCCAGGCTCACCGCCATGCCGATGTACGCGTTCATGTCCGCGCCCAGCTGGCGGTACTCGATGCGCATGGACTTGCCGCTGTCGCCGATGACGCGGATGGCGCAGGTGCGGTTCTCCAGGCCCCACGTCGCGGTGGTGGGCGCCCAGGTGTTCTCCACGCTGCGCTTGTAGCTGTTGATGGTGGGCCAGTAGAGCGCGGTGAGCTCCGGCATCAGCGCCACCTGCCCGCCGATGTAGTGCCGCATCAGCCGGCTCATCCCGTGCTTCTCCGACGGGTCGTGGAAGAGGTTGTCCTCGCCCTTCAGGTTCCACAGCGACTGGTGCACGTGCCCCGAACATCCGGGCAGCTTCGGGTCCACCTTCGCCATGAAGCACGCGGACACGCCGTGTCGCGCGCAGATCTCCTTCACCACCGTCTTGAACAGCGCGGCGCGGTCCGCCGCCAGCTCCAGCGTGTCGTAGCGGATGGCAGCCTCGAAGACGCCGGGGCCCGTCTCCGTGTGGAAGCCCTCGATGTTGAGGCCATACGCGTTGCAGCCGTCGATGATGGCGTGCACCAGCGGCGCGTTCATGGACGTGCGCAGCCACGAGTAGCCGAACATGCCCGGCGTCAGCGGCGTGAGCCCCAGGAAGCCCTTCTCGTGCAGGCTCTGCGGGCCCTCCTTGAAGATGAAGAACTCGTACTCGGAGCCGAACTTCGGCAGGAAGCCCAGCTTGCGCGCGCGCTGCCCCATCTTCTGCAGGAGCTGCCGGGGGCTCGCCTCGAAGGGCGTGCCGTCCGCGTTCACGAAGTCGAGCAGGAACGCCGCGGTGTCCGGCTCCCACGGGATGATGCGCGCGGTGGACAGGTCCACCTTCGCGGGCGTGTCCGGGTAGCCCGTGTGCCAGCCCGTCACCTTCGTGTTGTCGAGCAGCTCATCGCCCAGGTCCCACCCGAAGACGACGTCGCAGAAGCCCATGTTGCTCTTCGCGGCGCTCCAGAACTTCTCCAGCGAGATGTACTTGCCGCGCCAGACGCCATCCACGTCCACGCCGCCCACCTTCACCTTGCGGACGCCCTTCTCCTCCATCCACCGGCGCAGGGAGTCCAGTTCCCCCTGCTGGGTGGGCGCCGCGCGCTCCGTGCCCTCGCTGCGCTCCTTCGCTCGGGCCCGGCGGGCCATCGCCGGATGGGGGAGCACCTTGGCCTTGGGACGCGACGCCATGGGGACCTTCCTTTTCTTCGTCATTCGGAGTTCTTGCTGCCGATGTCTGGGTGGGAACGGGCGCGCGCCTCAGGGCGACGGCAGCTTCGTCCACACGGCCTTCGTCTGGAGGTAGCCATCCAGCGCGAAGTGGGACAGGTCCCGGCCCCAGCCGGATTCCTTGTAGCCACCGAAGGGCGCCGCGTCGTCGAACTCGTTGAAGCAGTTGATCCACACCACGCCGCTCTTCACCTGCTTCGCCAGCGCGTGCGCCTTGGCCACGTCGCCCGTCCAGATGGACGCGGCCAGGCCGTAGGGCGTGCCGTTGGCCAGGGCCATGGCCTCCGCGTCGTCGCGGAAGCGCAGGCAGCTCAGCACCGGCCCGAAAATCTCTTCCTGGGCGATCTTCATGTCCGGCTTCACGTCGCCGAAGATGGTGGGCTTCACGAAGCAGCCCTTCGCCTTGAAGCCCTCCGTGTCGCGCCCGCCGCCCGCGAGCAGCTTCGCGCCCTGCTGCTTGCCGCTGTCGATGTAGCCGAGCACCGTGTCCATCTGCTTCTGGCTCACCAGCGCGCCCATCTCCGTGGCCGCGTCCAGCGGGTCGCCCACCTTCAGCACGCGGGCCTTCTCCGCGAGCTTCGCGACGAACGCCTCATAGGCGGCCTCGTGCACCAACACGCGGCTGCCCGCGTTGCACGTCTCACCCTTGTTGCCGAAGATGCCCCAGAAGCACGCCTCCACCGCTCGGTCGAAGTCCGCGTCCGGGTAGATGATCTGCGGGCTCTTGCCGCCCAGCTCCAGCGTCAGCTTCTTCAGGTTGCTCGCGGCGGACGCCTGGAGCAGCCGGCGCGCGGTGCGGCCGGAGCCGGTGAAGGAGATCTTGTCCACGTCCGGGTGCCGCGCGATGGCCTCGCCCGCGGGGTCGCCCAGGCCCGTCACCACGTTGATGACGCCCGGCGGGAAGCCCGCCTCCATCGCCAGCGCGCCCAGCTTCAGCGCGGTGAGCGGCGTGTACTCCGAAGGCTTCACCACCACCGTGCAGCCGGCGGCCAGCGCGGGGCCCAGCTTCCAGCCGAGCATGCACGTGGGGTAGTTCCACGGGATGATGGCGCCCACCACGCCCACCGGCTCCTTGAGCGCGTAGGTGTGGAAGGGGCCGTCCACGGGCAGCACCTCGCCCATGATGCCGCTGGCCATGTCGGCGAAGTTCGCGAGCGTCGCGGCGGCCGGCGCCACGTCGCCCCGGATGGCGTCCTTGAAGGTCTTGCCGTTGTTCAGCGACTCGATGAGCGCGAACTCCTCCCGGCGCTCGTAGAGCAGGTCCGCCAGCTTGCGGATGAGCTTGCCGCGCTCGCGGCCCGTCAGCTTGCCCCAGGGCCCGGACTCGAAGGCGCGGCGCGCGGCCTTCACGGCGCGGTCCACGTCGGCGGCGGTGCCGGCGGGCACGTCGCACAGCTTCTGCCCGGTGGCGGGGTTGGTCACCGCGAAGGTGCCGCCTTCGACGGGGTCCACCTGCTGCCCGTCGATGAACAGCTTGAGGACAGGGAGCTTGGGAGTGAGCGAACGAGCGTCGGTCATGGCGAGGCCTCGGGTGAGCACGGCGCGCGGGCTACAGGAAGTGGCGGGCACCGGACACGGACGGCACGACACGGTAGGAATGGGTGCATGACGCGGCAAGCTGCCTCCATGAAGAACGTCCTGCTGCTGAAAGCCGGCGACGCCGCGGCGTCCGTGCGGCTGTCGGTGGGCGACTACGACCGGTGGTTTCTGCAAACCATCGGAATGTCCAACCGCCGCTTCGACATCCTCCCCGTGCACCAGGGCGCGCCCCTGCCGAAGAGTGCGCGGGGCTACGACGCGGTGATGATGACCGGCTCTCCCCTGTCCGTGACGCAGCGCGAGCCGTGGATGGAGCGCGCCGGGGCCTTCATGGTGGAGGCGGGCGAGCAGGGCATCCCCGTGCTCGGGGTGTGCTTTGGCCAACAGCTCCTCGCCGAACAGTACGGCGGGAAGGTGACGCGAAACCCCCAGGGCCGCGAGACGGGCACCGTGGAGGTGACGCTGTCCCAGGAGGGGCGCGCGGATCCGCTGTTCACCGGCCTGCCGGAGCGCTTCACCGTCCAGGCGACCCACGAGGACATCGTCTCGCGCCTGCCCGAGGGCGCCACGGTGCTCGCGGGCAACGCCAACACCGCGCACCAGGCGCTCGCGTTCCGCCCCAACGTGCGCGGCGTGCAGTTCCACCCGGAGATGCCCACGGACGCCATGCGCGCGGTCATCCTCGCCCGCGAGGAGAAGCTGGACGCGCTGGCCCAGGAGAAGGGCGTGCCCGCGGGGGAGTTCGTCCCCCGGCTCCTGTCTGGCATCGCCCCCACGCCGCTCGCGCACCGGGTGCTGCTGAACTTCCTGGACCACTTCACCGCCTGAAAGCCAACAGAGGCCCGGCGCGGATCCGGGCCGCACCGTGGCGCGCTCCCTAGGTTTCCCTCGCGGTGAGGGGCGGCCATGAATCCGTTCGTGATGCAGTACCGGAAGCTGCGGTGTCAGCTGAAGTACCTGGCCAGCTACCTGGACCTGGATCCGCGGGGCAACCAGGTCGTGCGGCGCACGGACTTCAAGCGCTGTCCCCGGCCGGTGCTGCTGCTGCATGGCTTCTTCAGCACCCGCCGCGTCCTGGAGGTGCTGGAGCACCGCCTGCGCCGCGAGGGCTACTGCGTCTGGTCCATCCACCTGGGCGGCACGATGGACCGCTTCAACACGCACCGCATCGACGAGCTGGCGCGCAAGGTGCGCGGCAAGGTGGACCGGCTCTACGAGCGCCACCCGGAGATGGGGCCGCTCACCATCATCGGCCACTCCAAGGGTGGCCTCATCGGCACGTACTACGTGAAGCGGCTGGGCGGGGACGCGCGCGTGCGGAGCCTCATCACCCTGGGCACGCCGCACCGGGGCACGCGGATGGCCTACCTGGGGTGCGCGACGCTCGGCTGGTTCAGCCGCAGCATGTGGCAGCTCACGCCCGTGTCCCCCTTCATCAAGAGGCTGGGCGAGGGCGCGTTCCCCCGCCACGTGCGGCTCACGTCCATCTACTCGCGCGACGACGTCATCGCGACCTACCCCTCCTCCGTGCTGGACGTGGACGGCCAGCCCAACGTCTTCAACGTGGAGCTGTCCGGCGTGCCCCACGGCGAGCTGCTCACGCGCCGGGCCGTGTGGGAGGTCATCCAGAGGGAGCTGGCCCTGGGCTATGCTGACGAC
>NZ_RAWB01000242.1 GCF_003612055.1 Corallococcus llansteffanensis
GCGGGGGGTGCTTCCCTGGGCTCGCAGGGGGAATGGGATGGAAGCGCATCACACGCTGCTGGTCGTGGACGACGACATGGACATCCGCGACGCGCTCCAGGACGTGCTGGAGCTGGAAGGGTATGCCGTGCAGCTGGCGGCGGACGGCCTGGAGGCCCTGGAGCGGCTGCGCTCCTCGGAGCCCCGGCCGCAGCTCATCCTCCTGGACCTGATGATGCCGCGGATGGACGGCGTCGCGTTCCGCGAGGCGCTGCGCCATGAGCGCGCCTGTTCGGACATCCCGGTGCTGGTGGCCAGCGCGGACCTGGACGTGCGCGACACGGTGGATGGGATGGGCGTGGCGGGCTACCTGCGAAAGCCCCTGGACCTGTCCGCCCTGCTGTCCACCGTGAAGCGGTTGTGCCTGCCCGTCTGAGGGCCGCGGACCCCTCCGGGTGTGCCTGCCTGCCCTGCATGCGACGGGGCGGCGCTGACGCAGGGGGCCAGTTGGCGCGAGAGGATGGCCGCCCCACCCTTTTGGGCAGACGCGAGGCCTCAAGACGCGGACCAAACCACATGCAGGGAAAGGGAGCGGGACCATGAAGAAGCTCATCGTCGCGGCAGTGATGTGCCTGGGTACGGCCGCTTTCGCGCAGAACGCCACGGGGACGCCGGCGCACCCGTCCAAGGACGCGCCCAGCGCCCAGCAGATGAACGGCCCGAGCACGGGCGTGAAGGCCGAGGAGGTGGGGCCCGCCATCAGTGACACCGCCAAGAAGGTGGTGGGCGAGGACACCTCCAAGGACAAGGCGGACGCCGCCAACAAGTCGGGCGTCTGGAAGATGAAGGACGCCTACAGCCTGGCGGGCACCGTGAAGAGCCCGGAGAACGACGAGCTGACCATCGCGCGCACCGGCACGCTGCCGGAGGTGAAGCTGGACGTGCGCGACCAGACGGTGGTGACCCTGGACGGCAAGACCGTGAAGGCGAACGAGCTGCCGGAGGGCGCCAGCGTGCGCGCGAAGTTCCAGCTGGAGGGCGACGACTCCGTGGCCCTGGAGCTGAAGGCCACTTCGCCCAAGGGCGCGCCGAAGAAGTAACGCTCGCGCGTACAACGCCTTGAAGCATCCGGCCGGGCCCGCTTCCCACACCAGGGAAGCGGGCCCGGCTTTTTTACCGCCGTCCTTCCTGCACATTCAGGGCACCGCGAGGGCCTGGATGGGAAAGGGATTGCCCTCTTCCCCGTGGGCCCTGGCAGTTCCCCCGTGCTCCGGGGCAGGTACGCCGCTTGCTTAGAGCCCACGCGGGGAGATCACGGTGAATCGACGACTGCTGGGCGTGTGTGTTGGGGCGATGGTGATGTCGGTGTGGGCCTGTGGTGGGAACGACGAGCCCACGACTCCGGTGGAGGATCCGGGCGACGTGGATACGCGGCCGGGGATTGATGCCGGGACGGATGCCGGGACGGATGCCGGCACGGACGCGGGCACCGGCACGGACGCGGGGACGGATGCCGGCACGGACGCGGGCACCGGCACGGACGCGGGGACGGATGCCGGCACGGACGCGGGCACCGACGGCGGCACGGAGCCCGGGCCCGTCACGGACCGGTGGCCCACGGATCCGGTGACGAACTACTCGCAGCGCTACGGCATCGGGCAGGTGCGGTCGGTGGGCCTGGACCAGGGCAAGAACCTCTGGGTGCTGGACGGCAACCGCGTGGGCGTGGTGCGCGCGGACACGCAGAAGCTGGTCTGGGTGTCGGGCGCCGTGGGCGGCAACTCCACCTTCATCTGCGGCGGCGCGGCGGGACGCGCCTACGTGGGCTACAGCGCGGAGGACCTCCAGCCGGATCCGGAGTACCCGGGCCTGCACACCAACTTCATCGTCACCGACACGGAGAAATGCGAGGTGCCGGTGGGTGACACCCAGTGCTACCCGTTCAGCGCCCGCCGCCTGCAGTACTACAAGGACGGTGACGTGGACGCGGTGAAGCTGGACGCCCTCAGCGGGCAGGTCCTGGTGGAGGACCACCTCAACCAGTCGGTGCGTCACCCGGGCGGCGGCACCGCCACGCAGACGGGGCCGCGCGTCGTCGAGGGCGTCAGCCTGGGCATCCGCAACAGCAACGACCACCACTTCGACGAGGACCGCAGCATGCTCAGCTGCGTGTCGGTGATGAAGGGCGCGAACAAGGGTGACGTCTACGTGGGCAGCAACCACGGCGTCACGCGGATCCGCAACCTGGAATACAACGCGCACCGGCACCCGGTGTGGTTCGACTCGAACGGCTCCCAGTACGCGGGCTACACCTACAGCCTGGGCATCGCGCAGGACGGCGACGTGCTGATGGCCAACGACTGGAACTTCGGCATCGTGAAGCCCTCGCCCCGCCTGGGGGACTGGGACAACACCGACACGGCCATCAACCCGGCCAAGGTGAAGTCCTCGTACCTGCCGGAGCTCAACTCGCAGTCGGCCTTCGACTACTGGCGCGGCTTCCAGCAGACGACGGACGGGCGCTACTACCTGGGCAGCAAGTCGCTGGGCCTGTGGCAGATGGAGCTCACCACCTCCACCAGCCCCACGCAGAAGGGCACGCGCATCGGCGCGGAGGTGGGGGCGCTGGACGCCATCAACTCCCTGGCCGCCACCAATGACGGCTCGCTCTTCATCGCCACCAACGCGGGCGGCCTGTACCGGCTGACGCCCGCCAAGACGCTGGAGAAGGTGGACGCCGTGCGCGCCAACCGCGTCCTCCAGCTCGTCTACGACCCGTCCGTGACGCCCGGCATGCTGCTGGTGCTCACCTCGGACGGCCTCACGGTCCTGCGCGGCTACTGAAGCAGCCCTCACGCGCAGCACCTGGCCCCTCGGCGTGCCCTCCTGGCGCCGGGGGGTTCGTGCGTTCTCAGGGACCCTCTGTGTGGGTCCCACCCCGGCATCGCATGTCGCACGACGCGGCACCGGGGCCCACCCGCGCGGGGGCCTGGAAGGACGCGGAAATGTTCCGGAAGGCGACCCGGTTCTGCTTCCACCCCCGTGCTGGCCGCAAGGGGGACAAGCGGGCCGGGCCCCCGGGCCTCACACACGCCGGACCGCTCTTCTACAATTGCCCCTCGTCTCGCCGGAGGAATCTGAACGCATGCGTCTGAGACTCGCCCGCCGCCGTCACGCCGCTGGTGCCGCCTCCTCTTCCTCCCGGGCGCAGGCCCTGCAGGTGGAGCCGGGCGGTCGCAACGAGCTCCTGGCGCGAGGACCGGATCCGTTCCGCCCCGACCAGCGGCTGCGCTGGCGCGACCACTTCGTGCTCACCGAGCACCTGCTCCAGTTGGACGGCATCCACCCGGAGCATGACGGCCTGCGCATCGCGCAGCTGTCGGACGTGCACGTGGGGCAGGCGACGTCGGACGTGCGGATCCGCCGCGCGGTGGCC
This sequence comes from Corallococcus llansteffanensis, assembly GCF_003612055.1. Classification (GTDB taxonomy): domain Bacteria; phylum Myxococcota; class Myxococcia; order Myxococcales; family Myxococcaceae; genus Corallococcus; species Corallococcus llansteffanensis. The sequence continues at coordinate 3,416 of NZ_RAWB01000242.1, forward strand.
GCGGTGAACGCGGCGGCGCCGGACCTGGTGTTCCTCACGGGCGACTACGTCACGCACAGCCCCAAGCCGCTGCCGCGCGTGCGCGAGCTGCTCAAGGGCCTCAACGGCCCCGTCTTCGTGGTGATGGGCAACCATGACCACTGGGTGGACGTGGCCTACCTGCGCGCGGGCTTCGAGGACCTGGGCTACACGGTGCTCCAGAACGAGCACAGGGTGGTGCACGTGAAGGGCGCGCCGGTGACGGTGCTGGGCATCGACGACGGGCTGACGCGCATGGACGACGTGGAGGCCACCTTCCGGGGCGCGCCCACGTCCGGCACGCGGCTGGTGCTGGCCCACACGCCGCCCACGGTGGAGAAGCTGCCGGCGCACGCGGGCCTGGTGCAGTTCTCCGGGCACACCCACGGCGGGCAGTTCATCGTCCGGGGCCTCACGGAGGCCCTCTTCCGCCGCGCGGGCCAGCCGTACATCCGCGGCCACTACCGGGTGAACGGCAACCACCTGTACGTGAACCAGGGGCTGGGCTTCGGCTTCGGCGGCCCGTACCTGCGCCGGGGCAGCACGCCGGAGGTCGCGTTCTTCACCCTGCGCACCGCCGCGGCCTCCCACGTCGGCGCGCCCTGATTCCTGCGGTGACGCGCAGGGTCAGCGCAGGGGCGTCCCCAGCTTCATGCCTCCGAGGGACGTCTCGCGCTTCTTGCGCGACAGGCTGAAGGGCCCGGGCCCGAAGTAGACGATGAGCAGGGAGCCTCCCGCCATGGAGAGGTTCTTCATGAAGTGGATGAGGTTGTTCTGTGCCTGCACCGGGTCCTCCATCCGCCAGAAGTGGTGGACCATGACGGCGGACGCCACCAGGAAGACGGCGAGCATCGCCGCGCCCAGGCGGGCGAACACCCCCAGGAGCACGCACAGGCCGCCCACCACCAGCACGCCGCCGGACACCAGCACCGCGAGGCGCGGGTCGGGCACGCCGGACGCCTGCGCATAGGCGGTCAGCGCCTGGAGCTGGAAGAAGTGATTGAGGCCGCTGGTGATGAAGATGACCGAGAACAACAGCCGGCCCAGCGGCGCGAGCAACCCCATGGGAACCTCCGTGCGTCCAACCTCTCCCCCTCAACGCGGACGGGTGGATGTCATTCTCTACTTATGCACTGCGGGAGTGGGCGGACAGGCGGCCCCCGTTCGCTCGTCAACTCACGGGACGGGCGGACAGTCCGTCCGTCTCCGGGTCGACGCACCGGCGGGCTGCGACAACTCGCCGCAGGAGACCGGGACGGCCGGACGGTAGGGTCCGCCCGCCTTGAGAACCCTGACCCTGGCCATCCTGTGCGCCGCGCTCCTGGTCCCCGCCTCGCGGGCGTGGGCCTGCGCGAGCTGCGCGTGTGGAGACCCCACGCTCACGTCCATGGGCGGCGAGCAGCCCTTCGAAGGGCGCCTGCGGCTGTCCACGATGCTGCGCGCATGGGGCCACACCGAAGGCCAGGAGCGCCTGGACGCGCAGCGGCTGCGGGAGCTGCGCATGGACGTGGCGGTGGCGTACGCGCCCCGGCCCTGGCTGGTGCTGGCGGTGAACCTGCCGCTCCAGGCCCGCGAGGTGCGGGACGTGAGCCTCGCGCGCGAGCGCGGCTGGGGCCTGGGCGACATCGACGTGAGCGCGAAGGCGTTCGTGTGGAAGGACCGGGACTTCTCACCGGACCAGCTCCTCAGCGTGGTGGGCGGGGTGAAGCTGCCCACGGGCCCCCGGCTGCACGCGCGGGACGGGACGGCGCTGGGGCTGGATGCGCAGCCGGGCAGCGGGTCGGTGGACCCCATGGCGGGGCTCGCGTGGCAGGGCTTCCGGGGGGCGTGGTCGTTCGGGGCCACCGTCCTGGGCTTCCTGCCCACGCGCGGCCGCGAGGACTACCGGCTGGGCGCGTCGGTGCGCACGTCGGTGGCGGCGCAGTACCAGCCCTCGACGCGCTGGGCGGTGCGCCTGGGCGTGGACAGCCGGGTGGAGAAGGCGGCCGACACGAACGGCGAGCCCGAGGCGAACGGCGGAGGCTTCATCGCCTATGCGTCGCCGGACGTGCTCTTCAGCCCGGGCATGGACGTGGTGCTCCAGGCCGGGGTGCGCCTGCCCTTCGTCAACCAGCTGCGCCGGGTGTCGTCCACGCCCATCGCGCAGGTCTCGCTCGCGTACGACCTGTGATGCCCTCCTTCGCGCGGCTCATGATGCTGCTGTCCGTGGCGGTCCTGGGCGCGTGTGGCGAGCGCGTGGACGGCGTGCACGTCACCCTGGGGCTGGAGCACCGCGCCGCGCACGGCGTGGAGGCCTCGAGCGGCGGGCGCACCCTCACCCGGGCGGATGGACAGACGCTCACGCTGACGCGCGGCTACGTGACGCTGGGCAGCGTGGAGCTGAAGCCCTGTGAGGAGGCCCTGGGCTGGCGCCTGCTGCGGGCGCTGTCTCCCATTGGCACCGCGCACGCGCACTCGGCGGGGTCGCCGCTCAAGCTGGGCACGCCGCACGTCAGCGGGCTGGAGCGGCCGGACGGGAACGTGCTGACGCTGGGCACGCTGCGGCCGGCGCCAGGGCGCTACTGCCGGGCGCGGCTCACCTTCGAGCCGGCGGACGCGGACGCCGAAGGGCTGCCCTCCGCGGACAGCGGCGTGGACATGGAGGGACGGACGCTGTGGCTGGAGGGCACGCGGGTGCCCGCGGGAGGAGGCGAGCCCCTGCCCTTCCGGCTCGTCACGTCGAACATCGCCACGGTGGAGGTGGTGCTGGACGGGCTGACGCTGTCCGAGGACGCGCCGTCCGCCGAGCGCGTCTTCGTGCTCGCCTGGGACACGTGGCTCGCGAGCGTGGACCTGGAGGCCCTGGAGGCCCAGGAGGCCGCGGCGTCGGTGCTGGACACGGTGGCCCGCTCCGTGGCGATGTCCTCCGTCACGCCATGACGACCCCGCCGTCCGCCTCGCCCCTCCTCGCCGAACCTTCGCCCCGGGCGCGCATCAACCTGGTGTGGCTGCTGCGGCTGCGCTGGGGCGTGCTCGTCGGGCAGGCGGTGCTGGTGGTGGTGGCGACGTGGGGCCTGAAGCTGGCGCTGCCGGTGTCGGCGCTGGTGGCGCTGCTGGCGGTGGAGGCGCTGACGAACGCGGCGGTGCGCGCGGGCCTGTCGCGGGCGCAGCCGGTGGCGGAGGCCGCCATCTTCGGGCTGATGCTCTGGGACACGCTGGTGCTCACGGGGCTGCTCGCGTTGAGCGGCGGGACGCACAACCCCTTCACGACGCTGTACCTGGTGAACGTGGCGCTGGGCACGGTGCTGCTGCCAGCGCGCCGGACGTGGGCGATGCTGGTGTTCACGCTCCTGGCGTTCGGTTCGCTGTTCGTGTTGCAGGACGTGACGCTGCCGGGGCTGGCGCGGCCGGACCACGCGGAATTGATGCGGCTGCACCTGAGCGGCATGTGGGTGGCGTTCGCGGTGGCGGCGGGCTTCATCGTGTATTTCATCCAACGCGTGACGCGGGCGCTGGCGGAGCGTGAGCAGGAATTGGCGCAGACGCGGGCGCGGCACGCGCGGCAGGAGAAGGTGGCCTCGCTGGCGACGCTGGCGGCGGGCGCGGCGCATGAGCTGTCCACGCCGCTGTCCACCATCGCGGTGGTGGCAAAGGAGCTGGAGCGGGCGCTCGCCGCGTCCAGCCCCTCCGAGTCCGTGCGCGAGGACTTGCGGCTCATCCGCCAGCAGGTGGACCGGTGCCGGGACGTGCTGGTGCAGATGTCCGCGGACGCGGGCCAGACGACGGGAGAGCCCTTCCACCCCACCCCGCTCCGGCACCTGGTGGAGGAGACGCTGTCGGAGCTGCCGGGCCGCGAGCGCGTGCGGGTGGACGTGCCCGAAGCGCTGAAGGACTGGCGGGTGCACGGGCCGCCCCGGGCGCTGGCCCGGGTGCTGCGCGGCCTGGTGAAGAACGCGTTGCAGGCCACGCCGGGGAACGGGCCGGTGGCCTTGAGCGCGAGGGCGGAGGGCACGGGCGCGCGGCTGGAGGTGCGCGACGAGGGCCAGGGGATGCCGGAGTCCGTGCTGGCCCGCGCCGGTGAGCCCTTCTTCACGACCAAGGCGCCGGGCGAAGGGATGGGATTGGGATTGTTCCTGGCTCGCTCGCTGGCGGAGCAGCTGGGCGGTGCATTGGAATTGCGCTCGAAGGCGGGCGAAGGCACGACGGTGGGACTGAGCCTGCCGGGAGCGCCCGCGCAGGAGGCGGCGGCGTGAGCACGGCCCCGGTGGACCACCGCCCCAGCCTGTTGCTGGTGGACGACGACGCGACGCTGCGCGAGCGCCTGGCGAGGGCCTTCCGGGAGCGCGGCTGGGACGTGACGACGGCGGGCCACCACGAGGAGGCGATGGCGGCGGCGGGGCGCGAGTCGCCGGAGTACGCGGTGGTGGACCTGCGGATGCCGGGGCACAGCGGGCTGGAGCTGGTGAGGGACCTGCTCGCGGTGGACGCGGCCACGCGCATCATCGTGCTGACGGGCTATGGCAGCATCTCCACGACGGTGGATGCCATCCGGCTGGGCGCGGTGAACTACCTGCCCAAGCCCGCGGACGCGGACGACATCCTGGCGGCGTTCGCGAGGGCGGCGGAGGAGCCCTCCGTGGCGGCGCCGGAGACGCTCCAGGCGCCATCCCTGGCGCGGGCGGAATGGGAACACATCCACCGCGTGCTCGCGGACAGCGCGGGCAACATCTCCGAGGCCGCGCGCAAGCTGGGCATCCACCGGCGCTCGCTCCAGCGGAAACTCCAGAAATACCCGCCGTCACGTTGACACTCTGCCGCGGAGTCCGCGCCCACCCATCTCGCTTTTCCCGTGCGTTTGGAGTTGCCTGTCAGGTGACTCGTCATCCACCTCTGCACGGGAGCATTGATGCATTGTCGTTGGATTGTCGTCGCGGTGACCTTGATGTCCGTGGGTTGTGCCCACTCCAAGCGCACCCCTGAATCAGAGCTGCCCCAATACGAGCACGTCTTCCAGAAGCCGCTGGCCGAAGCGCTGGCCGCGACCCGCCAGCTCCTGGAGGAGCAGGGCCACACCTTCGAGGAGACAGAGGATCCGAACCAGCTCGTCACCCAGTGGAAGGGGCCCGGCAAGAGCGCCTCCCGAGCCGAAACCCACACACGCTACCTGGTGACGGGCATCGTCCTGAGCCCGCGCCAGTCCGTCGTCCGCATCTTCCGCATGACCCAGCAGGCGGCGGGCAACGACGTCGAGTGGCGCAATCACTGGTGGAAGATTTCGGCCGAACGGGGGGAGCACATGTCGAACCCCTTCGTGAAGGCCGTCGACCTCCAGGAGAACGACGCCGAGACCAAACGTCTGGCCATGCTTCGCGGAGCGCAGCACGGGGTCCGGGACCTGGAGCTGGAGAAGGCCCTCACGCTCCGCCTGGAGTCCGCGCCCTCCGTGGAAGTCATCAGCGGCAACGTGATGGAGGCGAAGCGGCCCACCGCCGTGAGGGCCCCCGAGTTCTACCTGGACCGCTGGCAGGAAGAGCCTCCCACGGCGGGTCCGTGCACCACGTCCGTGCGAGGCCTGGAGGAGCTGCTGCACCCCGGGCTGACGCTCATCATCGGAGAACAGCTCGGCTCGCGGGAGGCGCCGGAAGTGGTGGGCCATGCCGTGTGTCAGGCCGGGCAGACGGGGCTCGCGGTCGTCCTCGGCCTGTCCCTTCCGGCGTCGGAGCAGGCACGCGTGGACGCGTACCTGGCGAGCCCCGGCGCCCCGGCGGATCAGGACACGCTGCTGGAGGGCAACTTCTGGTCGCGGCCCTATCAGGACGGCCGCAGCAGCCGCGCCATCCTGGACCTCATCGACCGGGTGCGCGCACTGCGCGCCGCGGGCCAGCGCGTGACGCTGGTGGCCTATGACACGGACGTGCTGCGCGGCAGCGAACGCGACGCGGCCCAGGCCAAGGTGTGGACCGAGCGCCGCGCCAGGAAGCCCGATGAAGTCCACGTCGTGCTCGCTGGCAACACGCACACGCGCACCACGAAGGGCACGGACTGGGACAAGGACTTCACGCCCATGGCCCACCTGCTGAAGGGCTACCCCTCGCTCGTCGTGCTGGAGATGAGCTACGCGCAGGGCACGCGGTGGGGCTGCGACCTGGACCGGAGCGGGAAGCTGGCGTGCGGCATCGTGGGCGCCACGCCGGCCCCCAGGGTTTCGGCCCCCGCCGGACTCAGCCCCTACGTCCAGCGCCTGGAAGCCCCGGCCGACGAGGGCTTCCAGGGCCTGCTCTACGTGGGAGAGCTCACGCCCTCCATGCCCGCCATCCTCGGGCTGCGGGAAGCGCCTCCACCGTCGTCCATGCCGGCGCCTCCCCCCATCCACATGAAGCCCCCCATCTTCTAGCGGGCCGCCCGACTCCCGGGTTGACGAACGTTAACGTCAGGGTTAATCATTCACCCTGACGTTAACGACTTTCATCCGCCCTGGAGTCACCGCCATGAAGCCGACCCCCGAAGGCTGGCCCCGCATCTCCTCCTTCATCTTCTACGAGGACGCCCCCGCTGCCATCGACTGGCTGGAGCGCGCCTTCGGTTTCCAGACGCGGCTCAAGGTCGAAGGGGCGGGCAACACCATCGTGCACTCGGAGCTCGTCTACGGCGACGGCGTCGTCATGGTGGAGTCCGCCCAGCGCCGCCCCGTGCACATCACCCCCCGGCGGCACGACGGCGCCAACACCCAGAGCCTCATGGTCTACGTGGACGACGTGGACGCCCACCATGCCCATGCCCGCGCCGCCGGGGCCACCATCCTCCAGGAGCCCGAGACCAAGAACTACGGCGACGACTGGGGCACCAATCGCGGCTACGGCGCCGCCGACCTCGAGGGCCACCACTGGTGGTTCACCCAGCGCGTCCAGGGTCCGGCGTAGCGTACGGACATGGCCACCCCGTCCGCGCTCGACCGCACCCTCTCCGCCCTCGCCGACCCCACGCGCCGGGGCGTGGTGGACCGCCTGCGCCAGCGGCCCCACCCCGCAGGGGAACTCGCTGCCGCATTCGACATGAGCCCTCCGGCCATGTCCCGCCACCTGCGCGTGCTGCGGCAGACGGGGCTCGTGGAGGAGAACGTGGACGCGGACGACGCCCGCGTGCGCGTCTACCGCCTGCGTCCGGAGCCCTTCGCCGCGCTGCGCGGCTGGCTGGACGAGGTGGAGTCCTTCTGGGAGGACCAGCTGGGCGCCTTCAAGGCCCACGCGGAGCGCACCCGGGGCACCAAGCCCCCTGGAGGCCGCAAGTCATGACGATGTCCGCGGACCGCGCCCGCGTCACCACCTTCGTCGCCGTGTCCCCGCTGGATGCCTTCGAGGTCTTCACCCAGGAGACCGACGTCTGGTGGTCCCGGGGTCCGCGCTACCGCGCCCTCCAGGTCCCCCGGGGCGTCCTGCGCTTCGACCCTCCCGGCCCCGGCGGCCGCCTGCTGGAGTCCTCCGACACGGAGGAGTTCGAGATCGGCCGCGTGCTCGTGTGGGAGCCCGGCGCGCGGCTCGTCTTCCAATGGCGCGCGAGCAACTTCGCCCCCGATGAGCTCACGGAGGTGGAGGTCCGCTTCGAGTCCAGCTTCGGCGGCACCCGCGTCGTGCTCGAACACCGGGGCTGGGACTCCATCCGCGCGGACCACCCCGTGCGCCATGGCGAGGATGGCCCGACCACCGTCGGGAGGCTGGGCCGGTGGTGGGGGGAGCTCGTCACGCGCTTCCGGCTCCACGCTACGCGGGTCCGCCCAGGTTGAAGGCTGCGCATTGCAATGCGCAATGCGCAGCACCTCGCGGGTCAGACTTCCTCGTCGGGAAGGAGCGTCCGGAGCAGTTCGTCGTCAGGACCGAGCGGACGCCAGCCAGCAGGGGGCGGATTGGCGAGGAGCGACGTCCTGCATTGGCGTGCGCGCTCCTTATGAGTCTCTGGGGTATAGGCAATCCAGGGGCCAAGTGCCTTTGCGACCACGAATCGACTCGTGTCATCAAGCACGGCCGGCCACCCGTTGGGGAGGCTTTGACTCAACATGCGCACGAGCACGTCTCGAACAAAGGCCGTTACCTGCTTGTGCTGCTCTGCTTCGTATCGCAAGCCACTCAGTACCTGAATCCCTGCGATGTCATCCCGTCCCAGTTCATCGGCCAGCGCCACCAGTGATGCGGTAGGACGGACCTTTGCAAAGGCGGTGAGCGAATCGTATCCACGCTCGCGGACCCTCTCGTAAAGGCGGGTCTTCCAGTGACCTTCCCAGGAACGATCCTCGCTCATCGACTTCTTCCAGTGACGAAGTTCATCGGGACTTTGTACTCCTTCATCCGCTCCGCGACGATGTTCAGGACCTGGCTGCGCGTCAACCTCCGACCTGCCGTGGTCTCAGCTTCGTGCAGCGCCTCCGTGATCATCCGGTTCCATTCTCCGGGCCACATGCGCCCCAGCTTCCAGTCTCCTCCACCGTGAATCGCTTCGTGGTGGGCCCGCTCCAACCGGACGCAGAACTGGTCGATATCCATGGCACCCTTGAAGCCGCGCTGCTCGAACCATTCGCGGTGCTCTTGCGGCAGCACATGGTGCTTCGGAGCATCCGACATGCCCGCCCCCGCTCTGCCGGTTTCATGCATGCCTCGCACTTCAGGGCTGTCCCCCAGCGCTTCGCGCACGCCCTTGGGCAAGCCCTGATGCGCCTGGGCCATCATGACCTGTCCGCCCTGAATGAGGACGGCCGCGCTGACGGCAGGAACGGAGATGACGCCCGCCTGCACGAGCCTTCGCATCATTTCCACCCACTCGGCGGAGACAACCATCCGCGAGCCGACCATGACTCCACCCGAACTCATCACGAGGCCCACGCCGAGCGTGGCGGGTGCCGAGGGCGGCAGTCGTGGCAGGGACATCTTCAGCGTGGAAATCATCGTGACCATCTCCACCGCCTGCATCGCCGCGATGACCTGCCCGCCCAACTTCAGGGTCGCGCGGGTTTCCCGCTGGAGCGTGTCGAATTCACGCGTCAGCTTCCCCATCAGTTCGGGCATCGCGGTGGTCGCCGCCTCCACCCGCTCCGGGTCCAGTGAAGCGAGGTCCGTCAGCGTGGGCTCCATCAGTCCCTGCACGCGCTGCAGGTCGACGAAGAGCTTCTCGACGCTGCACAGGGGGCAGTGTCGGAGCACGGCGTCCGCGAGGTGGAGGAAGTCCACCCAGGTGGCCAGCAGGAGCGTCCCGAACTGAGCCGCTTGGAGCTTTGGCCCCGTCATGCGCAGGAGGCCCAACTCCAGTTCCGTGTCGCCGACTTCCGAGGCTGCATCCGTCAACGCGGTGGCGCTCCTAATCGCGGCATGAAGCCCTGTCACCTGCTTGGAGCCCTGGTCGAGGTAGCGCGTGAAGATGCCGGTGAGGCCCCATCCTCCGAGGGCTGGAGGACGGGCCGCCAGCTTGGAGAACGCGGCTTCGACGCTGGCCAGGAAGCCCTTCACCTCGTCCGTGGCGTCGAGGACTGCCTGACGCGTCAATGCCGCGCTCCGGGCCCTCCCCCCAACCGCTGCACCCCTGCTGCCTTCTCCCGTTCCCGGAGTCTCCACCCACGCGGGCGAGGAGGTCTCTCGCGGCGCGTAGCTCAAGCTTCGGCCACGCCCAGGCGCTTGCGGCACGGAGGCGCATCCCGTGGCAAGCAGCACCAGGGCCAGCACCAAGGCGTCAGCGCGCAGGGTCCATCCCCAGACCCACCAACGCGAAAGCGTCTGGCCGCAGCCTGCCTCCCAGCGTCGGGAACAGCCGCGTCCCGCCAGGTCCCGGAAGAATTCGTAGGAGGTATCCCCCTGCGTGAAGAGCACGACGCCGCTGGAGAGCGGCGGGTTGGACGGATGGGCCATGCGGACAATCCCTTGTACCTGCGCGAGAGGGATTCGCGCGAAGGGAGGTGCATGGTAGTGCCCGCCTCGCTCCAGGAGAACGATGCGGCGGGTTCAACGCCCCTCAACCCCTCTCACTCCGGAGGATGCCCAATGCCAACGTTCGACGAAAAAACCAACAACATTTTGAACGGTCGCGATCTTGCCCGGCTTGGACTCTTCGAGGGTGGCCCATCCGGGATCATCTCGATTTCCCAACTCGATGCAGACCGGCACCCGCTGGTCATTTACGTCAGGACGCAAGCCGTCAGCCGCCCCCGGCTTCCGTGACACGCCTTCACATGGGTACACCCGGCCTGGAGGAGCGCCGCCGGCTCCGCGCCCCTCCCCCGGAAACCCCTGGCGGGTGATTACGGACAGGGGCCGCAGTCCGCAGCGCAGCTGAGCGCCGTATTGCTGGTGCCGCACTTCTCCGTGAGCTGGCACGCGCCGTCACCGCAGCGGTAGATGTCCTGGGGCTGCATGCGCGTGGTGACGGGGCGGTAGGTCACGCCGTTGTACGTGCAGCGCGTGTAGTAGGTCCGCGTGGGGTCCAGCGTGCAGTAGTAGCGGCACGCGCCCACGTGGGTCAGCGGCAGGCACGCCGCCGTGTCGCTCCAGGCCGACAGGCCGCAGGTGCGCACCGTGCTCTCGTCGTAGTCCAGGTAGGCGCCGTCATTCGCCGCGAACAGGCCCTCGCCCGTGAAGAGGTTGCCGAAGAAGCACGCCTCGCGCTCGCTGTAGGTGCTCAGCTCGTCCGTCGTGTACGGCACCGCGCCGCCCACCGCGTCGCGCCCCAGCACGGAGATGTCCACGTGCACGCCGTACTTGTTCGCGTGCGCCGCCAGGCACGCGCTCACCACCTGCTGCTCCGCCGCCGTCGCCGGCGCGCCCCCCGCCCAGCCCGGCGCCAATCCCAGACTCCCCTTCCACGTGTAATGCGTCCCCGTCGCGGGCGACTGGTACGCCAGCTCCCTCCCCGCCGCC